>NZ_BAAGZO010000006.1:0-362657 GCF_054778395.1 Nocardioides korecus | reverse complement strand
GCGCTCCTCGGCGGTGCGCAGGGCCAGCCGGGCGTCGGTCTCGGCGGCGCGGGAGGCCCGCGCCTGCTCGGCGAGGCGCTCGCGCTCGCCCGGGTCGGGCTCCTCCTCGGGCGCGTCGTGCACCGCGGCCAACCGGGCCTCGAGATCGGCCAGGCCCTCGGCGTCGCGGTCGCGCGCCACCACGGCGGCGCCGATCGCGTCCTCGAGGCGCGCGGCCTCGGCCCGGGCGTTGCGGGCGGCCGAGCCGTGCTGGCCCAGCTCCTCGGCGACCGCGGCCAGCGTGGCGTCGGACTCGTGCAGGCGGGCCAGGGCGACGTCGACCCGGCGCTGGGCCTCCTCGCGCTCGCGGTCCAGGGTCGCGACGTCGAAGGTCAGGCGCTCGACCGCGTGCGCGGCGGCGGTCAGGCGCTCGGACGCCTCGTCGACCGCGGCCTGCACCTCGATCAGGCTGGGGGCGCTGCTGGAGCCGCCGGCCGCGAAGTGGGCGCCGAGGACGTCACCGTCGCGGGTCACGGCCGTGACGTCGGGGTGGTCGCGGACCAGCAGCCGGGCGGCCGCCAGGTCGTCGGCGACGACCACCCCGGCCAGCAGGCGCTCGAGGGCGGGACGCAGGTCGGCGGGGCACCCGACCACGTCCACGGCGTACGTCGCGCCGGTGAAGAGGTCGCCGACGGGTCGCGACCGCGACGGCGTGGGGGCGGGAGCGACCCCCGGCCCGCCCAGCACGAGGCCGGCCCGGCCCAGGTCGTCGTCCTTGAGGTGGGTGATCGCCCCCAGGGCCGACTCGACGTCGCGGACCACCACGGCGTCGGCCGCGCTGCCCAGGGCGGCGGCCACGGCCGTCTCGTAGCCCGCCCGCACGTCGAGCAGGGCCGCGACCGACCCCAGCAGCCCGGTGACCTGCTCGCCGGCCGCGAGCAGGGCTCCCGCGCCGTCCTTGCGGGCGAGCCCCAGCTCGAGGGCCTCCTTGCGGGCCAGGACGCTGCTGCGCTCGCGCTCGGCCGCGGTGAGGTCCAGGCGGGACTTGGCCAGCCGCGACTCGAGGTCGTCGAGCTGGGCGCTGGCGGCCTCGTGCTCGGCGTCGAGGCCCTCCTCGCCCGCGTCGAGCCCGGCGACCCGCGACTCCAGGGAGGTGAAGTCGCGCTGGGCCCGCTCGGCCCGGGCGACGGCGGCCGCCCGCGCCTCGGTGAGCCGGCCCACCTCCTCCTCGGCGGCCGCGGCCCGGCTGCGCAGCCCGTTGACCTGGCCGTGCAGCCGCGCGGTGCCCTCGCGACGGTCGGCCGCGGCGCGCTGGAGGGCGGCCAGGGACCGCTCCTCGGCGGCGAGCGCCTGCTCCGCGTCTAGGCGGGCGGCCACGGCGGCGTCCAGTCCGATGCGACCCGCGGTCACCGCGGCGGTGGCCTCCTCCTCCTGCACCCGCACGCGCTGCGCCTGGTCCTCCAGCTCCTCGGGGTCGCGACCGACCGGCGCCGCGGGCTGGCTCGAGGCGTTGCGGACGCGCTCGGCGGCGAGTCCGGCGGTGCCGCGCAGGCGCTCGCGCAGCCCGGACAGGGCGAACCAGGTCTCCTGCGCCGCCGCGAGGGCGGGGAGGTCCTCGCGCAGCGCGGCCTCGAGGCCCGCCTCGGACTCCCGGGTGGCGGCCAGCGCGCCCTCGACCTCGGCGCGCCGGGCCAGCAGCACGCCCTCGTCGGCCAGCTCCCGGGCCAGCGCTGTGCGCGCGGTCGCCAGGTCGTCGGCCAGCAGCCGGGCCCGGGCGTCGCGGACGTCGGCCTGCACGACCTGCGCCCGGCGGGCCACCTCGGCCTGGCGGCCCAGGGGCTTGAGCTGGCGCCGGATCTCGCTGAGCAGGTCGCCGAGCCGCGTCAGGTTGCCCTGGGTCGCGTCGAGCTTGCGGAGGGCCTTCTCCTTGCGCTTGCGGTGCTTCAGGACGCCGGCGGCCTCCTCGATGAAGCCGCGGCGGTCCTCGGGGGTCGCGTGCAGGATCGAGTCGAGCCGGCCCTGCCCGACGATGACGTGCATCTCCCGGCCGATGCCGGAGTCGCTGAGCAGCTCCTGCACGTCGAGCAGCCGGCAGTGCTGGCCGTTGATGGCGTACTCCGAGCCGCCGTTGCGGAACATCGTCCGGCTGATCGTGACCTCGGCGTACTCGATCGGGAGGGCGCCGTCGGTGTTGTCGATCGTGAGCGCCACCTCGGCCCGGCCCAGCGGCGGGCGGCCCGAGGTGCCGGCGAAGATGACGTCCTCCATCTTGCCGCCGCGCAGCGTCTTGGCGCCCTGCTCCCCCATCACCCAGGCGAGCGCGTCGACCACGTTGGACTTGCCCGAGCCGTTGGGACCCACGATGCAGGTGATGCCGGGCTCGAGCTGGAGGGTGGTCGCGGAGGCGAAGGACTTGAAGCCCTTCAGCGTGAGGCTCTTGAGGTACATCGGACTCCCTGCAGCGACCGGGTGGTGACCGACCCCCGGGATCGGGGTGGGGGACGGACGTCAGGTGCTCCGCAGCGGGGAAGGCGCAGCGTGCCCGACCCTACCTGCGGGCGGGCCCGGTCGGGCTGAGCGACGCGTCAGGCGCGCGCCAGCGAGCCGTCGCGCGCCACGGCGTCGTCCACGGAGGCGGTGGCGAGGGCGGCCAGGGCGTCGTTCTCGGCCTGGAGGCGCAGCACGACGTCCTCGAGGTCGCCGACGCGGCGGCGCAGCAGGCGGTTCTCGGCCTGGAGGTGGGGCACCACGCGGGGGTCGGTGCCGGTCGCGAAGCCGAGCAGGGCCTTGGCCATGGTGGTGCCTTCCGAGGTGCGGGTGCTGGGGGCTGCCGGTGGTGCGGCACGGAGGTGCGGGCCCGATCGGGCCGCCTACCAGAGTCTCACGAGGCGCGAGGTCCGACAACCCGGCGCGGAGAGCGCCGCGGCGCCGGCTGGCAGACCGGGCAGGTGAAGGACGAGCGGTTCATGAACGTCGTGCGCCGGATCGGGGTGCCGCAGCGCGAGCACGGCCGGCCCTCCTGGCCGTAGGCCTCCAGCGAGCGGTCGAAGTAGCCGCTCTGCCCGTTGACGTTGACGTAGAGCGCGTCGAAGGAGGTGCCCCCCTGGTCGAGCGCGGAGAGCATCACCTCGCGGCACGCGGCCAGCACGCGGTGCACGTCGGCGGCGCTGAGCCGGCGCCCGGGCCGCTCGCCGTGGACCCGCGCCCGCCACAGCGCCTCGTCGGCGTAGATGTTGCCCACGCCGGAGACCACGGTCTGGTTGAGCAGGATCCGCTTGATCCCCGAGGCGCTGGCCCGCACCCGGCGGGCGAAGGCGGCGTCGTCGAACGCGGGGTCCAGGGGGTCCAGCGCCACGTGCGCCATCTCGGGCGGCAGCACCGCGCCCCCCTCGGAGAGCCCCAGCCCGCCGAACATCCGCTGGTCGACGAAGCGCAGCTCGACCCCCGGCGCTCCCTCCTCGGGCCGCAGCACCAGGCGCACGCGCAGGTGGCGCTCGTCGGGCGCCGTCGCGGGCTGCACGAGCAGCTGGCCCGACATGCCGAGGTGGGCGGTGAGGGCGTCGCCGGAGTCGAGCGGCAGCCAGAGGTACTTGCCCCGGCGGCGTGCGTCGACCAGCGTCCGACCGGTGAGCCGGTCGGCGAAGTCCTCCGGGCCGGCCGCGTGGCGGCGCACCGGGCGCGGGTGCAGGACCTGCACCTCGGCGATCGTGCGGCCCACGACGTGGCGCTCGAGGCCACGGCGCACGACCTCGACCTCGGGCAGCTCGGGCACGGCGTGGGGGTCCGGGTCCGCTAGGAGGAGACGCCGGGGGCGTCGGGAGCGGTGCCGGCGGCCAGCGCCGCCTCGGCGGTCTCGGGGTCGGCGTGCTCCTCGCTCAAGGTGCGGTACGCCGACTCGGCCGCCTGCTGCTCGGCCTCCTTCTTCGAGCGCCCGACGCCGTGGCCGTGGAGCCGCTCGCCCACCCGGACCCGGGCGGTGAAGGTCTTCATGTGGTCGGGGCCGTCGTCGGTGATGACGTACTCCGGCACGCCGAGCTCGTGGCCGGCGCAGAGCTCCTGCAGGGAGGTCTTCCAGTCCAGGCCGGCGCCGAGGTCGGCGGCCGCGACCAGCAGCGGGTCGAACAGGGTGTGCACCACCCGGCCGGCCTCCTCGAAGCCGCCGGAGAGGTAGACGGCGCCGATCAGCGCCTCGACGGTGTCGGAGAGGATCGAGGCCTTGGCCCGACCACCCGTCGACTCCTCGCCCTTGCCCAGGTGCACGTGCACGCCGAGGCCGATGGTGCGGGCCACGTCGGCCAGCGCCCGGGCGTTGACCACCGCGGCGCGCAGCTTCGCCAACCGGCCCTCGGAGAGGTCCGGGTGGGTGAGGTAGAGCGTCTCGGTCACGACGACGCCGAGCACCGAGTCGCCCAGGAACTCCAGGCGCTCGTTGGTCGGCAGGTTGCCGTTCTCGTAGGCGTAGGACCGGTGCGTCAGGGCGAGCTGGAGGAGCTCGGGAGCCAACGTGGGGTTCCCGAGCGCCTCGCGCAGCTCACCGGACTCGCCGGATCCTGCCGCCACCGAGTGCTGTCCTACCGCTGGGTCAGAGGACCTGGCGGCGGTCGGCACGCGCGCCGTACTGCCCGCACTCGGGGCAGGCGCGGTGCGGCAGGTGCTTGGCGGCGCAGGCCGGGTTGGCGCAGTTCACCAGCGAGGGCGCGACGGCCTTCCAGGCAGAACGGCGGTGACGCGTGTTGCTGCGCGACATCTTCCGCTTCGGAACAGCCACGATGGCTCCTTCGGGTCAAGGTGGGACCGGCTCGGTCGAGCCGGTCGTGCTTTCAGGTGGTGCTGGCTTCGGGTGGTGCTGGTGGAACCGGGTCAGTCCTGGTGGGGTGCCGACTCCGTGGTGGTGAGGCCGCCCAGGGCGGCCCACCGGGGATCGATCGCTGCGTCGTGCCCGTGGTCCGGGTCGTCCGCGAGCCGCGCACCGCACTCGGTGCACAGGCCCGGACAGTCGTCCTGGCACAACGGCTGGAAGGGCAGTGCGAGCACCACCGCGTCCCGCAGCAGTGGCTCGAGGTCGACCAGGTCGTCCTCGAGCCGGTTGACGTCGTCGTCCTGCTCGTCCCCACGGTGGTCGCGAAGGTCGTCGTAGACGTACAGCTCCTGGAGATCCACGTGGACGTCGTCCTCGATCGGCCCCAGGCACCGTGAGCACTCCCCCACCAGCCTGGCCTGCGCCGTGCCGGAGACGAGCACCCCCTCCATGACCGCCTCGAGCCGCAGGTCGAACTCGACCTCGCTGCCTTCGGGGACACCCAGGATCTCGATGCCGAGATCTGCCGGCGCCTCCGCGGAGAACGACACCAGGCGCTGGGACCCCGGGCGGCGGCCGAGCTCGCGCGTGTCGAGCACGAGCGGCGCCCTCGGGTCGAGCTTGCGCACAATGTCACTTCCATGGAGATGTCAGCAGAACCTGCGGGAGTCTACCGGCCGATCGCGCGTGCGACCAAAACGCCGGCGCCCGGGCCCCGTCGGGCCCACCGGGACCTCAGCCCTCGGCGTCCTCGCGGGCGCGCTCGGCGAGCCGCTCGGTCAGCAGCGTCCACACGTGCGGGGGCACCAGGCCCGAGACGTCGCCGCCGAAGGTCGCGACCTCCTTGACCAGCGAGGAGGCCAGGAAGGAGTACTCCGGCGAGCACGGCACGAAGACCGTCTCGACGTCGGTGAGCGAGGCGTTCATCTGGGCCATCTGGAGCTCGTAGTCGAAGTCGGTGACCGCCCGCAGGCCCTTGACGATGGCGTCGATGCCGCGCTCGGCGCAGAACGTGGTCAGCAGGCCCTCGAAGCCGGCGACCGTCACGTTGGGGTACGCCGCGCAGACGTCGGTGAGCATCGCCATCCGCTCCTCGGCGCTGAACAGCCGGGCCCGCGACTTGGACTTGTTGACCCCGACGGCGACGACGACCTCGTCGAAGAGGCGCGAGGCCCGGGCGATGATGTCGACGTGGCCGTTAGTGACGGGGTCGAAGGACCCGGGACAGACCGCTCTGCGCACCTGCTGCTCCTCGTTCACGACTCGTCCCGGCTCGACCGGGCGCGAACGTACCAGAGCACGGTCTCGCCGTAGTCCTTGCTGCGCTCGGGCACCAGCCCCTCGGGCCAGGTCGGCTCGGGGCTCCGGGCGGACCGCTCCACGACCGCGAGCGAGTCGGGCCCCACCCACCCCTGGCCGGCCAGCAGGGCCAGCGCCTGGCCCAGCTCCACCTCCGGGAGCGGGTACGGCGGGTCGGCGAAGACCAGGTCGTACGGCGCCCGCGGCGGGGCGGCCAGGGCCCGGGCGACGGGCAGAGCCACCACCTCGACCCGGCGGAACCCGAGGGTCTCGGCGTTCTGGGTGATCAGCCGGGCCGTGCGGCGGTCGGACTCCACGCTGGTGAGCAGGCCGGCGCCGCGCGAGAGCGCCTCCAGCCCGACGGCACCCGTGCCGGCGTACAGGTCCAGGACGCGGAGGCCGGTGAGGTCGCCCAGCCGGGACTCCAGGGTCGAGAACAGCGCCTCGCGGACCCGGTCCGACGTGGGCCGGGTGGCGCTGCCCGCGGGGGTCTTGAGCCGGCGTCCGCGCGCGGACCCGGCGATGATGCGCGTCACGTCTTGTCCAGGAAGTCGGCCCGCTCGGAGCTCTCCAGGCGGCGTACGGCGGCCGCGAGGTCCGGCTCGCCGGTCATCTCGGGATCGGCCCGCAGCAGGGTGAAGGCCGCCTCGCGCGCCTCGGCGATGACCGGCTCGTCCTGGAGCACCGAGAGCAGCTTGAGACCGCCGGCCCGGCCGCCGCTCTGCTGGGTGCCCAGCACGTTGCCCTCGCGCCGCTGCTCCAGGTCGACCCGGGAGAGCTCGAAGCCGTCGCGGGTCGCGGCCACCGCGAGCAGCCGCTGCATCGAGGCGCTCGCCGGGTCGGCGGCCGAGACCAGCAGGCACAGCCCGGAGTGCCCGCCCCGGCCGATGCGGCCGCGCAGCTGGTGGAGCTGGGAGACGCCGAACCGGTCGGCGTCGAGGATGACCATGACCGTGGAGTTGGGCACGTCGACGCCCACCTCGATCACGGTCGTGGAGACGAGCACGTCGACCTCGCCGGCGGCGAAGGCCGTCATCACCGCGTCCTTCTCCTCGGGGGCCAGCCGGCCGTGCAGCACCTCCACGCGCAGCCCGGCGAGCGGGCCGGCGGCCAGCTCGGGGCCGAGCTCGTCGACCGCGAACAGCACGCGCGGCGCCTCCTCCCCCGGCACGGGCTCCTCCGCGGACCCGTCGGACTCCCCGGGACCGCCGGGGTCGATCCGGGAGGCGACGACGTAGGCCTGCCGCCCGGCGGCGACCTCCTCGCGCACCCGCTGCCACGCCCGGTCGATCCAGGCGGGCCTGGCCCGGGTCGGCACGACCGTGGTCTGCACCTCGCCGCGACCCGCGGGCAGCTCGCTGAGCGTGGAGGTGTCGAGGTCGCCGAAGACCGTCATGGCGACGGTGCGCGGGATCGGGGTCGCGGTCATCACCAGCACGTGCGGCGGGACGGCCGCCTTGGCGCCGAGCGCGGCCCGCTGCTCCACCCCGAAGCGGTGCTGCTCGTCGACCACCACCAGCCCGAGGTCGGCGAACTGGACCTTGTCCTCGAGGAGCGCGTGGGTGCCGATCACGATGCCGGCCTCGCCGCTCGCGGCCTCGGCGAGCGCCACCCGCCGCGCGGCCGCGTTGGCCGAGCCGGTGAGCAGGGCCACACGGGTGGCGTGCTCGGCGCCGCCCAGGAGCCCGCCCGCGGCGAGGTCGCCGAGCATCGCGGTGATCGAGCGGTGGTGCTGCTGGGCCAGCACCTCGGTCGGCGCGAGCAGCGCGGCCTGACCGCCGGAGTCGACCACCTGGAGCATCGCCCGCAGCGAGACCACGGTCTTGCCCGAGCCGACCTCGCCCTGGAGCAGCCGCTGCATCGGGTGGCCCCGGCCCAGCTCCTCCCCGATCTCCTCCCCGACCCGACGCTGGCCGTCGGTCAGCGCGAAGGGCAGGCGGGCGTCGAAGGCGTCCAGGATGCCGCCGGCGCGGCCGGGGCGCGGGTTGGCGACCGTGCCCTCCACGGCGAGGCGGCGCCGGGCCAGCACCGACTGGGCGACGAACGCCTCGTCCCACTTCAGCCGCGTCACCGCGCGGGTGCGCTGGGCCCAGGTGTCGGGGCGGTGGATCCACCCGAACGCCTGGCGGGCGTCGACCAGGTCGTGGGCCTCGCGCACCTCGACGGGCAGCACCTCGGGCACGTGGTCGACCAGCTGGAGCGCGAGGTCGATGGTCTCCTCGAGCTGCCAGGTGGTGATCTGGCCGATCGAGGCGTAGATCGGGATCAGGTCGGGCATGACGTCGACGGCCCCGTCGGCGCCGACCCCGTCGTCGTACAGCCGGGACGCCGGGTTGGTCAGCTGCCACTCGTCGCGGAAGTAGCGCAGCTTGCCGCTGAAGACCCCCACCCGCCCCACGGGCAGCTCGGTGTCGCGGCGCCAGTCGGCGGTCCCGGAGTTCTTGTCGAAGTAGGTCAGCAGCAGGTGCCCGTCCTCGGCCTGCACCCGCACCTCGAGGCGGTAGGCCTCCCGACCGGTGCGCTTGTCGGTGTAGGTGAAGCGCCGGCTGCCCACCACCCGGCCCACGATCGAGAGGGTGTCGCCGGGCACCAGCTCGTCGAGCTGGCTCAGCGACCCCTTCTGCACGTGGGTCCGGGGGTACGTCGAGATCAGGTCGCCGACGGTCCCGAGCTCGGCCTTGGCCAGCTTGGTCGCGTGGCGTCCCCCGACCACCCGGGCCGGCGAGTCCCAGGTCACGCCCGCCACGTCGGCACCCCCGTCCGGCCGGGGAGGCTCGTGCGGTCGCTCACTCGACCGCCACCAGCAGCGGGTAGCGGTCCTGCCCGCCCTCGTGGACGACGACGTCGACGCCGGGGTGGGCCCGGCCCACCCAGTGCTCGCAGGCCTCGGCCAGGTCGCCGGCGTCACGACCGGCCACCAGGGTGACCAGCTCGCCGCCACCGCCGCCCAGGAGCCGCTCGAGCACGCCGCACGCCACCTCGAACAGGTCGCGCCCGACGATCACGAAGTCGCCGTCGACGACACCGAGCGCGTCGCCCGGGCGGCACGGTCCGGCCGAGGTCATCGCCTCCCGCACCGCGACCGTGACGGCACCGTGGCGCGCCCCTCGGGCGGCGGCCGTCATCGTGACCACGTCGTCGTCGAGGGGGCGGCCCGGCTCGTGGACGGCCAGGGCCGCGATGCCCTGCACCTGCGCCCGGGTGGGGATCACCACGACGTGCACGCCGCGGGCCTCCGCTTCGTGGGCCGCCGCCCGGGCCACGCCCAGGGTGTCGGCGTCGTTGGGCAGCAGGAGCACCTCCGCGCACCCGGTGGCCTCGATCGCGCGCAGGAGGTCGCCGGTGCTCGGTCGGTCCCCGGGCCCGCCCTCCACGACCTCGGCGCCGGCCGAGCGGTAGAGCTCGACGAGCCCCGGCCCGGCGGCCACCACCACCAGGGCGCGTCCGCGGGTCGGCGTACGCCGCTCCCGGCTCAGCGCGTCCTGCTCGGCGAAGTGCGTCACCGCGATCCGGCGCGGCCGTCCGGCGCGGATGCCGGCCTCGACGGCGGCCCCGACGTCGTCGACGTGGACGTGGACGTTCCACAGGCCCTCGCCCCCGACGACGACCAGCGAGTCGCCCAGGGGGTCGAGCTCGCCGCGCAGGGTGTCGACGGCCTCGTCGGTGGCCTCGAGGAGGTACATGACCTCGTACGCCGGCCCGCTCTCGGTCAGGTCGCCGGTCGGCAGCACCACCGGCAGCCCGGGACGCCCGACGTGCCGCTCGACCGGGGTGGGGCGGAGCCCGGTGACCGCGGACTCCAGCGCCTCCAGGACCACGCACAGCCCCCGGCCCCCGGCGTCCACGACCCCGGCTCGGGCCAGGCGCTCCAGCTGCGTCGGGGTGAGCGCGAGGGCCTCGACGGCGGCCCGGTGGGCGGCGTGCACGACCGCGCCCAGACGCGCCGTCGGGTCGCCCGCGGCCTCGAGACCGGCGTCGGCGGCGGCCCGGGCGACCGTGAGGATGGTGCCCTCGACCGGGCGGCCCACGGCGGCCCAGGCCGCGTCGGCGGCACGGCGGAGCCCGTCGGCGAAGACCGACGCCGACCGGTCGTCGGCCTCGGCCGCGGCGATCCGGCGCAGCAGGGCGCCGACGAGCTGGCTGAGGATGACCCCGGAGTTGCCCCGCGCCCCGAGGAGCGCGCCCCGCGAGTAGGCCCGCATGGCGGCGCGCAGGTCCTCGGGGTGCTCGACGAGGGACTCCCCCAGCGCGGCCCGGGCGGCCTCGACGGTGAGGAACAGGTTGGTGCCGGTGTCGCCGTCGGGCACCGGGAAGACGTTCAGGGCGTCGATCTCCTCGCGGGCCGAGGACAGGCCCTGGACCGCGAGGTCGGCGAACCGGCGCACGACGTCGAGGTCGAAGGTGGCCACCGCGTCCCGGGCGACCGATGCCTCCGGCGGGTCCAGGGCGTCGACCTGCCCCGCCTGGTCCACCTGCATCCCGCTGCTCCTGTGCGACGAGGCGGGCCGGCGCCCGCTCGTCGTGCTCGTCGTGTGAGTCGGTGACGCACCCGTGAGAGGGTGCGTGAAGGGCCTCACGCTAGTTGACCGGGGCTCGATTCGCGTCCAGGCCTCGCCCTGAGTTATTCTCGTGCGGTTGTCCGGTGATCATCCCGGACCCCGTCGCTCGGGACTCGTGCCCGCGACACATCCGACTTTTCCAGCTCTACCCGAGGAGTGCACGGTGGCTGCCGTCTGCGACATCTGCGCCAAGAAGCCCGGCTTCGGCAACAACCGACCGTGGTCGCGCAAGATCACCAAGCGTCGTTTCAACCCCAACATCCAGCGGGTGCGGGCGACCGTCAACGGCACGCCCCAGCGCCTCAACGTGTGCACCGGCTGCATCAAGGGCGGCAAGGTCTCCCGCTGACCTCGTCGCCACCAGCAGCAGCTCCGACCGCTCTCGACCTCCGGGTCGGGGGCGGTTCGTGCTTCTCCGGGCGATGATGGCCCGGTGACCACCCCCGAGGACCTCGCCGAGGTCGTGCGCCGCGAGCAGGCCCTGCTCGACCCGGCGCTGCGCGCCGAGGGGGCGCGCGTCGAGGAGCTGCTGCACCCCGACTTCGTCGAGCACGGCGCCTCGGGGCGGGTCTGGGACCGCGCCTCGATGGTCGCGGCCCTGACGGAGGACCCGGCCGTCGCCGGCCCGGCCGGCGACTTCGTGGCCACGGCGCTGGCCGACGACGTCGTGCTGCTCACCTACCGGGTCGGCGGCCCGCGGGGTTCGCTGCGCTCCTCGGTCTGGGTGCGGGACGACGGCGCCGGGTGGCGGGTCCGGTTCCACCAGGGCACCCGGGTCGCCTCGGGCTAGGAGGGCTCGGTCAGGTCCCGGCGGAGCAGGACGGGTGCTCGGGGGTCAGAAGTGGGTCCAGCCGCGGTGGCCGGCGTACGCCGCGCCGTCGACCGTCACCAGGTCCGCGCCGGTGGTGGCGCCGCCCGCCTCGCCCACGGTGCCGATGGCGCTGAAGCCCTCGGGCAGGGTGGTGCCCGCGGGGAAGGTGGCCAGCAGGGCGTGGTCGTCGCCCCCGCCGAGGACGAACTGCATCGGGTCCACCCCGAGCGCGGAGCCCACGGCCCGCATCGGCTCGGCCAGCGCGAAGGCGTCGGTGCGCACGTCGATCGAGACCCCGGAGTCCTCGGCCAGGTGGCCGGCGTCGGCCACGAGCCCGTCGGAGACGTCGATCATCGAGGTGGCGCCGGCGCGCGCGGCGGCCGGGCCGGCAGCGTACGGCGGGTCGGGGCGCTGGTAGGCCTCGACCAGCGCACGCGGCGAGCGGAAGCCCCGTCCGAGCACGGCGAGCCCGGCCGCGGCCCAGCCCTGGCGCCCGGCCAGCGCCAGGACGTCACCCGGCTGGGCGCCGGAGCGGCGCACGGGGGCGATCTCGCACGCCCCCAGCACGGTGATCGCGATGACGACCTGGTCGGCGGTGGTGAGGTCGCCCCCGACCACGCTGGCGCCCACCAGCGCGGCCTCCTCGGCGATGCCGTCGGCGAGGTCCAGGACCCAGCGCGCGGGCAGGTCGGCGGGGGCGGCGATGCCCACGGTCAGGGAGTGGGCGGTGCCCCCCATCGCGTTGACGTCGGAGAGGTTGGAGGCGGCGGCCTTGCGGCCGATCTGGTGGGCGGGCGCCCACTCGCGGCGGAAGTGGCGTCCCTCGACCAGCAGGTCGGTGGAGACCACCACGTGGCCGGTGGGCGTGCGCAGCACCGCGGCGTCGTCGCCGGGCCCGATGTAGACGTGGGCGCCCTGCTCCAGCCGGTCCTGGAAGGCCGCGATGAGTCCGAACTCGCCGACGTCGGCGAGGGTGGAGGTCGGGCCGATGGGGTCTGCCGTGCTCATGGGCCCATCCCACCAGACCTCCGGGACCGGGGCGTGGGGGCATCCGAGTTCCGCCCGGGCAGCGGTTCGGGTAGGTTGCGACGAGTTTCCGCATCGCAGGCCCACCCACCGAACGAGGAGTCCCGATGGTCGTCCAGGCCTACATCCTGATCCAGACCGACGTGGGCAAGGCCGCCGAGGTCGCCCAGCAGATCACCGACATCAAGGGCGTCATCCTGGCCGAGGACGTCACCGGCCCCTACGACGTCATCGTCCGCGCGGAGGCCCGCAACGTCGACGAGCTCGGCAAGCTGGTCGTGGCCAAGGTGCAGACCCTCGACGGCATCACGCGCACGCTCACGTGCCCCGTCGTCCACATCTGATCCCCACGACCGGGCTGCCCGGGCCGACCAGGCCCACCGAGCCGCTGCGTCCCCGACGCCCGTCGCCCCGCCGGGCGGCGGGCGTCGCCGCGCTCCTGGCCCTGACCACGCTCGGCGCGGCCTGCGGCGGTCCGGGTGCGGTCGAGGTCCGAGGCACGACCGTCACCGGGTCCGAGCGCACGGCCTGCCAGCGGCTGGTCGCCGCGCTGCCCGACCGGGTCGCCGGTCAGACCCGCCGGCAGACGTCCGGCAGCACCCTGGGCGCGGCCTGGGGCGACCCGGCGATCGTGCTCCGCTGCGGGGTCGGCGCCCCGGCTCAGTCCGACCTGACCTCGCAGTGCCAGGTCGCGAACGGCCTCGGGTGGTTCGTGCCCGTCGCGGGCATGAACGACCAGTCCGTCGACGTCGTCATGACCACCATCGAGCGGCGCCCCCGCGTCGAGGTGACCCTGCCGGCCCGCTACCGCCCCCCGGTCGCGGCCATGGTCGACCTCGGCCGGGCGATCAAGGCCCACACCCGGCTCGTCGCGCCCTGCAGCTGAGCTCTCGGGTCGCCCCGGGAGCGGCCTCGGGTCAGGCTCCGTCCAGGGCGGCGTGGCCGCGCTCGACGAGCGGGTCGACCAGGTCGCCCAGGGTGTCGAACCCCTCCCCCACGGTCAGGCCCTGCCGGGAGCGGAAGTGGATCCCCTCGAAGATCGCCGCGATCTTGAAGAACGCGAACGCCAGGTACCAGTCGAAGCGGTCGGTGCTCCCCCCGCCCGCCCCCTCGTACGCCCCTTCGTAGGCAGAGAGCAGCACCTCGGCCCCGGGGAAGCCGTCGACGTCACCGGGCACCGCGGCCACGGGCAGGTCGAGCCCGCGCACTCCGTCCCACCAGACCACAGCGGAGGCGAGGTCGGCCCACCGGTCGCCCAGGGTGGCCATCTCCCAGTCCAGCACCGCCACGACCCGCCGACCGGCGGGGGCGTCGAGGTCGACCACCACGTTGTCGAGCCGGTAGTCGCCATGCACGACGGCCGCCCCACCGTCCTGCGGCACCGACCGGCCGAGCCGGTCGCCGAGCCGGGTCAGCTCGGGCAGGTCACGGGTGTGGGAGGCCTCGACCTGCCGGGCCCAGCGTCGCAGCTGGCGCTCGAGGTAGCCCACCGGGCGCCCCAGGTCGTCCAGCCCGACGGCCCCGGGGTCGACCCGGTGCAGCCGGGCGAGGACCTCGACCAGCTCCCCGGCCAGCTCGTGGGCGGGCTCGCCGGCGAGGCCCTGCAGCTGCTCGTGGGAGCGCAGCACCTGACCGTCTGCGTGCTCCATCACGTAGAAGGGGACCCCGAGCACCTCGGGGTCGCCCAGCAGCACCGGACGCGGCACCGGGACGTCGGTCGGGTGCAGCGCCGCGAGCAGACGGTGCTCGCGGGCCATGTCGTGCGCGGTCTCCAGGACGTGGCCGAGCGGCGGCCGGCGCAGCACCCAGCGGGTACGGCCGTCGCTCAGCACGTAGGTGAGGTTGGACCGGCCGCCCGCGACCAGCTCCGCGCCCAGCGGGCCGTGCAGCAGGCCCGGCAGCCGGTCGCGCAGGTGCGCCTCGACCGCCGCCACGGACAGGCCCGGAGGATCGGCCGTGGCGGCGTCCGGGGTCTCAGCCACGCAGCTCGCGTCGCAGGATCTTGCCGGTCACGGTCTTGGGCAGCTCGTCCACGACCACGACCTGGCGGGGGTACTTGTACGCCGCCATCCGCTCCTTGCAGTGCGCGATCAGCTCCTCGGGGGTGACCTCGGACCCGGCGCGCAGGCTCACGAACGCCTTGACCGTCTCCCCGCGCTTCTCGTCGGGGACGCCGACCACGGCCGACTCGCGCACCGCCGGGTGCTCGGCCAGGACGTCCTCGACCTCGCGCGGCCAGACCTTGTAGCCCGAGGCGTTGATCATGTCCTTCTTGCGGTCGACGATGAAGATCCAGCCCTCGTCGTTCATGAACCCGACGTCGCCGCTCTTCAGCGCACCACCGGGCAGGTTGGCGCTCGTCTCCTCGGGCTTGCCCCAGTAGCCGGCCACGACCTGCGGGCCGTCGGCGACGATCTCGCCGACCTCGCCCAGCGGCAGGTCCTGCCCCTCCTCGTCCTGGATCCGGACGACCGTGCTCGGGACCGGCACGCCGACCGAGAGCGCCCCCGAGGTGGGGTCGACCGGGGAGGGCGCGCCGAACGGGGTCAGCGTCATCGGGCTCGTGGTCTCGGTCAGGCCGTAGGCGTTGTGCACCTGGTGGCCCGTCGCCTCGCGGAAGGTCCGCTCGGCGGTCGGGGAGATCGCGGCCCCGCCGGAGTAGACCGACCGGAAGGAGGAGAAGTGGTCGCGCGTCACGTCGGGGTGGTTGAGGAGGGCGTTGAACGCCGTGATCGCCCCGATGGTGTACGCCGGGCGGTGCTCGAGCAGCGCGTCCAGCACCACCGACGGCTCGAACCGGTAGGCCAGCACGAGCGGCATCGGCGCGAGCATGCTGACCGCCACGTGGCCGATCAGCCCGGTGATGTGGAACAGCGGCGCGATCCCGAAGACCGAGCCCGCCCCCGGGGCGAACCGCGCGCAGTCGCGGTAGACCTGCGCGGTGAACACCACGTTGCCGTGGGTGTTCATCGCTCCCTTGGGCACCCCGGTCGTGCCCGAGGTGTAGGTCAGGAAGGCCACGTCGCCCGCCTCGAAGGACACCTCCGGCGGTCGCTGGCCGGCGTGCTGGCCGATCAGCTCGAGCAGGTCGGTGGTGCCCTCGTGGCGCTGGCGGGTGACGCCGGCGAAGAGCCGCTGGTCGTCGCGCGTCTGGTGGTCGAGCTCGCTGGTGGTCAGGACCAGCCGGACGGCGGTGTCGCCGACGACGTCGCGGGCCACGTCGGCGTACAGCGACTCGAGGCAGACCAGGACCGAGGCGCCGGAGTCCTGGAGCAGGTAGGACAGCTCCCGGCTCCGGCTCATCGGGTTGATCGAGACCATCACGCCGCCGGCCTTCCAGGTCGCGACCATGCAGACCAGGAACTGCGGCATGTTCTGCAGGTAGACCGCCAGCCGGTCGCCCCGCTGGAACCCCTGCGCCAATAGCGCGGAGGCGAGGGCGTCAGACTGCTCGTCGAGCTCGGTGCGGGTCAGCACGCCGTCGAAGTAGAGCACCGCCGCCCCGTCGGGGTCCGCGGCCACCCCGGCCCGGAACATGGCCAGGGCGTCCGGGTGCTCGGGGGCCAGGTCGTGCGGCATGTCGCCGTAGCGGGCCAGCCAGGGCCGGTCGTCGTAGACGCCCACGTCGTCCTACTTCACGACGAGCGGGTTGACCGGGGAGCCGCTGCCCAGGGCCACCTTGAGGGGGGCCGCGGCGTAGAAGAACTCGTAGACCCCGTCCTCGGCGCAGTCGTCGGCGAGCTGCTCGAGGTCGGCGATCTCGGTGAGCGTGACGCCCAGGTTGCGCATCAGGGCGTTGTGCAGGGTCAGGGCGACGCCGTTGTTGGGGTCGAAGGTGACCTCGTTGGCGATGGTGTCGGTGACCAGGTTGGGGATCTCCATGTCGGCGAACCACTGCACCAGCTCGGGGCTGTAGACCAGGCCGGGCTCGCAGAACCCCTCGTAGAACTTGTCGCCGAGCTCGAAGAACAGCTGCAGGTAGTTGGTGCGGATGATGATGATGTCGCGCTTGCGCAGCTCCACGCCCTGCTTCTCCGCGCAGGCGAGCAGGTCCTCGTGGGTGTAGGTCTCCGCGGACGCGAGGGTGTCCTTGCCGCGGAACCGGGCCATGTCGAGCAGCACAGCGCGACCCACGACACCGCGCTCGGCGATGGGCTGGATGCTGGCCTTCTGCAGGCCGCCGATCGTGGTGCGGGCGTCGTACCCGTTCCAGATCTGGCCGCCGTACCAGACGTGGCCGAGGGCGTCGTACTGCGTCGAGCCCTGGAGGAAGGCGTTGATCTTGTCGTCGGCGTAGTGCAGCCCGCCCGGGAAGGCCGGACCGTCGTCGCCGTCCCAGTTGGACTCGTCGAGGATCTGGGTGCGCTCGGCGGGGGTGCGGCCGGGCCACACCGGGTCGCCCTTGGGGTCGCCGATCAGGCGCTGGAGGGTGAACACCTTGCCGCTGCGGATCAGCGCGGCGGCCGCGAGCACCTGCTCGGGACCGAGGTAGTTCAGCGAGCCGACCTCGTCGTCCTCCCCCCACTTGCCCCAGTTGCTCGGGGCGTCGGCGAGCAGGTCGGTGAGGTCGGGGGCGGCGGCAGCATCGTCGGCCATGGGGTCCTCCTGGAGGGACGGGAAGGGTCGGTGAGGAGCAGGACGGGTCGATCGGACGACCGAACGAACGTTCGGCTCAACCTATGACGTGGCTCACACTGCCCGGCGTCCTGAGGCCTGTCAACCCCGCCAGCGGTCTTCTCAGGACGTTCTTGCTTCAGGTAACCTGAACTCGTGGAGCAACGGCCGCCCCTCGACCACCGGACCGCCCTGGGAGGGGCCGTGCGCGACCTGCGGCGCTCCCAGGGCCTCACGCTGCGGCAGCTCGCCGACCTGCTCGAGGTCAGCCCGGCCACCCTCAGCGCCGTCGAGAACGGCCTGACCGGGGTCTCCAGCGCCCGGCTCGTGCGGGTGGCCGAGGTGCTCGGCGTGCCGGTGGAGCACCTGCTGCGTCCTCCCCCGCCGGGAGGAGCGACGCCGGGCACGGTGCGCCCCGGGCCCGACGGCTCCGGCCCGGGGCGGACCGTCGCCGGCCCCGAGCGCTCCCGTCGCGGTGTCCTCTCCGGTGACCTCCAGCCCGGCGGTGACTGGCGGGACTTCCCACCGCTGGTCCTCGACACTTCGCTGGCGGCGGCGCTCTCGGCCTTCTCGGAGTTCGGCTACCACGGCGCGACGATGCGGGTGATCGCCGAGCGGGCCGGGCTGTCGGTGCCGGGCCTCTACCACCACTGGGCGGGCAAGCAGGAGCTGCTGGTCGCCCTGCTCGACCTGACCATGGACGACCTCACCGCCCGCATCGAGGCCGCCCGCGCCGAGACCGCGACCACCGCGGCCCAGGGCCCCCGGGCCCGGTTCACCTCGGTCGTCGAGTGCCTGGCCCTGTTCCACACCCACCGCCGCGAGCTGGCCTTCGTCGGCGCCTCGGAGATGCGCAGCCTCGAGCCGGTGGCGCGCGCCCGCCTGGCCGGCGTGCGCCGCGCGGTGCAGCGCACGGTCGACGCCGAGGTGGTCGCCGGCACGCGCGACGGGTCGTTCCGCACCGACCGCCCCCTGGAGGCCGCGCGAGCGGTGGTCACGATGTGCACGGCGATGGCGCAGTGGTTCCGGGCCGGGGGGCCGGACACCGCCGAGACCGTCGCGCAGCAGTACGTCGACTTCGCCGTCGGGCTGGTCGGAGGAGGACCTGCCGCGACGTGAGGGGGCGACCCCTCAGCGCAGCCCGGTCTCGCGTGCGAGCGCCAGGTGCACCAGGCGCTCGACCAGCTCGGGGTAGGTGAGCCCCGAGGCCTGCCACAGCAGCGGGAACATCGAGGTGGAGGTGAACCCCGGCATCGTCTCGACCTCGTTGATGGTCACGCGACCGTCGGGCAGGACGAAGAAGTCGACCCGAGCCAGGCCCTCGACGTCGAGGGCCTCGAAGGCCCGCACGGCGAGGTCGCGGATGGAGGCGGTCACCTCGGGCGGCAGGGAGGCCGGGATCCGGTAGCTGGTCTCAAGGTACTTCGCCTCGAAGTCGTAGAACGCGTGCTCCTCCCCCACGGTGATCTCGGCCAGCTCGCTGGTCTCCGGGTCGCCCCCGTCGAGGCCCTGGAGCACGCCGACCTCGATCTCGCGGGCCCCGACCGCGGCCGCCTCGACCAGCACCTTGGGGTCGAACCGGCGGGCCTCCTCGATCGCGGCGTCCAGGTCGGCAGCGTCGTCCACGCGGCTGATGCCGAAGCTGGAGCCGGCCCGGGCCGGCTTGACGAAGACGGGGAAGCCCAGGCCCTGCACGGCCTCGCGGACCACCGCGGGGTCCTGCTCCCACTGCCGCGGCCGGACCAGCACGTAGGGCAGCACCGGGAGCCCGGCGGCGGCGAAGACCTGCTTCATGAAGTGCTTGTCGGTGCCCACCGCGCTGGAGAGCACGCCGGCGCCGACGTAGCGCACGCCCGCCATCTCCAGCAGGCCCTGGAGGGTGCCGTCCTGGCCCCACGGCCCGTGCATGACCGGGAACACGACGTCGACCTCGCCGAGCAGGCCGGGCACGTCCCCGGCCTCGGTGACGACCAGGCCCTGGCTGGTCAGCGCGACCTCGCGGTCGCCGGTGACGATCGGGAGCTCGCCGGTCGGTCCGAGCGCGAGGTGCGCGGGGTCGGTCGACTCCAGGACCCAGCGGCCGTCGGTGGCGATCCCGACCGGGACGACGTCGTAGCGCGTGGGGTCCAGCGCGGCGATCACGCTGCCCGCGGAGATGCAGGAGATCGAGTGCTCGCTCGAGCGCCCGCCGAAGACGACAGCCACACGGATGGGGCGGACACGGTCCGGCACGGGCTCCTGCGGGCGGGTCACGGGTGCTTCGCTCACGCGGCCGACCCTACGGCGTACGCCGCCCCGCCCACCGCCCCACGCGCCGCCTACGCTGGCCGGATGCGCCCCGACACGCAGGCCGTCCACCTCGGCCGCCCCCCGCACGAGCCCGACCAGCCGTTCAACACCCCGATCACGATGGCCTCGACGTACGTCGCGGGCGGGGACCGGGAGTACGGCCGCTACACCAACCCCACCTGGGTCGCCTTCGAGGAGGCGCTCGGCGGCCTCGAGGGCGGGCACTGCCTGGCCTTCTCCAGCGGGCTGGCCGCGGTCGGCACGATCCTGGACCTGGTCGCGAACGGCGAGAAGGTCGTCGCGCCGCAGCACGCCTACAACGGCTCGCTGCTGCAGCTCGGCGACCTTCAGCTGCGCGAGCGGGTGACCCCGGTGCTGGTCGACGTCACCGACACCGCCGCCTTCGTCGCGGCCTGCGAGGACGCCTCGCTGGTCTGGCTGGAGTCGCCGACCAACCCGGCGATGGAGGTCGCGGACCTCGCCACGATCATCGCCGGCGCGCACGCGGCCGGCGCCCGCGTCGTGGTCGACAACACCTTCGCGACCCCGGTGCTCCAGCAGCCGCTGGACCTCGGCGCGGACCTGGTCGTGCACTCGGCCACCAAGTACATCGCCGGGCACTCCGACGTCCTGATGGGCGCCATCGTCACCCGCGACGAGCAGCTGCTCACCGTGCTCAAGCAGCGCCGCGACCTGTACGGCGCGGTGCCGGGCACGCTGGAGGCCTACCTCGCCCTGCGCGGGCTGCGCACGCTGCCCCTGCGGGTGCGCGCCGCCCAGGCCAACGCCCAGGAGCTCGTGCGTCGCCTGGGCGAGCGCGACGACGTCGCCGAGGTGCGCTACCCCGGCTTCGGCGGCATGGTCAGCCTGGTGCTGCCCACCGGGGCGGCCGCGGACGTCGTGCAGCACGCCGTGCGGCTGTGGGTCCACGCGACCTCGCTGGGCGGCGTGGAGTCCACCCTGGAGCGCCGCCGCCGCTGGAAGTCCGAGCCGGCCACGATCCCCGAGGGCCTGCTGCGGCTCTCGGTCGGCATCGAGGACGTCGAGGACCTGTGGGAGGACCTCGTGCAGGCCCTGGACCAGGCGCGCGGCCGGACCGGGAGCTGAGCGGGCGCTAGTCCCGCTCGTGCTTGGTGTCGCGGGCGATGAACGCGTGCATCATGTCGCGCGCGCTCATCTCGCCCCGCACCACCGCGTCGACGTGCTCGGCCACCGGCGCGTCGACCCCGTGCCGGCTGGCCAGGTCGAAGATCGAGGCGCAGGACTTCGCACCCTCGGCGACCTGGCGCGTCGAGGCCACGATCTCCTCGGTGGTCATCCCCTGGCCCAGCTTCTCCCCGAAGGTGCGGTTGCGCGAGAGCGGCGAGGAGCAGGTGGCCACCAGGTCGCCGAGGCCCGCGAGGCCCATCAGGGTCAGCGGGTCGGCCCCCAGCTTGGTGGCCAGGCGGGCGGTCTCGGCCAGCCCGCGCGTGATCAGCGAGGCCGTGGTGTTGTCGCCGAAGCCCAGGCCGACGGCCATCCCGACGCAGAGCGCGACGACGTTCTTGTAGGCCCCGCCGAGCTCGCACCCCAGCACGTCGGTGCTGCGGTAGGGACGGAACGCCCGGGAGTGCACCGCCTGCTGGAGCCGCTGGGCCACCCCCTCGTCGGTGCACGCGACGACGCTGGCGGCGGGCTCCCGCAGCGCGATCTCGCGGGCCAGGTTGGGGCCGCTGACCACCGCGATCCGCTCGGGTCCGGCCCCGGTGACCTCGCCGATCACCTCGCTCATCCGCTTGGTGCTGCCCAGCTCGACGCCCTTCATCAGCGAGACGAAGACCGCGTCGTCGGGCAGCACGTCGCCCCACTCCGCGACGTTGGTCCGGAAGGTCTGCGAGGGCATCGCGAACACGATGAACTCCGCGCCCGCCGCGGCCTGCGCGGGGTCGTGGGTCGCCGAGATCGAGGTCGGCAGCTCGATGCCGGGGAAGTAGTCGACGTTCTGGTGCGTGGCGTTGATCGCCTCGCACACCTCGGGCCGCCGCCCCCAGATGGTGACCTCGTTGCCCGCGTCGGCCAGCACCAGGCTGAATGCCGTACCCCACGACCCGGCGCCGAACACCGCGACCTTCGTCATCTGCTCACTTCTTCTTCTGGTGCTTGTGGGGGTTGCCGATCTCGGTGACCCCGGAGGACTTCGGGTCGAAGCGTACGTCGGGTGCGTGCTCGCCCCGCAGGTCCTCCACCAGGGCCGTGATCGCGGTCATGATCCGCTCGGTCGCCTCGCGCAGGACCTCCGCGCTCAGCTCGCGCCCGGCCAGGTCGGAGAGGTCGACGGGGTCGCCCACCTTGTACGACGCCGTGCGTCGCGGCAGCACGTGCGGGCGCACCGTGTAGGCGGGCAGGATCTCCTGGGCGCCCCACTGGCCGACCGGGATCACCGGGCAGCCGGTGGTCAGGGCGATCCGGGCCGCGCCGGTCTTCCCGCGCATCGGCCAGCCCGCGGGGTCGCGGGTGAGGGTGCCCTCGGGGTAGACCCCGATGCACTCGCCCCGGCTCACGGCGTCGACGGCGGCCTCGAAGGCCGAGGCGGCCCCCTCGCTCATCCGCCTGACCGGGATCTGGCCGGCGTCGCGCACGATGGCGCCGAGCACCGGGGTCCGGAAGAGCGCGTCCTTGGCCAGGTAGCGCACCAGCCGGCCGTGCTCGTAGAGGAACCAGCCCAGCGTCATCGGGTCCAGGTGGCTGATGTGGTTGACCGCGACGACGCAGCCGCCGGTGGCCGGGATCTTCTCGCCGTCGATCCACTCGTGCCGGGTGGCCGCCATCAGGGTGGGCTTCACGATCGCCACGACCGTCGTCCAGGCCCAGCCCCGCCTCTCGCGGAGCTCCCTCACCTTGACCATCCCGAGCCTCCTCCCCCGCCGGTCCTGCGCCGAGCCCGGGGCACGCGAGCCTACTGCGACGCCGCGCCCGGCGGGACTGCCCGACGCGCCCGGAACGACGTCTGGGCCGGGCCCGTCGGGGGGCGTCGGGAGGTGGCGCCCGGCCTGAGAGGATCGGGGGGATGTCCCCGACGTACGCCCTGCTGGTGCCGGTGAAGTCCCTGGCCCGCGCCAAGACCCGCCTGGAGCCCGGCCACCGTCGCGAGCCGCTCATGCGGGCGTTCGCGCTGGATGCCCTGCAGGCCGCGGCCGGCTGCCCGCTGGTCGCCCGGGTCTACGTCGTCACCGACGAGAGCGGGCTCGACGAGCACGCCGTCCGGCTCCCCGACGAGGGCGAGGGCGACCTGAACCGGGCGCTGCTGCGTGCGGCCCGACGGGTGCGCGACCTGGACCCGACCACCGGGGTCGCCGCGATGTGCGCCGACCTGCCGGCCCTGGTCACCGCCGACCTCACCGCCGCCCTCGGCGAGCTGCCGGCGACCGAGGACGACGCCGCGAGGCGGAGGTACGTCGCCGACGCGGCGGGCACCGGCACGACCCTGCTGGCCGCGCCGCCCGGCGTCGACCTGGCCCCCTGCTTCGGGCCCGGCTCGGCCGACCTCCACCTCGCCTCCGGCGCCTGGCCGGTCGCGGCGCCCGTGCCCACCCTGCGGGCCGACGTCGACACCGGGGCCGACCTGGACGCCGCGCGCGTCCTCGGGCTGGGCCGCCACACCCGGCGAGCCGAGGGGGCCGCGGCACCGCCCGGCGGGGGTCTCGCCGCCCCCCGCTGACCCGGTCAGGTCAGCTCGAGGAGCTCTTCTTGGCGGTCGAGGTCTTCTTCGCCGGGGTCTTCTTGGCGGTCGAGGACTTCTTCGCGGGGGTCTTCGCGGCGGTGGACTTCTTCGCCGTCGACTTCGTGGCGGCGGTCGACGTCGTCGCCGGAGCCTTCTTCGCGGTGGACTTCGTGGCCGTCGACTTCTTCGCGGTGGACTTCGTGGCCGTCGACTTCTTCGCGGTGGACTTCGTGGCGGACGACTTCTTCGCCGGAGACTTCGCGGCGGTCGACTTCGTGGCGGTCGACTTCTTGGCCGTGGACTTCTTCGCGGTCGACCCCCCGGACGCGGACTTCGTGGTCGAGGACTTCTTCGCCGACCCGCCCGACGCGCGCTCGACGGCGGCGGCCGTGCGCTTGATGGCCGGCTGGGCGACGGACGGCGCGGCCTTCTCGACGGCGGCCAGCGTCAGGGCCGGGAGCAGCTTCGCGCCGGAGACGACGTCCTTGAGCTGGGCGCCGGGCTTGAAGGCGGGGACGGTCTTCTTCTCCGACTGCATCCGCTCCCCGGTGGAGGGGTTGCGGACCCACCGCGCCTCGCGCACGCGTCGCTCGAAGGAGCCGAACCCCGTGATCGCGACCTTCTCCCCCTTGGCGACCTCGCGCGTGATCGTGTCGAGCACGGAGTCGAGGGCGTGGGCGGCCGCCTTGCGGTTGCCCTCGTAGCGGGCCGCGAGGGCGTCGATGAGCTGGCTCTTGTTCACGTGCGTCCCTTTCGAGAACGTCGGCCGGGCGGGGTGCCCGTCCGAGGTCCGACGCTAGGGCCAAGAGACCGCCGCCACAACGGGATCGCCCAAGCCCCGAGCAGCTGCTCGGTCCGGGCGGCGCCGCCTCAGTGGATCGTGACCGGCTTCCAGGACGGCCGCGCGGCCTCGAAGGCGCTGATGTCGTCGGCGTGCGAGAGCGTGATGCCGACGTCGTCGAGGCCCTCGAGCAGGCGCCAGCGGGTGTAGTCGTCGATGTCGAAGGAGTCCTCGATCGCGTCGGGACCCTCACCCGCCCGGACCGTGCGGGACTCCAGGTCGACGGTGACCGTCGCGCCGGGGTGGTCCTCGAGGTGGTCCCACAGCCGCTGCACGACCTTCTCGTCGACCTTGGCGGTGACGAGGCCGGCCTTGCCGGAGTTGCCGCGGAAGATGTCGGCGAAGCGTGAGCTGATCACGGCCTTGAAGCCGTAGTTCTGCAGCGCCCACACGGCGTGCTCGCGCGACGAGCCGGTGCCGAAGTCGGGCCCGGCGACGAGCACGGTGCCTTCCGTGTACTCCGGCCGGTTGAGCACGAAGGACTCGTCACCGCGCCACGCGGCGAACAGGCCGTCCTCGAAGCCGGTGCGGGTCACGCGCTTGAGGTAGACCGCGGGGATGATCTGGTCGGTGTCGACGTTGCTGCGGCGCAGCGGGACGCCGACGCCGGTGTGGGTGGTGAACTTCTCCACGGCTCAGGCCTCCTGGGTCTGGCTGGACGCGACCGGCGCGAGGTCGGCGGGCGAGGACAGGGTGCCGCGCACGGCGGTGGCGGCGGCGACGGGGATCGAGACGAGGTGGGTGCGCCCGCCCTTGCCCTGACGGCCCTCGAAGTTGCGGTTGGAGGTCGAGGCGCTGCGCTCCCCGGGGGCGAGCTGGTCGGAGTTCATGCCCAGGCACATCGAGCACCCGGCGCCGCGCCACTCCGCGCCGGCCTCCTTGAAGACGACGTCGAGGCCCTCCTCCTCGGCCTGGAGGCGCACGCGCACCGAGCCGGGGACGACGAGCAGTCGCGTGTCGGGGTCGACCGTGCGGCCCTTGATGATGTCGGCGGCCAGGCGCAGGTCCTCGATGCGGCCGTTGGTGCACGACCCGACGAAGACGGTGTCGACCTTCACCTCGCGCATCGGGGTGCCGGCCTCCAGCGCCATGTAGCGCAGGGCGTTCTCGGCCGCGACGCGGTCGTCGGCCTCCTCGAAGGAGGCCGGGTCCGGGACGGAGCCGCCGAGCGGCACGCCCTGGCCGGGGTTGGTGCCCCAGGTGACGAAGGGGGTCATGGTGGAGGCGTCGAGCACGATCTCGGCGTCGAAGACGGCGTCGTCGTCGGTGCGCAGGCTCGACCAGTGCTCGACCGCGGCGTCCCAGTCGGCGCCCGTGGGCGCCTCGGGACGACCCTCGATGTAGTCGAAGGTGGTCTGGTCGGGGGCGATCAGGCCGGCCTTGGCGCCCCACTCGATGCTCATGTTGCACACGGTCATCCGGCCCTCCATCGAGAGCTCCTCGATGGCCTGGCCGCGGTACTCGACGATGTAGCCCTGGCCGCCACCGGTGCCGGTGTGGGTGATCAGCGTCAGGACGAGGTCCTTGGCGGTCACGCCGGCGGGCAGCGAGCCGTTGACGGTCACGGCCATCGTCTTGGGCTTGGCCTGCATCAGGGTCTGGGTGGCGAGCACGTGCTCGACCTCGGAGGTGCCGATGCCGAACGCGATCGCCCCGAAGGCGCCGTGGGTGGAGGTGTGGGAGTCACCGCACACGATGGTCATGCCGGGCTGGGTCAGGCCCAGCTGCGGACCGACGACGTGGACGATGCCCTGCTCGACGTCGCCGAGCGGGTGCAGACGTACGCCGAACTCCTCGGCGTTGCGGCGCAGGGTGTCGACCTGGGTCTTGCTCACCGGGTCCGCGATCGGCTTGTCCCAGTCGATCGTGGGGACGTTGTGGTCCTCGGTGGCCAGCGTCAGGTCCGGACGGCGTACGCCGCGGCCCGCGAGGCGCAGCCCGTCGAAGGCCTGGGGCGAGGTCACCTCGTGGATCAGGTGGAGGTCGATGAAGAGCAGGTCGGGCTCACCTTCGGCGCTGCGGACGACGTGCTCGTCCCAGACTTTCTCCGACAGGGTCCTGCTGGCCATGACCTATCTCCTTCTCGTTCGTTTCACATGCTGAACACCTCGGGTCCATCCGGGCCCAGACCGAGCAGCGTGAGACCCACCTTACGTTGCGTCCCGAGATACGAGACGGCAGTATTACTATATGGACAACTCAAGTGGAGTCGGCGTCCTCGACAAGGCCGCCCTCGTGCTGGCAGCCCTCGAGTCGGGGCCGGCCACGCTCGCCGGCCTGGTCGCCGGGACCGGACTGGCGCGCCCCACGGCGCACCGCCTGGCCGTGGCCCTCGAGCACCATCGTCTGGTCGCCCGTGACATGCAGGGCCGCTTCGTGCTGGGCCCGCGCCTGGCCGAGCTCTCGGCCGCTGCCGGCGAGGACCGCCTGCTGGCCACCGCCGGCCCGGTGCTGGCCCGCCTGCGCGACATCACCGGCGAGTCGGCCCAGCTGTGGCGCCGCCAGGGTGAGCACCGCGTCTGCGTGGCCGCCGCCGAGCGCCCCAGCGGCCTGCGCGACACCATCCCCGTGGGCTCGCAGCTGACCATGCGGGCCGGCTCTGCCGCCCAGGTGCTGCTGGCGTGGGAGGACCCCGAGCGGATGCACCGCGGCCTGCAGAACGCGGCGTACTCCGCCACGGCGCTGGCCGGCATCCGCCGCCGCGGCTGGGCCCAGTCGATCGGCGAGCGCGAGCAGGGCGTGGCCTCGGTCTCGGCCCCGGTGCGCTCCCCCAGCGGCAAGATCATCGCCGCGGTGTCGGTCTCGGGCCCCCTCGAGCGCCTGTCCCGCCAGCCGGGCCGGATGCACGCCCCCGCGGTGCTCGCGGCCGCCGAGCGGCTCTCGGAGTCGCTGCGACGCGCAGCCGCCGAGTAGCCGCGCGAGCGCGGGACCCCCGTCGTAGGGTGTCCCGTGCCCACCGCCCGCGTCACCGACGACCACGTCCGGGTCGACGCGGGTGTCGAGGGTCCGGTGGTGGTCCACTTCGACGACCAGTACGTCTGGTCCTTCTCCCCGCAGCGGGACGGACGACGTGACCGGTCCGGGTGGACGGTCCCCTGGCCGCCGGTCCTCACCGAGCGCCTCGACGGTCGCACCCGGGTGCGGCTGAGCAGCCCCGACGGCGACCGGGTCCACCTCGACGAGGAGGTGGCCTTCGGCACCGCCGAGGAGCGCCTGGAGCTCGTGGACCGCCACGGCGACCCGCTCGCCGTGGACCGGGCCGGCCACCTGACCCGCACCTTCGCCGAGACCGGCCCCGAGGTGCGTCGCCGGGTCGCCGAGGGCTCGGCCCAGGCGATCGCGGACCTCCGCGGGCTCGGCTTCGAGGCCCACGTCAGCTACGGCGCCCTGCTCGGGGCGGTCCGCGACGGGCGGATGATCGGGCACGACACCGACTCCGACCTGGCCTACCTCAGCCGCCACACCCACCCGGTCGACGTGGTCCGCGAGTCCTACCGGATGGAGCGCGAGATGCGCCGCCTGGGCTGGAAGGTGGTGCGGATGTCGGCGGCCGACCTCAAGCTGTTCCTGCCCGTGCCCGAGGGGGCGCCGGTGCAGATCGACGTCTTCGGTGCCTTCCACGTGGGCGACACCTTCTACCAGCTCGGCGCCCGCAGCGGCTCGCTGCCGCGCTCGGCCCTGCTGCCGCTGTCGACGGTCACCCTCGAGGGGGTCGAGCTGGCCGCGCCGGCCGACCCCGAGGCCGTCCTGGAGTTCCTCTACGGCCCCGGCTGGCGGGTGCCGGACCCGTCCTTCCAGAACGTCGACCCCGCCCCCGGCGTACGCCGCCTCGACGGGTGGACGCGCGGCGTGCGGACCGACCTCCTGGAGTGGAACGACATCCTGCGTCGCCGCCGCCGCGAGGTGCCCCGGGAGCGCTCCCCCTTCTGCGCCGAGGTGCTGACCCGGATCGCGCCGGACGCCGTCGTGGTCGACATCGGCCCCGGGACCGGCCGCGACGCCGCGGCCTTCGCCCGCGAGGGCCACGACGTCCTCGCCTACGACTACTCCGGCGCCGCCGTCCACCACACCGGCACCCGCCTGCACCGCTCGGGCGGCGACCGCACGCAGGTCCGCGTGCTGCCGCTGAACGACCTGCGCGGCACCCTCCTGGCCGGGGCCGAGCTCGCCCGGCTCCCGCAGGCTCCCCAGCTCTACGCCCGCGGCCTGGTCGGCTGCCTGGACCAGGACGGTCGCGACAACCTCTGGCTGCTGTGCTCGATGGCCCTGCGCCGCGGCGGGGCCCTGCACCTGGAGCTCGCGGCCACCGCGCCCGGCCTGGAGGTGGCCTGCGTCGAGGGACTCGTGCAGCGCCTCGACGTCGACCGGGTGGTCTCGGAGATCACCCGGTCGGGCGGTGAGGTCGTGCGCCGGGAGGTCGGGGAGGGCGAGGACTTCTTCGGCCGTCCCGACCCGGCCGTCGCCCGTCTGGAGGTGCGCTGGACCTCCGGCCGCGCCCGGGCGCGCCGGGCCGCGACCACCACCCGGGCCGCCGCGGCGACCGGCACCACGACCGGCACCACGACCAGCAGCAGGACGGGCGCCGACGGCGCCGCCGCAGGAGGAGGAACCGTGTTCGAGGACGTCATCAGCGAGGCCCCGGGGAACGACGAGAAGACCCCCGGCCTGACCACCCGGCTGCGCCGCCTGCGGGCACGGCTCACCGACCTCGAGGCCTCGGTGCAGGAGAACCGCCGGCTCAACCGCCGGGTCGCCGAGCTCACCGACGTGGTGGCCGAGCTGCTCGTGCCGCTGGCCGACCGTGACGAGGAGGCGGCGCGGCAGCTGCTCGAGGACTACCGGCGCACCACGCTGGCCCCCTAGGAGGGCCCGCTGGCCGGCCCCGGGGCCGGGGCGCTAGGCCTGCCGGACGTCGGTGGGGTCGAGGAACACGTGGCGCACCTCGGGGTGCTGCTCCTTCAGCCGCCGCTCGACCTCGTCGGCGGCCAGCTCGAGCTCGTTGACCTCGGCGTGGTCGTCGAGGTCGACCCGCGCGGCGACCAGCACCTCGTCGGGCGAGAGCCGCATCGTGAGCAGCTCGACGACCGAGTCCACGCCCGGCGAGTCGTCGATGATGCCGCGGATGGAGCGCTCCGCCTCGGGGGTCAGGGACTCCCCGATCAGGGCGCTCTTGTTCTGCTGGCCCAGGGCGTAGGCGACCACGACGAGCAGCAGGCCGATCAGGATCGATGCGGCGCCGTCCCAGAAGCCCTGGTCGGTGTAGTGGTGCAGCGTGATGCCGACCGCGGCCAGCACGATGCCGATCAGGGCCGCGCTGTCCTCGAACGCCACCGTCTTGGCGGTCGGGTCGGGCGTGATCTTGAGGTGCTCGAGCACCCCACGGCCCTGCTCCTCGGCCTCGCCCTTGAGCTGGCGCACCGCCTTGAGCCAGGAGGCGCCCTCGAAGAGGAAGCTGACCCCGAGGACCACGTAGGAGATCAGCAGGCCGTGCAGGGGCTCGGAGTGGATCACCGAGGTGATGCCCTCGTAGATCGAGTAGCCGGCCCCGAGCACGAAGATGCCGACGGCCGCGATCAGCGACCAGAAGTAGCGCTCCATGCCGTAGCCGAACGGGTGCTGGGCGTCGGCCGGCTTCTTGCTCCGCTTCAGCGCCGCCATCAGGAACACCTGGTTGAGGGTGTCGGCGAAGGAGTGCGCGGCCTCGGCCAGCATCGCGGTGGACCCCGAGACCAGACCCCCGACCAGCTTGGCGACGGCGATCGCGAGGTTCGCGCTCCCGGCCAGCAGGACGGTGCCCGTGGACTCGTCACCCCCGGACTTCTGACCCGACTCCTGGCCGGCGTCCCGGCTCGTCTTCTGCTCTCCCATGGCCCCACCCTCCCAGGGCCGTCCAGGGGGGCTAGAAGAGACCCTCCTGCGCCGGCTGCTCGGGTTGCTCGAGGTCGAGCAGGAGCTGCTTGCGGCGCAAGCCCCCGGCGTACCCCGTGAGGGTGCCGTCGGCGCCGACCACCCGGTGGCACGGGATCACCACCGGGATCGGGTTGCGGGCGTTGGCCAGGCCGACGGCGCGCGACGCGGCGTTGGTCATGCCCAGGGCCCGCGCGACCTCGCCGTACGACGCGGTGCTGCCGTGACCCACGGTGAGCAGCTGGTCCCACACCCGGCGCTGGAACTCGGTGCCCCGCGGGGCCAGGGGCAGGTCGAAGTCGGTCAGCCGCCGGTCGAAGTACGCCGCGAGCTGCTCGCGCGTGCGCACCAGGACCGGCTCGTCGTCGCGCCGCTCCCCCGCGGCCACCCGGGCGTCGGTCGGCTCGAAGGGGCTGAAGTCGACGGCCACCAGGGCGCCGTCGTCCGCGACCAGCCGGAGCTCGCCGATCGGGGAGTCCACGACCGTCCAGACGGGCGCGGCGGGGACGGGCGGCACGGCCGCCGCGGAGGTGGTGGGGATCGGCTGGCTCATGGTGCTCCCGGTGTCTCGGAGGGGTGCGTCGTCGGGGTCGTGAGGGGCGGGGCGGGCGTGCGGTCCAAGACCACCGACCACAACCGCAGCAGGGCGTAGGAGCGCCACGGCCGCCACGCCGCGCTGCGGGCCACCACGTCGGGCAGCTCGCCCAGGCCGAGGTCGCGACCGGCGTTGCGCACGCCGATGTCGGTCGGCAGGAACGCGTCCGGGTCGCCCAGGGCACGCATCGCGACGTAGTCGGCCGTCCAGGGCCCGATGCCGCGCAGACCGAGCATCGCGGCGCGGGTCTCGGCCCGGTCGGCCCCGCGGTCGAGCTGCACGACGCCGTCGGCCAGGGCGCGCGCCAGGGTCGTCACCGCCCGTGCTCGCGCCCGGGGCATCCGCAGCGCGTCGGGGTCCTCGGGGTCGATGGCGGCCAGCCGCTCGGGGGTGGGGAACAGCCGGCTGACCAGGTGGTCGCCGGCCAGCTCGAGCGGGTCCCCGTGGGCGGCCACCAGCCGCGCCGTGGCGGTGCGGGCCGAGGCCAGGCTGACCTGCTGCCCCAGGACCGTCTGCACCGCGACCTCGGCGCCGTCCAGCTGGCCCGGGACCCGGAGCCCCGGGCGGTCCGCGACCAGGCGTGCCAGCACGTCGTCCTCGGCCAGCGCCCCGTCGACCGCCACCGGGTCGGCGTCGGCGTCGAGCAGCCGCCGGGTCCGCTCCAGGGCGGGGGCGAGGTCGCGGGCGTCGGCCAGGGTGAGGGTGCACGGCACGAAGCCGGGCGTCCGGTCCCCCAGGTGCACCCGGACGACGCCGGGTCCGTGCGGCAGCCGCACGGCGCGCTCGTACCACCCCGGCCCGGTCGCCTCGAGGCCGTCGATCACGTGCACGGCCAGGAAGTGGAGCAGGTCCTCGGCCGCGAACGGCTCGCGCACCGCGATCCGGGTCCGGACGGTCGCGGCCGGGTCGGGCGACCCGGCCGCGACCCGGCCCGAGGCCCGGGCGCGCAGCTGCGTGGGCGTCGTGGCGTAGACCTCGCGGACGGTGTCGTTGAACTGCCGCACGCTGGCGAACCCGGCCGCGAACGCGACGTCGGCGAAGCTGGCCGCAGTGGTCTCGATCAGCACGCGCGCGGTCTGGGCGCGGCGGGACCGGGCCAGGGCGAGCGGGCCGGCGGCGTACTCCCGGTGCAGGACGCGGTGGAGCTGACGGGTGGAGTAGCCGACGCGGTCGGCCAGGCCCTCGACCCCCTCGCGCTCGACCACACCGTCGGCGACCAGGCGCATGGCCCGGGCGGCGGCGTCGGCGCTCACGTCCCACTGCGGCGAGCCGGGGGTCGCGTCGGGCAGGCAGCGCCGGCAGGCCCGGAAGCCGGCGGCCTGGGCGCCGGCGGCCGTGGGGAAGAAGGCGACGTGGTCGCGGCGCGGGGTGGTGGCTGGGCAGGAGGGCCGGCAGTAGATCCCGGTGCTGCTCACGCCGGTGTAGAACACGCCGTCGAAGCGGCGGTCCCGGCCCTTCACGGCCCGGTAGCAGGCGTCGGCGTCGAGAGGTTCCACGTCACCCAGTCTGCCCGGTGCCACCACCGCCTCCTAGCGGGAATCGGACGCAGCGCTGCGGCGCCCGGCGGACCGAGAACGACAGCAGCCCGGCTCCTCGCGTGAGGAGCCGGGCTGCTGGGTGGTGGTACCCCCGACGGGATTCGAACCCGCGCTACCGCCTTGAGAGGGCGGCGTGCTAGGCCACTACACAACGGGGGCCTAGATCGAACGTGATGGTGCTGGTGGAGCGTGGTACCTGGTGCGGATCGTGCTGCACCGAGCGGATCGGACTCTATCCTCGGTGCTCGGACGGGGCCAAATCGACTGCTCGCTGGGGTACTAGGACTCGAACCTAGACTAACTGGACCAGAACCAGTCGGGCTGCCAATTACCCCATACCCCATGGGTTCGGATCGTCTCCGTGGGCCTTGCGGACCGAAGAGGCGAACCGAGGGACGAGAATACACACATGGTGCAGGGGCCACCAATCGGGCCCCTGTGACGAGGACGACGGTGCGAGGTGGCTCACACGCGGGGCTTCAGCAGACCCGTGCGACGAGCCACGAGCAGCACCATCACCAGGTAGAGACCGTTCTGCGTCACCGTCACCGGGACCTGCCACCAGGACGCCTCGGTGACCTTCAGGACGGCGGTGATGTCGCCGAAGAAGAGCGCCAGCCCGAACGCCACGATGTTGTTCATGACGTGCAGGGCGATGCCGGCCTCCAGTCCCCCGACCTCGACCACCACGAGCCCGGCCATCAGCCCGAAGGCCAGCCGGTCGACGAACAGCGGCGCGTTCTGCACCCCGTGGGCAAGCGCGAACAGCAGCGAGGTCAGCACCACGGCCAGCACCCGTGAGCGGGTCAGGGCGCCCGCGGCCTGGAGCAGGTAGCCGCGGAAGGCGTACTCCTCCCCCAGGGCCTGGAACGGGGTCGTGAGCAGCACCACGACGCCGATCGCGACCAGGGTGGCCGTGGCGTGCCTCGGGCCGCCGCTCACGTCGTTGGGGTCCTGCGGCAGCAGGCTGCCGACGACCAGCGCGGCCAGGATCGCCACCACCGACAGGCCGAAGCAGACCGCCAGGAAGCGCCAGCGGATGCCCGGCCGGATGCTGGCCAGCCACCGCGGCGACACCCCGTGGAGCACCCGCACGAGCAGCATCGCCAGCAGGGTCAGGCCGGCCAGGGAGAGGTTCAGGAACAGCATCGAGGCCGGCGTCACGGTGCGCACGGACGCGGCGTCGATCAGCCGCTGGCCGAAGCTGCCGCCGCGCTCGCCCATGCCGGCCAGGTCCTCCAGCGCGACGCCGACCGCGAGCACGGGCAGCACCAGGTAGGGCAGCAGGAAGAAGCCCACCCCCATCGAGAGCGCCCCGACCACCGGCTTCCACCAGGCGTAGGTGGGCGTGCGGAGCACGAGGGGGTAGCTGGTCGGGTCCAGCGGCTCGACCGGCCCGTGCGGCGGCGGCCCGGAGGGTCCCCGGGCGGCCGGTCCGGCCGGGCCCCCGGGCGCCCCGGGGCCACCCGGAGCGGCGTACGGCGGGGGGCCCGGGGGCGGCTGGGTCATCTCAGGCCTCCGCGCCCGTCGTGCCGTCCTGGCCGCCGGGGGCGCCGTTCTGGGCGTGCGCCACCTCGACGGCGGTGTCCAGCCGGCCCAGCGACTCCTCGCGGCCCAGGATCTCCAGCGACTCGAACAGCGGCGGGGAGACCTTGCGACCGGTGATCGCGACGCGCACGGGACCGAAGGCCAGGCGCGGCTTGAGGCCCATCTGCTCGACGAGCTGCTCGCGCAGGGCGCCCTCGATCGCCTCGGTGGTCCACGTCTCCACACCGGCCAGGGCCTCGCGGGCCCCGGCGACGACCTCGAGGCCGGGCGCGTCCAGGATCTTCGCCACGTCGGCCTCGTCGTAGGCCGGGGTGTCGGTGAACAGGAACGCCAGCATCGGGGCCGCGTCGGTGAGCTTGTTGATGCGCTCGTGCACCAGCGGCATCGCCAGGTTGAGCAGCGAGGCCTCGTCGGGGGTGACCGGGTCGGAGAGCACGCCCGCGGCCTGCAGGTGCGGGGTGACGCGCTCGGTCATGTCCTCCAGGGTCAGCATCCGCATGTGGGCGGCGTTGATCGCCTCGGCCTTCTTCACGTCGAAGCGCGCCGGCTGGGGGTTGACCCGGCTGATCTCGAAGGCCGCGACCATCTCCTCGCGGGTGAACACGTCGCGGTCCTCCGCGATCGACCAGCCCAGCAGGGCCAGGTAGTTCTCGAGACCCTCGGGCAGGAACCCGTCGTCGCGGTAGCCGAACAGGTGGGCCTGCGGGTCGCGCTTGGAGAGCTTCTTGCTGCCCTCGCCGGTGATCAGCGACAGGTGGCCGAACTCCGGCACCTGCGTGCTGATCCCGAGGTCGACCAGCGCGCGGTGCAGCGGCAGCTGGCGCGGGGTGCTGGAGAGCAGGTCCTCGCCGCGGAGCACGTGGGTGATCCCCATCAGGGCGTCGTCGACCGGGTTGACCAGGGTGTAGAGCGGGTCGCCGTTGGCGCGGCACAGCGCGAAGTCGGGCACGTTGACGGTGTCGAAGGTGATGTCGCCGCGGACGAGGTCGGTCCAGCCGACCTGGCCGTCGGGCATCCGGAACCGGACCACGGGACGCCGGCCCTCGGCCTCGAACGCGGCCCGCTGGTCGGCGCCGAGCTCGCGGCAGAAGCCGTCGTACCCCATCACCTTGGAGCCGGCCGCCTTGCGACGCGCATCGACCTCCTCGGTGGTGCAGAAGCAGTCGTAGGTGTACGCCGACCCGGCCAGCCGCTCCAGCACGTCGCGGTAGATCTCGCCCCGCTCGGACTGGCGGTAGGGGCCGAGCTCGCCGCCCACCTCGGGGCCCTCGTCCCAGTCCAGGCCCAGCCAGCGCATGGCGCCGAGCATGCCGTCGTAGGACTCCTGGGTGCTGCGGGCCTTGTCGGTGTCCTCGATGCGGAAGACGAAGGTGCCGCCGTGGTGGCGGGCGAACGCCCAGTTGTAGAGGGCCGTGCGGGCGAAGCCGACGTGCGGCGAGCCGGTCGGGGACGGGCAGAACCGCACGCGGACGGGGGAGGTCGAGCTGGTCGGGACCTCAGTCACGCGACACCACCTTGTTGGTCAGGTTGCCGATGCCCTGGATCGAGATCTCGACCTCGTCACCGACGTTCATGGGACCGACACCCTCGGGGGTGCCGGTGAGGATCACGTCGCCGGGCAGCAGCGTCATCACGCTGGTGACGTGGGCGATGAGCGTGGGGACGTCGAAGATCAGGTCGGAGGTGCGGCCGTCCTGCTTGACCTCGCCGTTGAGGAAGGTCTGCACGCGCAGGTCGCTGACGTCGAGGTCGGTCTCGATCCACGGCCCCAGCGGGCAGAAGGAGTCGAACCCCTTGGCCCGGGTGAACTGCCCGTCCTTCTTCTGCAGGTCGCGGGCGGTGACGTCGTTGGCGACGGTGAAGCCGTGCACGACGTCCTTCCACTTCTCTGCCGGGACGTCGCGGCAGATCCGGCCGATGACGACGGCGAGCTCGCCCTCGTAGTGCACGTTGCTGCTCTGCCGGGGGTAGAAGACCGGGTCGCCGGGCCCGACCACGCTGGTGTTGGGCTTGAGGAACATCAACGGCTCGTCGGGCACCTCCCCGCCCATCTCGGCCGCGTGGGCGGCGTAGTTCTTGCCGATCCCCACGACCTTGCTCCGCGGCAGGACCGGGCTGAGCAGCCGGACGTCGGCCAGCCGCACCTGCTCGTCGGTCGGCTGGAGCCCGACGTAGAGCGGGTCGCCGGCGAGCGCCGTCACCACCGACCCCTCGTCGGGAATGCCGAAGTCGTCGATGTCGCCGGTGACGATGCCGAACCGGGGGTCGTCACCCGTGGTGAACCTCGCTATGCGCACCGCGTGAGCCTACCGAGCACGGCGCCCGGGCCACGAACTAGCGTGGTCGCCTGTGGAGATGCTCACCCCGCAGCAGTGGCGACCGCGGGCGCAGGCGCACGCGGCCCGCGTCGACGTGTGGGTGCAGCCCTTCCTCGAGCGCCGTGCCCGGGGCGAGAAGCACCCGGTCGAGGACTTCCTCTTCACCTACTACTCCCAGCGCCCCGCCGGCCTGCGCCGGTGGCACCCCGGGTTCGGCGTCGGGCTGCTCGAGGCCCCTGAGCACGCCGACCAGCGGGGGTACGCCGAGCACGACGGCGTCGCGACCGTCACCACCGCGCACCTGCGGGGTCGGGTGCCGCTCCTGGAGGCGAGCCGACGGCTGCTGGCGGCGACGGCCGGGCGGCCGCCGACGCTGGGGTGCTTCGGGCTGCACGAGTGGGCGATGGTGCACCGCTCGGCGCCGACCGGGACCGACGGGGACGGGGTGCTGCGCCACGACTGGCCGCTGCGCCTGGGCGGGCCGGGCACCGACGCGGTCGTGGAGGCGAGCCGGATCACCTGCTCGCACTTCGACGCGTTCCGCTTCTTCACCCCCTCGGCGGCTCCGCTCAACCGGCTCAGCCCGGGTCGCGACGACCGCGCCGACTTCGAGCAGCCGGGGTGCCTGCACGCGGGGATGGACCTCTACAAGCACGCGTTCCGGCTGACCCCGCTGGTGCCCTCGGAGCTGGTCGCCGACTGCTTCGCGCTGGCCTGGGACATCCGCGAGCTCGACATGCGCGCGTCGCCGTACGACTTCTCGGGGCTGGGGTTCTCCCCCGTCCGGATCGAGACCCCCGAGGGCCGCCAGGAGTACGCCGCGGCGCAGCGCGCGTTCGCCGACCGCGGCGCCCCCCTGCGCGCCCGCCTGGTCGAGGAGTGCGACCGGCTCCTCGCCGCCGCCTGACCCGGACGCCCCGGGGGCGCCCCGGCCTGCAAATGTGGCTCGTGCGTCGGCTGGGAGGGCCGGCCCGTCACGCCAACCACATTCCCACGTGAAAGCGATGCCTATGTGGCTCGGACCTGGGTCTCCGAGCGAGGCCTCGGAACCACGAGCAACATTTGCAGACCCCACGGCTGACCCGGACGCCCCGGCTGACCCGTGGGCCCCGGCCTGCCCCTGCGCCTGCCGCCCGCGGCGGCCCGGAAAACCGCTGGGGAGCAGGCCGGGGCCGCGGCTACCGTGAGGCGGTGCCGACACCGCAGGAGCAGCAGGTCGTGGCCCGGTTCGTGCAGGACGGGCGGCTGGTCACGATGCCCACGAAGCGCAGCAAGCGGCTGCTGGTGCTCGACCACGTCGCGCAGGAGTTCGAGCCGGGGCGGAGGTACGCCGAGGCCGAGGTCGACGCGGTCCTCACGGGGTTCCACGACGACCACGCGGCCCTGCGCCGCTACCTGGTCGAGGAGGGCCTGATGAGTCGCGAGGGCGGGGTCTACTGGCGCAGCGGCGGCACGGTCGCCACCTGAGGCGGCCTCACCAGCAGGGCGGGGTGCGGTCCCTCCAGGCGTCGCCGGCGTCGGCGTGGGCCTGCTCGACCTGGGCGGCCAGGGACAGCAGGGTGGCCTCGTCGCCGGGGCGGGCCGCGAGCATCGTGCCGACCGGCAGTCCCTCGGGGGTCCAGTGGGTCGGCAGCGAGACGGCCGGGCTGCCGGTGAGGTTCCACAGCGAGGTGTACGGCGTGAACCGCTTCTGGGCCTCGAAGTCGGCGCTCGGGTCGGCGTCGTCGCGGATCGCCCCCACCGGCAGCGGCGGGGTGGCCAGCGTCGGCGTCAGCACCACGTCGTACGCCGCGAGCTGCTGCAGCGCCCCGGCCGCGAGCCGGCGCAGCGCCCCGACGGCGAGCCCGAACTCCGCCCCGGACACGCCGGAGGCCCGGTCGGCCAGCCAGGTCGTGAGCGGGCGCAGCACGGCGCGCTGCTCGTCGCTCAGCGTCACCACCGACTGCGCGGTCAGCACGGCCCAGCAGGTCTCGAAGACGCCCACCGCGCTCGGCGCCAGCGGGACCGGCACGTCCTCGACGTCGTGGCCCAGCGACTCCAGCAGGGCGCTGGCGGCCTCCCACGCGGCGCGGCACTCGGGGTCGACCTCGGCCTCGGCGATCACGGGGTCGACGAACCGGGCCACGCGCAGGCGGCCCGGCTCGCGGTCGCAGGCGGCGAGGAACGGCTCGGTCGGCTCCGGCGCCCAGAACGGGTCGCCCGCCGCGCGCCCGGCCATCACGTCCAGGAACGCCGCGGCGTCACGCACCGTGCGGGCCAGCGGGCCGTTGGTCGAGAGCCCGACCGGGTCGCCGTACATCGGCGCCGGCGAGATCCGTCCGCGGCTGGGCTTGAGACCGACCAGGCCGCAGCAGCTGGCCGGGATCCGGATCGAGCCGCCGCCGTCGGAGCCCTGCGCGACGGGGACCAGCCCGGCCGCCACGGCCGCGCCCGCGCCGCCGCTGGACCCGCCCGCCATCCGGGTGGTGTCCCACGGCGTGACGGCCGGCGCCGCGCCCTCGGGCTCGGTGTAGCAGGGCGAGCCGAACTCCGGCGTCGCGGTCTTGCCCAGCACCGGCATGCCCGCGGCCGCGATCCGGCGGACGACCTCGTCGTCGACCTCGGGCACGAAGCCGGCGTACGCCGCGGACCCGAAGGACGTCGGCACCCCGGCGGTCAGGTTCAGGTCCTTGACCGCCGTCGGGACGCCGGCGAGCGGGCCGTCGGCGGCGGGCGCCCCGGGCAGCTCGCGCACGGTGACGAAGGCGCCCAGGGCGCTCCCGTGCTCGGCGATGCGCCCCAGGTAGTGGCCCACCAGCTCCGCGCTCGAGGTCTCCCCCGCCCGGATCGCGGCCCCCTGCTCCAGGGCGGTCAGGTCGTGCAGCTGGCTCATGGGCGCGACGGTACCCGCGCCGCGCCCCTACGCGTCGTGGCGCCGCAACCCGAAGGTGAGGCTGTCGAGCAGGGCCATCCAGGAGGCCTCGATGACGTTGTGGCCCACGCCGACGGTGACCCAGGAGCTCTGGCCGTCGGAGGTCTCGATCAGGACCCGGGTGATCGCGTCGGTGCCGTGCCCCTGGTCCAGGATCCGCACCTTGTAGTCGATCAGCTCGAACTTCACGATCTCGGGGTAGAGCTGGCTGATCGCCTGCCGCAGGGCGTGGTCCAGGGCGTTGACGGGGCCGTTGCCCTCGCCGGTGATCACCAGCCGCGCTCCCCCGGCGCGCAGCTTCACCGTCGCCTCCGAGAGCGCCTCGTCGCCGGGACGGGTCTCGGTGATCACCCGCCACGACTCGACCTCGAAGTACGACGGCCGCACACCGTCGACCTCCTCGACCAGCAGCAGCTCGAAGGAGGCGTCGGCCGCCTCGAAGGTGTAGCCGCGGGCCTCCAGGTCCTTGACCCGGCCCGTCACGCGCTTGACCAGCTCGGGCTCCAGCTCGTAGCCGAGCTCGCGGCCCTTGAGCTCGATCGAGGCCCGTCCGGCCATGTCGGAGACCAGCAGCCTCATGTCGTTGCCGACGCCCGCGGGGTCCATGTGCTGGTAGAGGAACGGGTCGACCTTGATCGCGCTGGCGTGCAGGCCGGCCTTGTGGGCGAAGGCGCTGGTGCCCACGTAGGGCTGGCGCGAGGCGGGCGGCACGTTGGTGACGTCGGCGACGGCGTGGGCCACGCGGGTGGCCTCGCCGAGCAGGCCGGGCGGCAGGACGGGGCGGCCGACCTTGAGCTCGAGGTTGGCCACCACGGTGACCAGGTCGGCGTTGCCGGTGCGCTCGCCGTAGCCGTTGAGCGTGCCCTGCACGTGGGTGGCCCCGGAGTCGACCGCGGCCAGGGTGTTGGCGACCGCGCAGCCGGTGTCGTTGTGGCAGTGGATGCCTACCCGGCCGCCGGTGCTGGCCACCACGTCGCCGACGACGTCGCCGACCCACGTGGGCAGCATGCCGCCGTTGGTGTCGCACAGGGCGGCCACGTCGGCGCCCGCCTCGAACGCCGTGCGCAGCACCTCCAGCGCGTAGTCGCGGTTGTCGCGGTAGCCGTCGAAGAAGTGCTCGGCGTCGAGGAAGACCCGCTGGCCCTCGGCGCGCAGGTGCGCCACGGTGTCGCGGACCATGGCGAGGTTCTCGACCAGGGTCGTGCGCAGCGCCTGCTCGACGTGGCGGTCGTGGGACTTCGCCACGAGGGTCACCACCCCCGCGCCGGAGTCGCGCAGAGCCGCCACCAGCGGGTCGTCGGCGGCGGCCACCCCGGCGCGCCGGGTCGCCCCGAAGGCGGCCAGCTGGGCGTGCTGGAGGGTCAGCTCCTCGCGGGCACGGGCGAAGAACGCGGTGTCCTTGGGGTTGGCGCCGGGCCACCCGCCCTCGATGAAGCCGACGCCGAGGCCGTCCACGTGGCGGGCGATGGCCAGCTTGTCGGCCACGGAGAGGTTGAGCCCCTCCTGCTGGGCGCCGTCGCGCAGCGTCGTGTCGTAGACGTGGAACAGGTCGCTGGTCATGCGGGTCCTCGGCGGGTCGGGAGCAGGATGGCGCGGGGTCGGTACGGGGTCGGTACGGGTTCGGTGCGGGGTGTGGCGCCCCGGACAGCAAAAAGACCTCCCGTGGGGACGAGAGGTCGGCGCGGCGGGCCGGTGGATCTGGGGCGGGCCCGTCGCGCTAGGCGATGACGATGACGCGGTGCAGCACGAGGCCGAGTCTGCCACGTCTGTCCAGCCCTCGGTACGTCCGTCCCGGCATCCGGCCGTCACCGCCACGGACGCGGGACGGGACCGGCCCCCCGACCGGTCCCGCCCCAGGTGTTGCGCGTGCTGGTGTCCCGCACGCGGTCATCTGCGCGTCAGCGGCGCTCCCCCGCGAGGAACGTGGCGCCGTTGGGCGTGCCCCGTCCGGTGATGTCGTCGTAGCCCGGGCGGGTGGTCTGGCTGTCACCGGTCTCGAAGGTGCCGGTGTAGTTGCCCAGCGCGCTGGCGAAGTGCAGCGGACGCTTCTGCGGCGTGACGTCGTTGAAGGCCTGCTTCTTCAGCGAGTAGAGAAGCGGGTTGGCGAAGCCGATCGGGGTGCGCCGGCCCTGCTGGGCCACGGCCTGGATGCCGGCGATGAGCGGGCAGGCCAGGCTGGTGCCACCGATCGAGCCCTCGGCGTACGCCGGGCCCTGGCCGGTGTAGCCGACGTAGAACCCGGTGTAGGGGTCGGCGTCGGCGGCGACGTCGGGTGAGACCCGGTCCTGCTGGCCCCGGTCGTTGCTCAGCGCGCCCGGGACGGTGCCGCGCTGGTAGGACGGCTGGGCGAAGATCGTGCTGCGCCCGCCACCGGCCCCGCCGATGAACTCACCCGGCAGGGGCAGGGTGTAGGCGGCCGTCGGTCCGCTGTAGTCGATCCGGTCCAGGGAGGTCTCCCACCCGAGGGTGCCGACCGACTGGTCGTTGCGACCGATCAGCTCGCTGGTGCCGCCGACCGCGGTCACCGCCGGGTCGGAGGCGGGGTAGTCGGGCTGCGGCGTGAGTCCGTCGAGGGCGACGTTGTCGCCGTCGTCCCCGGAGGAGAAGTAGAACCCGATGCCCTCGGACACGGCCTGCAGGAACATGTTGTGCTCCAGGGCGATCTCGGAGGGGTCGACCGCCTCGCCGGTGAAGCCGTAGGAGTTGCTGACGATGTCGGCGGTGTGGTGGGTGATCACGTCGTTGACCGCCTCGTCGATGCCCGTGTCGCAGTTCCGGGCGCCGACGTAGTGGATGTTCGCGCCCGGGGCCATCGCGTGCACGGCCTCGACGTCGAGGGCCTCCTCGCCGTTCCAGCCGTCCTCGCCACCGCACTCGTCCTGGAGGCTGAACGGCCGGAAGACGGTCTCGGTGTACTGCCCCGACGTGAACCCCGGCTCCCCCATCGAGGCGGAGTAGCGGTTGGCGTCGGACTCCATCGTGGGGTTGGCGTAGGCGTCGATGATGGCCACGGTCTGGCCGCGCCCGTCGTTCCCGGAGCGCACGGCGCCCGTGGTGCCGTAGACGTTGCGCAGCTGCGCCGGGGTCAGCCCGCACTCGTAGGTGTTGACGCGGGTCTGCCCGTCGACCTCGGGCACGGTCTGCTGGTGCTCGCCCCAGAAGTTCGAGCAATCCGAGGCGGGCGGCCGGGTGGCGCCGGGAGCATCGCCCCGCGAGGTGCCCTGGGCCGAGGTGTCCGGGACGATCTTCTGCGACCGCGGCGCGCGCAGCTGGGGCGTGGTCAGGCCGGTGACGGTGGTGATGTCGGAGGCGACCGCGGTGGGGACGGTGACGTCGTCGGCCGGGGCGCGCAGGGTGCGACCGTCGAAGGAGTACTTCTTCAAGGTGGTGCCGAAGGCCTGGTTCAGCTGGGCCACCGAGCCGCTGGCCTGCACCCACTGGCGACCGGCGGCCGGCGCGGAGACGTCGAGGCCCTGGCCCTGGAGGAACCCGGTGACGCGGCTGGCGGCGGAGGCGTCGGGCCCGAACCTCGCGGCGTACGCCGAGGGACTCAGGTAGTGGCCGTAGTCGGGGCTGGCGGGGTCCGACACCGAGGCGGCGAAGGCCTCGACGGCGGCGGGGTCCTGCGGGGCGAGGCTGACGCGCACGCTGAGGCGGGTGGACGGGTCGACCGTCCCCACCGCGCGCGAGGGGGTCGCCCAGGGCGGGCGGACGTGGCCGACGGCGCCACGGCCGTTCGGGCCGGGGCTGGCGGCGGCGGTGCCGGCGGCAGCGAGGGGCACGCACAGGGCGACGGCGCCGAGGCCGGCCAGCAGCGTGCGAGGTCCGAGTCGGGACATGGATGGGTCCTTCCGAGGTGGGGGGAGGTGTTCCCCACCCCCTGGACTACCAGCCGGTGGTTGTCGTCGTCACCTACCGCGCCGCCGGCGAGTCGTGCGTTGCACGAACGTGCAGTTCTTCGCGCTGCGACCGACACCCGTGGCCGCGCCCGGGCGTGGGACGATCAGCCGCCGAACGACGGCTGCGGGTCGGGCGAGGAGATCACCGGGGCGGCGGCCTGCTGCATGGCGGCCGCGACCAACGGCCGCATCAGGACCGGCGACGCGGTCCGCGACACCCCGTAGCGGTTGGCCAGCACGGCCTGGTAGCAGGTGTCCTGGGCGTCGCTCGCGGCGTCGTCGCTCCACCCGAGGGCGTCGGGAGAGACCCGCTCCACGGACGGGGCGGCCGGGACCTGGCTGCAGTCCGGGGCGCTCCAGTGCCGGATCTCGACCTGCGAGCCGTCGGGCACCACGGCCGGGCGGGTCCACGCGATGTCGACGCCGGTGGTCCCCGTCGCGGGGTCGGCGGCCGGGTCGGTGGCCGCGGCGGGGCGGGCCTCCAGGCGGTAGGTCGGCTTCAGCGCCGACGGCATCGCGTCGATCAGGCAGGACGAGTTGGGGGCGAGGCGTGCGCGGCCGCCGTACAGCTGGACGAAGCGGGTGGCCAGGGGGGCGTCGATCGTGCGGCAGCGGTACCAGCCCTGCTGGTCGAGGGAGAACATCCCGCAGCCGACGACGTCCATCACCGGCGACATCAGGGCGCAGCTCGTGGTGGTGTGCTGGAAGCCCAGCACGTGGCCGATCTCGTGGGCCAGGACGCCGAGGACCTCGACGCGGTACCACGGGTCGAGGGCGTCGACCGTGTCGTACGCCGGGCTCAGCCGCACCCAGGCGTTGCGGGTGCGACCCACCGTGGCCAGCCCGGCGGCACCGCCGGTGTCGCCGTAGCCGATCGTGAACTGGGCCCGGGAGCGCTTCGTGGTGGGCACCAGGCGGATCCGGCTGCCGGAGGCGTTCCACTTCGCGACGGCGGCGTCCAGGCTCCAGGACCACTTGACCGGGAGGGACTCGAAGTAGGTGAGGGTCCGGCCGCGCCAGGTGGGGACCGCGCCGCGGGCGCCCGCCGCGGTCACCTCGTCGGTGTCGCCCCGGAAGTCCAGGCGCTCCCCGGCGTGGTGGTCGTGGCCGCCCGCGGCGGCCGGGACGCCGGCCGCGGCCGACGCGTCGGCCGGGGGCATCGCCACCAGGGCCGCGAGGGCGAGGACCACGACCACCAGGGGTGCCACGACGATCCGGCGGACCCGCGCAGGGGCCGCGACGGGGAGGGAGGTCTCGTCGGAGATCCGAGAACGGAGGATCGTGGGCACATCGGAATGTTCGGACATCCAGCCCGGGTCGGCCACTCGTCGCCGATCGCGCACTAGACCAGGGGCGACGGTTCGGCTGAAAACGGCTCCGGGGGTTTCGAGACGCAGTACATACGACCCCGGGACGGCCCGCGCGGTCCGGAACGCGGGTCCGGTCAGCGCCAGGGAGCGTGCAGACCCGGGGCCCAGTTGGGCCCGGACCCGAACAGCAGCGCGAGCAGCACCGCGGCGAGCACCGTCGAGGTGGCGGCGACGAACCAGCCCCACCGCTCCGAGCGCGAGGTGGCGGTGGTGAACCGGCGCACGGTCTCGCAGAGCCGGTCCGACCCGGGCCCCCACCAGAGCATCGGCGCGACGCCGAGGCCGGCCAGGGTCAGCCCGACCGCCGCCGGCTGCCCGGCCAGGTAGCCGACCGAGAACATCGCCAGGCCCACCAGCGCGGCCAGCGCGACCAGGCCGACGGTGCCGACGGCCGCCACGGCGACGTAGCCGGGGGTGCCCAGGGTGGTGACGGGGACGTCGTACCACCGGGCGCGGCCGCGCAGCGTCCGGCGTCGGCCGTGCCGCTGGCGGGCCACCGAGACCGTGCGCAGACCGAGCACGACCAGGGCCACCAGCCCCAGTCCGAGGTACGGCGCGTAGGCCACGGTCGCGCCCGCGAGGGCCCCCAGCCCCAGGAGCTGGAGCCGCTGCTGGAGGCGGCTACCGGGGTCGGCCGGTGCCCAGGGAGCCGACGCCCAGGGCGCGGGGCCCGGACCCGCCGGGTCGTGGCGGGTCGGCGCGGGCCAGCCGGGCCCGACCCGACCGGCGCCCGCGCCCACCGGGGCGTCGGGCACCGCCGGCAGGACCGTGGTCGGCGGGTCGGGCTGCTCGTAGGGGTCCACCCGGTGGGCGCGGACCCCGCGCTGGTCGAGGTCGTCGACGGGCGCGACGGACGCCGCGGCCGCGACCAGGGGCGTCACCAGGGTGGCGTGGTCCGAGCCGCCGCGGGTCTCCTCGGCGGGGCCGACGCCCTGGGTGGCCCCCTCCCGACGGGGGCCGCCGGCGTCGCGCCGCTGAGGCGAGAACGGCATCGTCCAGGGGACCGGCGCGGCCACCGGCGGCGCGGCGGCCACGGCGGCGTCGGCGCCCTCCAGACGGCGCAGCTCCGGCACGATCTCGGCCAGGCCCGGACGCCGGCTCGGCTCGGGGTCCAGCGAGCGCTCGAGCAGCGGCCGCAGGGCGGTCGTGACGGCACCGAGGTCGTGCTCCCCGCGGCGCACGCGGTCGAGGACGGCCATCGTGGGCCCGGTGCCGTAGGGCGAGCGGCCGTTGGCGGCGTAGGTGACGGTCGCCGCCCAGGAGTGGACGTCGGAGGCGGGCGTCGCGTCGTCGCCGTACAGGATCTCGGGGGCCAGGTAGCCCGGGGTGCCGAGCAGGAAGCCGGTCTGGGTCAGGCGGGGGTCCTCGGCGACCCGGGCCAGCCCGAAGTCGATCAGGACCGGCCAGCGGCCCTCCATCAGCACGTTGGTGGGCTTGACGTCGCGGTGCAGCACCCCGGCGGCGTGGACCGCCTGGAGGCCCTCGGCGAGCACCCGCGCGAAGTGCACCAGCGCGGGCCCCTCGACGACGCCCTCCTCCTTGACGTGGTGGTAGAGCGAGAGCCCGGGCACGTAGCGGGTGACGACGTACGGCAGCGGACCGTGCGGGTCGGCGTCGAGGATCTCCGCGATCCGGGGGCTGTGGATGCGTCGCAGCGAGGCGACCTCCTGGGCCAGCCGCTCGCGGGCCTCGACGTCGCCCACGACGTGCGGACGCAGCACCTTCAGCGCCACCCGGGCGCCGTCGGGGGCCTGCGCGAGGTGCACGACCCCCATGCCGCCCTCCCCGATCGGGGACAGCAGCCGGTAGGGACCGACCCAGCTCTCGGGCGGCTGGTGGGGTCGGCTGGTCACCGCACCACGGTACAGAAACCGCTCAGACGACCCGGTGCATCCACCCGAAGGAGTCCTCGGCGCGCCCGAACTGGAGGTCCACCAGGTCCTGGCGGATCTCCAGGGTGAGCGGGCCGGCCTCGTCGGTGGCCGCGCCGCTGACCTCGCCGCCGTTCCAGCGCAGCGTGCCGACGGGGGTGACCACGGCGGCGGTGCCGCAGGCGAAGATCTCGGTGATGTCGCCGTTCGCGACGCCCTGGCGCCACTCGTCGATGTCGAACTTGCGCTCCTCGACCCGGTGGCCCTTCTTCTGGGCCAGCTCGATGATCGCCGAGCGGGTGATGCCCTCGAGGATGGTGCCGGTCTCGGGGGTGACGACGTGGCCGTCGCGGTGGACGAAGTACATGTTCATGCCGCCGAGCTCCTCGACGTACCTGCCCTCGGCGACGTCGAGGAAGACGACCTGGTCGCAGCCGTGGGCGCTGGCCTCCTGCTGGGCCACCAGCGAGCTGGCGTAGTTGCCGCCGGTCTTGGCCGCGCCCATGCCGCCGCGGCCCGCGCGGGTGTACTCCTCGGTCAGCCACAGCGTCAGCGGCTTCACGCCGCCCTTGAAGTACGCGCCGGCGGGGCTGGCGATCACCATGAAGGTGACGTGCTGGGCCGGGCGGACGCCGAGGAACGCCTCGGTGGCGATCATGAACGGACGCAGGTAGAGGCTCTTCTCACCCGCACCGGCCTCGTTGGTCGGCACCCACCGCTGGTCGACCTCGACCAGGGCGTCGACGGCCTGCACGAAGTCCTCGGGCTCGAGCACCGGCAGCGCCAGGCGGCCCGAGGAGCGCGCCATCCGCTTGGCGTTCTCCTCGGGGCGGAAGGTCCACACCGACCCGTCGTCGTGGCGGTAGGCCTTCATGCCCTCGAAGGTCTCCTGGGCGTAGTGCAGGACCGCGGCGGCCGGGTCCATGCTCAACGGGCCGTACGCCGTGATGCGGGCGTCGTGCCACCCCTGCTCCGGCGTCCACTCGACCGTGAACATGTGGTCGGTGAAGAAGCTGCCGAAGCCGGGGTTGGCCAGGATCTCGGCCACCTCGGCGTCGCTGCGCGGGTGGTCCGAGGGCGTGGTGGTGATGTCGAGCGTCATGGGGGGCACGTTATCTCTCGAGGAGGGGGTCACGGCCGCCCCGGTGCGGGGTCAGCCGGCGAGGCGGGCGGCGATCGAGTCGCCGATCTCCGAGGTGGATCCGCGGGCGCCGTCGACGCGGGCGGCCAGGTCCTCGACGACGGCGGTCTCGACCCGGGTCGCGGCCTCGTCGAGCCCGAGGTGCTCGAGCATCAGCACGACCGAGAGGATCGCCGCGGTCGGGTCGGCCTTGCCCTGGCCGGCGATGTCGGGCGCCGAGCCGTGCACCGGCTCGAACATCGAGGGCGAGGTGCGGTCGGGGTTGACGTTGCCGCTCGCGGCCAGGCCGATGCCGCCCGTGATGGCCGCGGCCAGGTCGGTGACGATGTCGCCGAAGAGGTTGTCGGTGACGATCACGTCGAACCGGGCGGGGTCGGTGACCATGAAGATCATCGCGGCGTCGACGTGCATGTAGTCCACGGTGACGTCGGGGAACTCGGTGCCGACCTCCTGCACCAGGCGCCACCACACGGCACCGGCGTTGACGAGCACGTTGGTCTTGTGGACCAGCGTCAGCTTCCCGCTGCGCTTCTGGGCCCGGCGGAAGGCGTCGCGCACGACGCGCTCCACGCCGAAGGCGGTGTTGACCGAGACCTCGGTCGCGATCTCGGCCGGGGTGCCGACCCGCAGGGCGCCGCCGTTGCCGGTGTAGGGACCCTCGGTACCCTCGCGCACGACCACGAAGTCCACGTCCCCCGGCGCCGCCAGGGGTGAGGTGGCGCCGGGGTAGATGCGGCTGGGCCGCAGGTTGACGTAGTGGTCGAGCTCGAAGCGCAGCTTGAGCAGCAGACCCCGCTCGAGGATGCCGGGCGGCAGGTTCGGGTCGCCCGGCTTGCCGCCGACCGCACCGAGGAGGATCGCGTCGTGCTTACGGACCTCCTCCAGCACCGAGTCCGGCAGCACCTCACCGGTCGCGAGGTAGCGCTCGGCGCCGAGGTCGTAGCGGGTGGGCTCGATCGTGACGGCGGCCGGGCCGCTCGCGACGGCCTGCTCGAGGACCTTGAGGGCCTCGGCGGTGACCTCGGGCCCGATGCCGTCACCGGGGATGACGGCGAGTCGGACGGGGCCCTCGTGCGGGCGGTGCGGTGCGGTGTCTGCCATGCGGAGGAGGCTAGTTGTCGTCGGGACGCATCCCTGCACCGTCTCGCTGGTCAAGCGAGGCCTGGAGGCCGGCGGCGTGGGTCGGGTTGCTGCTGGGGTGGTCGGACCGGTGCTTGGCCGGACCCCACTCGGGGAGGTGCTCGAACATGGGTGCTCCTGGGAGGTGGGAAGGCGTGCGGGAGGGGGAGGTCTCGGCGACCGGACCCCGGCTGGTGGGGGGTGCGACGGTCGGGCGCGAGGACTCCGCGGGGAGACGAACGCAGCGGCACGGCCACGGGTCTCGAGAGTCGGATCTGGTTCACGAGAAGTCGGGGGTGGGAACTTCTCTGGTCTCGCTCGCGGAGTCGTCGACAGGCCTGTCGGCGGGGTACGCCGAACTCCGCGGCGAGGTGGCCTATCTAGATACAGGCCTCGCCACGGCATCGAATAAGTACGACGTTCCGCATAGCCCCACCAGGATGGACCCCTCCCCCGGGCGCTGTCCGCGCATCGGTCGATTCGTCTCAGGATGCGGGACGGCCTCGTGTGGGCGGTTCCCGCGCACCGGGTCCGTCACACTGGCCCCATGAGTGCCCCGCCCGAGCTCCCGGCCGTCGTCGCGCGGGCGTTCGACGTCTCCCGACGTGCGGGTTACGTGTCGTTCTGCCGCAACGAGACCGGCCGCCTGCTGGCCGCCCTCGCGGCCACCCGCGGCGGCGTGATGGCCGAGTTCGGGACCGGGTGCGGTGTGGGCACGGCCTGGCTGCGCTCCGGCGTACGGCCCGGGACGACGATCCTGTCCGCCGAGCTGGACCCGAAGCTCGCGCGCGCCGCGGCCGAGATCTTCGTCGACGACCCGCAGGTCGACGTGCTGGCCGCCGACTGGTCGACGCTGCGTGACAAGGGCCCCTACTCGCTGCTGTTCCTGGACCCCTCGGTCCCCGAGGACGCCTCCCCCGAGGCCGTGGCCGACCTGGTCGAGCCCGGCGGCATCGTGGTCCTCGACGACTTCACGCCCTGCGAGCTGTGGCCGCCGATCAGCTACGGCCGCGTCGACACCTTCCGCGAGGGCTGGCTCACCGACGAGCGCTTCACCGCGGTCGAGGTGATGGTCGCCGGCGACGCCTCCGCCATCATCGCCACCCGCCGCTGACCCTCCCCACCCCGCCGAGTGGGGCATCCAGGCACGCCCGAGGGCGCCGAGCGGGGGATCCGTGCCCGCCCGGGGGCGCCGAGCGGGGGATCCGCGCCCGCCCGGGGGCGCCGAGCGGGGGATCCGTGCCCGCCCGGGGGCGCCGAGCGGGGGCTCAGCGCTCGGGGAGCTCCACGACGAAGAGCGGGAGCAGCAGCTGCACGAGCGGGCCGATGGCCAGGGTGTAGAGCACCGTGCCGATCCCGACCACGCCGCCGAGCAGCCAGCCGAGCGCGACCACGGTCACCTCGATCCCGGTGCGGACGACCCCGACCGGCAGGCCCGTGCGCCGGTGCAGGCCGGTCATCAGCCCGTCGCGCGGACCGGGGCCGAGCTGCGAGCCGATGTAGAGCGCCGTCGCGAGCGCGTTGAGCAGCACGCCGCCGACCAGCAGCGCGACCCGCAGCCCGATCGCGTCGGGGGTGGTGAGCACCCGCAGCACCGCGTCGGCGACGAGGCCGACCACGAAGGAGTTGGCGATCGTGCCGAGTCCGGGCCGCTCGCGCAGCGGGATCCAGAGCAGCAGCACGAGCAGGCTCATCACGATCACGGCCGTCCCGATGGAGATCGGCAGACGCTGCGCCATCCCCTGGTGCAGCACGTCCCACGAGGCGTTGCCCAGGGTGCTGCGGATGATCATCGCGAGCGTCACGCCGTACAGCACCAGGCCGACCGCGAGCTGGGCGAGCCGGCGCGGGAGGCGCCCCGCGCGCAGCTGGGCGACCGGCCCGAGGGGGGCCAGGGTGCGGGCCCGGCGCCCGACCGGGGTCACGGCGAGGGCGCGGGTGGTGTCGGGGTGGAGGGTGACGTCGGCGGCCATGCGACCAGTCCACCAGGAAGTGGCCTTCTTCGACATGGCCAATCGTGCTTGACTGGCCTGCATGTCCCGCGTCCTGCCCGCCTCCCGGGTCGCCACCCTGCTCGGCGAGTTCGACCGCTCCCCCGCCTACCGCGGTCTCGCCGAGGGGCTGCGCGTGCTGATCGCCGACGGGCGGGTGCCGGTCGGGGCGCGGCTGCCCAGCGAGCGCGACCTCACCGAGGCGCTGGAGGTCAGCCGGACCACGGTCGCCCGGGCGTACGCCGAGCTGCGCGACCACGGCTTCCTCACCTCGCGCCAGGGCTCCGGCAGCGTGGCCAGCCTCCCGGCCAGCCGCGGCCACCGGGGCGACCACCTGCTGCCGCCCGGCGACCTGCCCCAGGACAAGGTGGACCTGACCTGCGCCGCCCCCCTCCCGGGGCCCGGCGTGCTCGCGGCCTACGAGCGGGCGGTGGCCGAGCTGCCGGCGTACCTCGGCGGGACGGGCTACTACCCCTCGGGGCTGCCGGTGCTGCGCGAGGCGGTCGCGGCGGCGTACGACGCCCGGGGGCTGCCCACCTCGCCCGACCAGGTGCTGATCGTGCCCGGCGCGCAGGCCGGCGTGGCGATCACGGCCCGCGCCCTGCTGAGCACCGGCGACCGCGCGGTGACCGAGAGCCCGACCTACCCCAACGCGATCGCCACGCTGGTGGCCAGCGGCGCTCGCGTCGTGGGCGTCGACGTGCCGCGCGACGAGACCGACACCGAGCCGATGACGACCACGCTGCGCCAGGTCGCCCCGCGGGCGGCGTACCTGATCCCGGACTTCCACAACCCGACCGGCTCGCTGCTGCTCGCCGAGGGGCGCGCCGCCGTCGCCGCGACGCTCGCGCGCACCGGGACGACCGCGATCGTGGACGAGTCGATGGTGCTGCTGCCCCTGGACGGACAGACGGTGCCGGCCCCGTTCGCGTCGTACGCCGAGGGCGCGGTGAGCGTGGGCAGCATGAGCAAGCCGTTCTGGGGAGGCCTGCGGATCGGGTGGCTGCGGCTGCCGCACCGCCTCGTCGACCGGGTCTTCCGGGCCCGGCTCAGCCTGGACCTGGGCGCCGCGCTGCTCGAGCAGCTCGTGGCCGCGGACCTCCTGCGCGACGGCGAGGACCTGCTGGCCCACCGGCGCGAGCAGCTGCGCACCTCCCGGGACGCGGCGCTGACCGCGATCGCCGAGCACCTCCCCGACTGGCGGCCCACGCGTCCCGGCGGCGGGCTCAACCTGTGGTGCGAGCTGCCCCGCCCGCTGTCCTCCGACCTCGTGCCGCACGCCGAGCGGCACGACGTCCTGCTCGCGTCGGGGCCCAGCTTCGCCCCCGAGGGCGGCCTCGACCGGTTCGTGCGCCTGCCCTACACCCAGCCCGCCCACGTCGTCACCGCCTCGATCGCCCGCCTCGGCGTCGCCTGGCAGGAGACGCTCGCGCAGCCGGGCCTCACCGGTCGTCGCGCCACCCGCCCCCGGGCCACGCCCGGCCTGGTCGCCTGAGGCCGCCGACCGGACCGGGCGACCGGACGGGCGACCGGGACGGGCGACCGGCCCCGGGGCGTGGCCGAGCCCCGGCGGGGCAGACTCCGCCGGGGCTCGGGCTGGTGCGGCTCGCGGTTCCACCGGGAGGAACCGCGAGCACGGGTCAGCCGGTGGTCACCGACACGTCGTCGAGCAGGAAGCTGGTCGCCGCGGAGGAGTCCTCGACGCCCAGGAACTTCACGGTCACCGTCTTGCCGGCGTACGCCGAGAGGTTGACCGACCGCGCCACGTAGCCCGTCCCCTTGTTGAGGTTGGAGTACGTCGCCAGCGTGGTCGTCGCGCCGCCGCTGGGGGTGACCTGCACCTTCAGCGTGTCGTACGCCGTGCTGGTGGTCGTCTCGTCGCTGGCGATCCGGAGGTAGAAGCCGAGCGTCGCGGTCGAGGCGGCCGGGATCGTCACGCTCTGGGCGACCGAGTCGGTGTGCGCGGCGCCGTAGCCGTCGAGCCAGGCGTAGTAGGACCCGGCGTGCGGGGTGGCCCCGGTGGCGTTGGTGATCACGCCGCTGGTCTGGGTCCACCCGGTGGCGCCGGACTCGAAGCCGGGGTTGAGGACCAGGTTGCCGCTGGTGGGCGGCGGGGTCGTGGTGCCGCAGGTCTCGGTCGGGGTGACCGCGACGCCCTTCCAGGCCGCGACCGTGGCGGTGCACTGGCTCGAGGTGGCGCCGTACAGGTCCTTGGCCGCCTTGACCTGGCCGTTGGCGGCCTGGGGGTAGGTGGTGGTCGAGGTCCAGTAGGTCGTCATCGCGCGGTACCAGATCGCCGCGGCGGTGTCCCGGCCGATGCCGGTCAGCGTGGTGCCGTTGCAGGTGGTCGCGCCGTGGGTGCGGCCGCCGATGGTCTTGGTGCCGGTGCCCTCGGCGAGCAGGTAGAACAGGTGGTTGCCCACGCCCGAGGAGTAGTGCGGGTCCAGGCTGCCGACCGAGGAGGTCCAGCAGTTCTTCGAGCCGCCGTCGAGCGACGGGTCGTCCATCCGCCGCAGGTAGGTGCCGTCCTTGGCGATCTTCTCGCCGATGTAGTAGTCACCCGGGTCGCTGGCGCTGTTCGCCTCGAACTCCACCATCGTGCCGAAGACGTCGGAGGTGGACTCGTTGAGCCCGCCCGCGTCGCCGGTGTAGACGAGACCGTCGGTGGCCGCGGTGACGCCGTGCGACATCTCGTGCCCCGCGACGTCGAGCGAGGTCAGCGGGTTGAACGTGGAGCCGCCGTCGCCGTAGGTCATGCAGAAGCACGAGTCGTCCCAGAAGGCGTTCTCGTAGCTGGTGCCGTAGTGCACCCGGGAGTACGCCGCCACCCCGTCGTTGCGGATGCCGGTGCGCCCGAAGTGCGCCTTGTACATGTCCCACGTCTCGGCCGCGCCGTACGCCGCGTCGACGGCCGCGCTCTGCCGGCTGCTGGTCGTGCCGGTCCCCCACGCGTTGTCGGCGTCGGTGAACAGCGTGCCCTTGGCGGTGCTCGTGGTGTTGCCCGCGTCGTACGTCGAGTGGCCGCCGCGGGTGGAGTCGGTGAGCTGGTAGGTCGAGCCGCTGAGCACGGTCTGGAGGGGGACGCTGCCGCTGTAGAGCGACTGGCCGGTGCCGCTGGCGTCCATCACCTGCGGCAGGCGGCCGAGCTGGTCGCCGGTGCGCGCGTCGGTGTAGACGAGGTCGCGCACGGGGGTGCCGTCCTTCGCGGTGCCGACGACTTCTGACTGCCAGGCGAGGACGGGCCGGTGCTGCACGGCGTACACCACCTTGACGGGGGCGGCGGCGCCGGCGCGCAGGTCGCTGCGGCGGGCGGCGTCGGACCTCGCGGTGCCGCCGGCGACGGAGGCGTTCGTCGTGGGGACGGTGATCGGGGCCTGCTGGGCGCGCACGACCTGGGTCTTGCCCGTCGGGGTGCTGCTGACGACGAGGTCGCCGCCGATCACCGGGAGCCCGTCGTAGGTGCGCTGGTAGCGGACGTGCTCGGTGCCGTCGACGTCGCGCAGCGCGTCCCGGGCGACGAGGCGCTCGGCCGAGCCCAACCGCAGGCGCTTCGCGGTGCCGGCCCGGTCGCGGTCGGCGGCGGCGAGGTCGGAGCGCCGCTTCGCCGGGGTGTACGTCGGGTCGGGTCGCCCGCCGCCGTGGGGCGCGGTGCCGACGACGCCGGGACGGGCGGTGGTGGGCCGGGCCGCCTGGGCGGACTGGCCGACCGCGAGCGGGGTCAGCGCGAGGGCGCCCACGGCGAGGACGGAGGTGCTGCGGAGGAGCCGGGTGCGTCGCCTGACGGTCCCGAGAGGTGCTTGCTTCACGCACGTGCCTTTCTCTGCGCCGCCGGGCCAGGATCTCCGGCCCGACGACCGGAGCGCGGGGTTCACCTGCGCTCCGGGAGGCCGAGCCTGACCTCCCGCGCCCGGGAGCGACAGCCGTCAGTTCACGCCGTGCACGAACATGCAGTTCCCGGGACGGGCGCAGGTCTCAGGAGAGGTCGACGGCCCGGACGCTGGTGGCGCCCATGGTCGTGCGGATCTCCTCGAGCGTCGCGGGGGTGACGGCGGAGTCCACCGAGAGGGCGACCAGGGCCTCCCCGCCGCGGGCGTTGCGGGAGACCTGCATGCCGGCGATGTTCACCCCGACCCGGCCCAGGATGCCGCCGAGGATCCCGATCATCCCGGGGCGGTCGGGGTAGCGCAGGAAGGCCAGGTGGTCGGTGGGCTCGAGGTCGACCTCGAAGCCGTCGACCTCGACGAGCCGCTCGCGCTGGGCGATCCCCACCAGGGTCCCGGACACCGACACCTGGACCCCGTCGGACAGCGTGCCGCGCAGGGTGATCAGGTTGCGGTGGTCGGGGCTCTCGGGGTCGGTGAGCAGCCGCACCTCGGTGCCACGCTCGGCCGCGAGCAGGGGGGCGTTGACGTAGCTCACCGTCGACTCCACCACGTCGGTGAACAGCCCCTTGAGGGCCGCGAGCTGGAGGACCTTGACGTCGTGGTCGGTGATCTCGCCGCGCACCTCGACGTCGACCTGGAGCGCGACGCCGCCGGCCAGGGCGGTGAAGATCCGGCCCAGCTTCTCGGCCAGCGGGATGCCGGGCCGCACCACCTCCGCGATGACGCCGCCCTGGACGTTGACCGCGTCGGGCACCAGCTCGCCGGCCAGCGCCAGCCGCACCGAGCGGGCGACCGCGAGGCCGGCCTTCTCCTGGGCCTCGTGGGTCGCGGCCCCCAGGTGGGGGGTCGCCACCACGGTCGGCAGCGCCAGCAACGGGGAGTCCGTGCTCGGCTCGACGGCGAACACGTCGAGCGCGGCCGCGGCCACGTGCCCCGACACCAGCGCGTCGTGCAGGGCGGTCTCGTCGACGATGCCGCCGCGGGCGGCGTTGACCAGGATCAGCCCGGGTCGCGAGAGCGCCAGCTGCTCGGCGCCGATCAGGCCGAGCGTCTCGGCGGTGCGGGGCAGGTGCACGCTGACGACGTCGGACTCGGCCATCAGCTCGGCCAGGCCGACCATGCGGACCCCCATCTGGGCGCCGCGGCCGGGCTGGACGTACGGGTCGTGGGCGATCACCTGCATCCCGAAGGCCGCCATCCGCTGCGCCACCAGGACCCCGACGCGGCCCAGCCCGGCGATGCCGAGGGTCTTGCCGTGCAGCTCCGTGCCGGTGAACCCCTCGCGCCGCCACTCCCCGCGCGCCAGCGCCGCGGAGGCGGGCCCGAGGTGGCGGGCGGCGGCCAGGAGCAGCCCGACGGCCAGCTCGGCGGCGCTGACGACGTTGGCGCCCGGGGCGTTGACGACCATCACGCCGTGGTGGGTCGCGGACCGCACGTCGACGTTGTCCAGGCCGACTCCCGCCCGCGCCACGACGCGCAGCCGCGACCCCGCGAGGAGCACCTCCTCGTCGACCCTGGTCCCCGAGCGCACCAGCAGCGCCTGCGCCTCGCCGACCGCGGCCAGCAGCGCGGGGCGGTCGGTGCCGTCCACCCGGCGTACGTCGAAGCCGGGACCGAGGGCGTCCACGGTCGCGGGGCTGAGCGGCTCGGCGATCAGGACGACAGGCCGGGCGGTGGGGTCGGTCACGACGTTCCTGACGGTCCGGTGGACGGTGAGTGGTGCCGGGAGGTCGCACGACGCTGTGCGCGGATCACCCTAACCGATGCCTCCGGCGCGCCCCTGGCCCCGGAAACGCCGGGAGGTTGTCGGGGGAAAGGTGACCTTGTCGGGTGAACGTTCGGCCGAGAAGGCGACTGTTCCCCGGCTAGCCGGGGAACAGTCGCCTCCCGCCGGCCCGCGCCCCACCGGGGGCCCCGGCTCTGCCAGGGTGGCGCCGTGACCCCCTCACCGCACGTGCTCGACCTGTTCGCCGTGCCCGACGCCGTCGAGCCGCTGCCCGGGGGGCAGGGCGGGAGCGTGCGGGCCGGCGACCTGGTGCTCTCCCCCGACCGCGACCCCGACGTGCTGACCTGGCTCCAGCCGGCGCTGGCCCGGCTCGCGGTGGGGCTCGACCAGAGCCCGCGCCGCGGCGCGGGCGACGTGCGGATCGCGATGCCGGTCCCCGCGCGCGACGGCAGCTGGACCGTCGAGGGCTGGGCGGCGAGCCGCTACGAGCCCGGCACCCGGGCCTGCCGCGACCTCGACGTGGTGCTGGCCGCCGGGCGGCTGCTGCACGCCCGGTTCGCGGTCGCGTTCCACGAGCGGCCGGCCGGTCTCCAGGACCGGACGGACCGGTGGGCGCGGGCGGAGCGGACGGCCTTCGGCGAGCGGCCCCTCGCGGAGGCCGAGCTGCCCGAGGAGGCGCTCGGGCTGGCCCGGGAGCTGGGGACGGCGTTGGAAGGCGCGGGCGAGGACGGTCGCGCCCAGCTGGTGCACGCCGACCTGGCCGGCAACGTGCTGCTCGACGCCGACGGCACGCCCGTGGTCATCGACGTCTCCCCCGCCTGGCGCGCTCCCGCCTGGGCCGAGGCCGTCGCGGTGCTCGACGCGGTCGTGCACCTGGGCGCCGACCCCACCCGGATGACGTCGTACGCCGTCGGGGCGGGGCGTGCGACGATGCTGCGGGCCGCGCTCTTCCGGGTGCTCAGCGACCGGCCGGCCGACGTCGCGGCCTACCGAGAGGCGCTCGCCGAGGTCCTCTGAGACGGCTCAGATGGCGCAGCCGTCGGGCCCGCAGACCTCGTCGCCGCCGACGACGTCGAGGCGCGGGTGCGACTCGTCCCACGCGCGCTGGAGCACGTCGCGGAACGTGTCGGCCGGCTGCGCGCCGGAGACGCCGAGCTTGCGGTCGACGACGAAGAACGGCACGCCGGTGGCGCCCAGCGAGGCTGCCTCGCGGATGTCGGCCTCGACCTCGGCGGCGTACTGCTGCCCGGCGAGGACCTCCTCGACGCGGTTGACCGCGAGTCCGACCTTCTCGGCCGTGCGGCGCAGCAGGTCGTGGTCGGCGACGTTCTCCGCCCGCAGGAAGTACGCCGAGAGCAGCTCCTCCTTCAGCGCCGACTGCAGCGCCGGACCGCCCTGGGCCAGGGCGAGGTGCAGCAGCCGGTGGGCGTCGACGGTGTTGACCCGCTGGGCCTCGCCGAGACGGAACAGCAGCCCCTCCTCGGCGGCCACGGCCTCGACCTGGTCGACCATCTGCTGACCGGCGGCGGAGCCCCCGCCGTACTTCTGGCCGAGGCTCTCGGCGACGGTCTGCGTCGGGACGAGCGGGGCCGACGGGTCGAGCTGGAAGGAGCGCCACACGATCTCGACCTCGTCGCGGTGCTCGAAGCCCGCGAGGGCGGTCTCCAGGCGGCGCTTGCCGATGAAGCACCAGGGGCAGACGACGTCGGACCAGATCTCGATGCGCATGGACCTCACAACGGCGACGACGGCCGATCTGTTCCGGGCTGGTCGCGGGTCAGGTGCACCAGCCAGTCGGAGCCGGTGTCGATCAGGGCGTAGCGCCGACTCCCCTCGCGCCCGTGCAGCACGAACACGAACCGGCGCTCGGTGCGGTCCTCCAGCTCCCACCACCCGGTGTCGGCGACGTCCTTGTCCGCGTCGGTGTACGCCGCGTGGTCCAGGTCGTGGTCGGGCACGGCGATCGCGAGCCGGTCCTGGCGAGAGCCGGTCGGCAGCCCCTTCGGCACCGCCCACGAGCGCAGCACGCCCTCCTCCTCCAGGCGCAGGTCCCAGTGCAGGCGCGGTACCCGGTGCTCGTGGAGCACGAAGACCGGCCGGGCGCTCACGGCGTACTCCCCGGGGCCGACGCCTCGCACGGACCCCACACGCGAAACCGCCTCTCTGCGCACGACGCATCGTGTGCAGAGAGGCGGTTCGGGTTCATGACCGCAGGATCCTGGCTCAGCGGGCCGAGGTGCCCTCGACGTAGTCGGAGTCGTGGCTCTTGACCCAGGCCATCAGCTTGCGCAGCTCGCGGCCGGTCGACTCGATCGGGTGGGCCTCGCCCTTCTTGCGGAACTCGGTGAACTCCGGGCTCCCGTTGTCCATGTCGGTGATGAAGCGCTCGGCGAAGGCACCGTTCTTGATGTCCTCGAGGACGCCCTCCATGTTCTTCTTCACCTCGGGGGTGATCACCCGGGGGCCGGAGACGTAGTCGCCGAACTCGGCGGTGTCGGAGACCGACCAGCGCTGCTTGGCGATGCCACCCTCGTACATCAGGTCGACGATCAGCTTGAGCTCGTGGAGGCACTCGAAGTAGGCGACCTCGGGCTGGTAGCCGGCCTCGGTGAGGACCTCGAAGCCGTACTGCACCAGCTGGCTGGCGCCACCGCACAGGACGGCCTGCTCACCGAACAGGTCGGTCTCGGTCTCCTCGGTGAAGGTGGTCTTGATGCCGCCGGCGCGCAGGCCGCCGATCGCCTTGGCGTAGGACAGCGCGAGGTCCCAGGTCGTGCCCGAGGCGTCCTTCTCCACCGCGACGAGCACGGGCACGCCGCGGCCGTCGACGTACTCGCGACGCACGAGGTGGCCGGGGCCCTTGGGGGCGACCATGAACACGTCGACGCCCTCGGGCGGGGTGATGTAGCCGAAGCGGATGTTGAAGCCGTGGCCGAAGACCAGGGTGTCGCCGGGGGTGAGCGCGGGCTCGATCTCCTCGGCGTACAGCTTGCGCTGGTGCTGGTCGGGCGCCAGGATCACGATGACGTCGGCCTCCTCGGCCGCCTCCGCCGGGGTCAGGACGCGCAGGCCCTCGGCCTCGGCCTTGTCACGGCTCTTGGACCCGGGCTGCAGGCCGACGCGGACGTCGACGCCCGAGTCGCGCAGGGACAGCGCGTGGGCGTGGCCCTGCGAGCCGTAGCCGATCACGGCCACGTTCTTGCCCTGGATCAGGGACAGGTCGGCGTCGTCGTCGTAGAACATGTCAGCCACTTCGGTGGGCTCCTTCTTCGGTTGGTGTCACTGCGGGGGTGGTGGTCTTGGCGAGGGTGGTGGACGTTTCCGACCCGGCAGGAGCCTGGTGGAGCGTCTCCAACCCCGATCTACAAGCGGGGGGTGGGTGCCTCAGCCCGGGATGACGTACGCCGGGGCGACGGCGACCGAGACCGGGCGGAGGCTGCGCTCGGTGATGGAGCGGCTGCCCCGACCGATGCCGACCATGCCGGACTGGACGAGCTCGCGGATCCCGAAGGGCTCGAGCACGGCCAGCAGGTCCTTGAGCTTGTCGCTGTTGCCGGTCGCCTCGATCGTGACCGAGTCGGGGGCCACGTCGACGACCTTGGCGCGGAACAGCTGGACGGCGTCCACGACCTGCCCGCGGGTCTCGTTGTCGGTGCGGACCTTGACCAGGAGCAGCTCGCGGGTGACCGACTCGCGGTAGTCGAGTTCGACGATCTTGATCACCTCGATCAGCTTGTTGAGCTGCTTGGTGACCTGCTCCAGCGGCAGGCCCTCGACGCTGACCACGATGGTCATCCGGGAGATGTCGGCGTGCTCGGTCGGGCCCACGGCGAGGGAGTCGATGTTGAACCCGCGGCGGCTGAAGAGCGCGGCCACGCGGGCCAGGACGCCCGGCTTGTTCTCGACCAGCACCGAGAGCGTGTGCGTCGTCATCAGAGGTCGTTCTCCTCGAACTCGGGAGCCAGGTCGCGGGCGTACTTGATGTCGTCGTTGGACGTGCCCGCGGCCACCATCGGCCAGACCATCGCGTCGCGCTCGACGCGGAAGTCCACCACGACCGGGACGTCGTTGATCTCCATCGCCTTGGTGATGGTGGCGTCCACGTCGGCCGGGCTGTCGCAGGACAGGCCCACGGCGCCGTAGGCCTCGGCCAGCTTGACGAAGTCGGGGACCCGCTTGGACTGCAGGTCGGTGTTGGAGTAGCGACCCTCGTAGAACAGGGTCTGCCACTGACGCACCATGCCGAGCGACTCGTTGTTGATGACGGCGACCTTGATCGGGATGCCCTCGATCGTGCAGGTGGCCAGCTCCTGGTTGGTCATCTGGAAGCAGCCGTCGCCGTCGATGGCCCAGACCGTCGCCTCGGGGCGACCGACCTTGGCGCCCATGGCGCCGGGCACTGCGAAGCCCATCGTGCCCAGGCCGCCGGAGTTGATCCAGGTGTTGGGGTGCTCGTACTGCACGAAGTGGGTGGCCCACATCTGGTGCTGGCCCACACCGGAGACGTAGATCGCCTCGGGGCCGGCGATCGCGGACAGCCGCTGGATGACGTGCTGGGGGGCGAGGCCGCCGTCGGCGGGGGCGTCGTAGCCCAGGGGGTACTTCGTCTTGACCCCGGACAGGAACTTCACCCAGCCCTCGTAGTCGCCGGTGTGCCCGAGCTCCTCCTCGGCGCGCAGCGCCACGACCAGGTCGGCGATGACCTCGCGGGCGTCGCCCACGATCGGGACGTCGGCGACGCGGTTCTTGCCGATCTCGGCGGGGTCGATGTCGGCGTGGATGACCTTGGCGTTCGGGGCGAAGGAGTCCAGGTTGCCGGTGACCCGGTCGTCGAAGCGGGCGCCTAGGCTGATGATCAGGTCGCTCTTCTGCAGCCCGGCGACGGCCGCGACCGTGCCGTGCATGCCGGGCATGCCCAGGTGCTGGGGGTGGCTGTCGGGGAACGCGCCGCGGGCCATCAGGGTCGTGACGACCGGGATGCCGGTGAGCTCGGCGAGCGTGCGCAGCTCCTTGGACGCCTTGGCGCGGATGACGCCGCCGCCGACGTAGAGGACCGGGCGGCGCGACTCCAGCAGCAGCCGGGTGGCCTCGCGGATCTGCTTGGCGTGCGGGCGCACGACCGGGCGGTAGCCGGGCAGGCTGATCTCGGTGGGCCAGGCGTAGGTGGTCTGGGCCTGCAGCGCCGACTTGGCCACGTCGACCAGGACGGGGCCGGGGCGACCGGTGGAGGCGATGTGGAAGGCCTCGGCGATCACGCGGGGGATGTCGGCGGGGTCGGTCACCAGGAAGTTGTGCTTGGTGATGGGCATCGTGATGCCCCGGATGTCGGCCTCCTGGAAGGCGTCGGTGCCGATCATGTTGGCGCCGACCTGGCCGGTGATCGCGACCATCGGCACGGAGTCCATGTGGGCGTCGGCGATGGGCGTGACGAGGTTGGTCGCCCCCGGGCCGCTGGTGGCCATGCACACGCCGACCTTGCCGGTCGCCGAGGCGTAGCCCTGGGCGGCGTGGCCGGCGCCCTGCTCGTGGCGCACCAGGATGTGCCGGATGCGGCTGTCGTACAGCGGGTCGTACGCCGGGAGGATCGCCCCCCCGGGGATGCCGAAGATGTTCTCGGCGCCTGCGCTCTCCAGCGACTTGATCAGGCTCTGCGCACCGGTGACCGACTCACCTGCGGTTCCCTGCTCGGACATCTGTCTCATCTCTGCTCTTCGCGCGGTTCTCGGCGCGACCGCGCCGGTCCAACAAAAAACCCCTCGCGCCGGGTGGCGGACGAGGGGATCGACGCATGTGCTGGAGGGACTGACCCTCAGCTCACGCGTCGCGTGCGTACGAGAAGCTCCAAACGCATGACCACAGCATGCGCCCTCCCCCGCCGCCGCTCAACTCCGAGTGACGGCCGTCTCAATCCGCGAGACGTCAGTCCCGCATGCTGGCACGAGGGTCGACTCAGTCGCGCGACTCCCAGGTGCACAGGCAGGCCTGGTTGCCGTCGCTGTCGGCCAGCACCCAGAACGCGGGCGCCGCCTCGTCGCTGACCAGCCGCCCGCCGGCGGCCACCGCGGCCTCGATGCGCTGCTCCGCCAGCTCGCGGGGCACGCTCAGGTCCAGGTGCCAGCGCTGGCGGTCGGGCGCGGTGGAGTCGGTCTCCTGGAACCAGATCGAGGGCAGGCGCGTGGCGGCGTCGGTCACCTCGTCCTCCCCCTCCTCGAAGCCCATCAGCGCGGCCCAGAACGGTCGCACCCCGGCGAGGTCGGGGGTGTCCAGGGCCAGCTCGAGCACGTCGGGGGCGTACGCCGTCGGCGAGACCCCGCGCGCCTGCGCCAGGCCGCTGATCGTGCGCGCCAGCCGGACGTCGCGCGCGGTGATCGCGCCGACGTCGTGGCTCTTCAGCGACACCGTGACGTGGGGGTAGCGCAGGTCGACGTCGGGGTGGTGGTCGGCCTCGTCGGCCGCCGCGGCGATCTCGGTCACCAGGGCGGTCCCGGCGTTGAAGTCGCCGGTCGCGAACCGGGCCGTGAGCCGGTCGAGCACCTTGCTCCAGCCCTCGAGGCCCTCGTCGTGGATCTGCTGACCGGTCAGGGGGCGCTTGTCGTCGTCACTGGGAGCCATGACGACCAACCTAGCCACGGCCACCGACAGGTGTCAGCCCCGCGCGGGCTGCTCGTCCGGGACGGTCAGGGCGCTGCGCTGCCGGCCCTGCTCGTCGAAGTTGGTCGCGTCCAGCCAGGCCTCGTGGGCCGCACGCACGGCCGGCCAGTCACGGTCGGTGACGGCGTACCACGCGGTGTCGCGGTTGCGGCCCTTGTAGTGCACCGCCTGGCGGAAGACCCCCTCGAAGGTGAAGCCGAGCCGCAGGGCCGCCCGGCGGGAGGGCGCGTTGAGCGCGTCGCACTTCCACTCGTAGCGGCGCACGCGGGCGACCTCGAAGGCGTGCCGCATCATCAGCGTCATCGCCTCGGTGGCGGCGGTCGTGCGCTGGAGGGCACGGCCCATCACGATCCCGCCCACCTCGGCGGTGCCCATCGCCGGGTCGATGCGCAGCCAGGTCGCGATGCCGACCGGGCGGCCGTCGGGCAGCAGCACCGCCAGCGCGACGGTGGCCGGCGCCCGCAGCTGCCCCTCGACGTACGCCGCCAGGCCGGCGCGGTCGTCGAACGGACCGGCCGCGATGTAGGTCCACGTGCTCGGCGGGGACTCCTCGCACAGGGCGGTGAAGAGGCCGTCGACGTGCGCGGGGGCCAGGGGCTCGAGCCGGCAGGTGCGGCCCACCAGCGTGACCGGCACCAGGGGCTCCCCCGGGGACCACGACAGGGGCTCCCCCACGGGCTGACCGAACTCGTTGACCGGCACGGCGCCGAGCCTAGGTCCCGCCCGTGCCCCCCGTCACCGGTGGTCCCCGACCGACCGGTCGGAAAAGGCCCACGACTGTCGCCGCCCGTCCCTACAGTTCGTGGGAGCACCCCCCCCAGCACACCCCTCGGACCCTCGGAGCACCCATGTCCCGCCACGCACGTCACCTGCGCGCCGCCGCCGTCGTCGCCGCCCTGACCACCGCCTCGACCGGAGCGGCCCTGGCCGTCAGCCCGGCGCAGGCCGCCAAGGCCCCCGGCGCGAGCAGCGCCACCGGGACCGTCTTCTACCCCAACCCGGTGCAGTCGACCGGCAACGAGGCCCTGGTCGACAACGACGACGCCGACTCCCCCGACTTCGCCTCGGCCTACCGCCAGGTGACGCTGACCAACCTCGACGGCTCGGGCTACCTGTCCGGCCCCTACGTGACGGTCAAGAGCTCGACCGGCCCGGCCGCGCAGGTCGTCAACGGGGCCCTCCCGGCCTACCACCGCGACGACGACCGCTTCGAGCAGGTGATGGGCTACTACTGGGTCAACCAGGCCCAGGCCTACCTCCAGGGCCTCGGCTTCGGCTCCACCCTGCCGCCGGTGAACCAGCGCCAGATCGAGCTGCGGATCAACCAGTACGGCAGCGACAACTCGTTCTTCCGCAGCGACAAGGCCAACATCACCCTGGGCAAGGGCGGGGTGGACGACGGCGAGGACGGCGAGGTGATCGTCCACGAGTACGGCCACTCCGTGCAGGACTCCCAGGTAACCGGCTTCGGCACCAGCGAGGAGGCGGGCTCGATCGGCGAGGGCTTCGGCGACTACCTGGCCGTCGCGGTGAGCTCGTGGCAGACCGGCGTGCCCTCCCTGACCCCCGAGGCCTGCGTGGCCGACTGGGACTCGACCGCCTACACCCGCACCGTGCCGCACTGCCTGCGCCGCCTCGACGGGAACAAGCACTACCCCGAGGACGTCGTGGGCGAGGTGCACGCCGACGGCGAGATCTGGTCGCGGGCCCTGTGGGACATCCGCCAGGCCCTCGGCGACACCAAGGCCACCACCACCATCATCGACGCGCAGTTCGGTTTCGCTCCCGACACCACCTTCACCGCCGCTGCGCAGCAGACGGTCGGCACGGCCCAGCGCCTCTACGGCAGCACGGCCGCCAGGGCGGTCACCAAGGCCTTCCAGGCCCGCGGCATCCTCTGACGGAGGCCACCGACCGACCGCGCCCGCCGTCCGACCCCCTGGTCGGGCGGCGGGCGGGGGGGTCAGCCGCAGACGGCGCCGTGGGCGGCGGACTGCACGACCTTGGCGTACTTGCCCAGGACGCCGCGGGTGTACTTCGGGGCGTTCGGGGTCCAGCCGTCGCGGCGGGCCTCGAGCTCCTCGGCGTCGACCGCGACGTCGAGCGTGCGACCCGCGACGTCGAGGGTGATCTGGTCGCCGTCGCGCAGGAACGCGATCGGGCCGGCGTCGACGGCCTCGGGGGCGATGTGGCCCACGCACAGTCCGGTGGTGCCGCCGGAGAACCGGCCGTCGGTGATCAACAGGACGTCCTTGCCCAGGCCGGCGCCCTTGATCGCCCCGGTGATGGCGAGCATCTCGCGCATGCCCGGGCCGCCCTTGGGGCCTTCGTAGCGGATCACGACGACGTCGCCCGCGGTGATCCGACCCTGCTCGAGGGCGTCCATCGCGTTGCGCTCGCCGTCGAAGACCCGGGCGGTGCCGGTGAAGGTGGTGTCGTCGAAGCCGGCGCTCTTGACCACCGCGCCGTCGGGGGCGAGCGAGCCGCGCAGGATGGTCAGCCCGCCGCTGGCGTGGATGGGACGGTCCAGGGGACGCAGCACCTCGCCGTCGAGGCCGGCGGGGTTGAGCGCCTCGAGGTTCTCGCGCATCGTGCGACCGGTGACCGTGAGGCAGTCGCCGTGCATCAGGCCGGCGTCGAGCAGCGCCTTCATGACCACCGGGATGCCGCCGATCTTGTCGACGTCGTTCATCACGAACCGGCCGAAGGGCTTGAGGTCGCCCAGGTGCGGGACCTGGTCGCCGACGCGGTTGAAATCGTCGAGGGTGAGGTCGACCTCGGCCTCGCGGGCGATCGCCAAAAGGTGCAGGACGGCGTTGGTGGAGCCGCCGAGGGCCATCACGACGGCGATGGCGTTCTCGAAGGCCTCCTTGGTCAGGATCTGCCGGGCGGTGATGCCCTGGCGCAGCATCTCGACGACGGCCTCGCCGGAGCGGTGGGCGAACCCGTCGCGGCGGCGGTCCACGGCCGGCGGGGCGGCCGAGCCCGGCAGGCTCATCCCGAGGGCCTCGGCGACCGCGGCCATCGTGTTGGCGGTGTACATCCCGCCGCAGGCGCCCTCGCCGGGACAGATCGCCCGCTCGATCCGGTCGACCTCCTCGCGGCTGATCTTGCCCGCGAGGCAGGCGCCGATCGCCTCGAAGGCGTCGATGATGGTGACGTCGTTGCCGTCGACCTGGCCGGGCATCGTGGAGCCGGCGTACAGGAAGACCGAGGCGAGGTCGAGGCGGGCCGCGGCCATCAGCATGCCGGGCAGCGACTTGTCGCAGCCCGCGAGCAGCACCGAGCCGTCGAGCCGCTCGGCCATCATCACGGTCTCGACCGAGTCGGCGATGACCTCGCGGGAGACCAGCGAGAAGTGCATCCCCTCGTGCCCCATCGAGATGCCGTCGGAGACCGAGATCGTGCCGAACTCTAGCGGGTAGCCGCCCCCGGCGTGCACCCCGTTCTTCACGGCCTTGGCCAGCCGGTCCAGCGACAGGTTGCAGGGCGTGATCTCGTTCCAGCTCGACGCCACCCCGATCTGGGGCTTGGCGAAGTCGTCGTCGCCCATGCCCACGGCGCGGAGCATCCCGCGGGCGGCGGCCTTCTCCAGGCCGTCGGTGACGTCGCGCGAACGGGGCTTGATGTCGGGCTGGTCGCTCATGCGCCCGAGCGTAGTCCCGGTCGCGGACGCTAGGTTGTCGCGGTGCGCAGGATGATCGGGATCGCGGGCGCCCCGGGCGTCGGCAAGACGACGTACGCCGTGGGGCTGGCCGCCCGCGAGGGCGGGGTGCACCTGCCGATGGACGGCTTCCACCTCGCCGACGTGTCGCTGGACCGGCTCGGGCTGCGCGAGCGCAAGGGCGCGCCGGAGACCTTCGACGCCTGGGGGTACGCCGCCCTGCTGGCCCGCCTGCGCAGCGAGCCCGACCACGTCGTCTACGCCCCCGCCTTCGAGCGCGACCTCGAGCAGCCGCTGGCCGGGGCGATCGCCGTGCCCGCCGAGGCCGAGCTGGTCGTCACCGAGGGCAACTACCTGCTGCTCGACGATCCGGGGTGGCGGGCCGCCCGCGCCCAGCTCGACGAGGTGTGGTTCCTCGACGAGGACGAGGACCTGCGGCGCTCGCGCCTGGTGGCGCGCCACGTCGCCTTCGGCAAGACCCCGGACGAGGCGGCCGCGTGGGTGGCCCGGGTCGACGACGCCAACGCCGACGTCGTGGCGCGCACCCGGGCGAGCGCGGACCGGGTCGTCGACCTGCGCGACGAGCGCCCCTGACCCACGGTCCGGACTCTCAGGCCGGACTCAGGCCGGGACGCTGGCCGCCCGCACCACCATCACGTCGGGCAGGCTCGAGACCACCTCGTCCCAGGTCTCGCCGTCGTCGAGGCTGGCCCAGACCGCACCGTTGCGCGCGCCCAGGTAGAGCCCGGTCCGCTCGTGGTCGTCGGCACACATCGCGTCGCGCATCACCGCCACGAAGAACCCCTCGGGCAGGCCCTCCCCCGACCCCGACCAGGTCTCGCCCGCGTCGCGCGAGCGCCAGACCTGCGCCCGGGCCTGCGGCGGGTAGCGGCGCTCGCCGCCGTGGATCGGGAACACGAAGACGGTGTCGGGGTCGTGGGGGTGCACCACGACCGGGAAGCCGAAGTCGGCAGGCAGACCGTCGGCGATCGAGGTCCACGACGCCCCCTCGTCCTGCGACCGGTAGACGCCGCCGTGGTTCTGCAGGAACAGCTGCTCGGGACGCTCCGGGTGCCGGGCGACCTTGTGCACGCACTGGCCGAACTCGGGGAACTGCTCACCCTCGGGCAGGAACGACGCGCGCACGCCGGCGTTGGCCGGCGACCACGAGCCGCCGGCGTCGCGGGTCTGGTAGACCCCGCCGGTCGAGAGCGCCACCGTGACCGAGTCGGGGTCCTGCGGGTGCGGCAGGATCGTGTGGAACGCCTGGCCGCCGAAGCCCGCCGCCCACCGCTCCCGGTGCGGGTGGTCCCACAGGGCGCGCTCGAGGGTGAAGGTCTCGCCCCGGTCCTCCGAGCGCCAGACCGCGCCGGGCTCGGTGCCGGCGTAGACGACGTGCTCGGCGCCGGGTGCCGCGGAGGGCACCAGCTGCCACACCCGCTCGACGCTGGCCTCGACGTCCCCGGGGAACCGCACCCCGCCGTCCTCGGCCTCCTGCCAGGTCTGCCCCAGGTCGTCGGAGTGGCGGACCCGCGGTCCCAGCCACATCGAGGACGCCCCCGCCAGCAGCCGCGTCGAGCCGCCGCGGGTGTCGACCGCGCAGGAGTAGACCTCCTCCATGTCGAAGTGGGGTCCGGTCCAGGACCACGCGCGCCGCTCCGTGTCGGAGTGGCCGATCCACATCCCCTTGCGGGTGCCGACCAGCAGCACCGTGCGCGTCGCCGTGCCCGCTGCCGTCGCCGCTGCTGCCGTCGCCGTCGCCGTTCCTGTCGCCGTCCCCGTCATCTGAGCCTCCTGTGCCTTTGTTCCTAACAGGAACACTAGACTCGACGTGACATGGACCACAACCTCGAGCGGGAGCTACCCGCGACCTCCTACGCGCTGCTCGGGCTGCTGACCCTCGGCGACGGCCTCACCGGCTACGAGCTCAAGCAGCGGGCCGACAAGACGCTGCGCTTCTACTGGGTCGCCCCGGCGATGAGCCAGGTCTACTCCGAGCTGGACCGGCTGCACGGTCGCGGGCTCGTGAGCCGCGACGGCGCCGGGCGCGGGACGGCGTACTCCCTGACGGGACGGGGGCGCGCGGAGCTCGACGCCTGGCTGGCCCGCACCCCGACCGGCTTCCCGGTGCTCAAGCACCCGGTGGCGCTGCGGCTGCTGCTGGGCGCCCTGCTCGACCCGGCGGCCCTCGACGACCTGCTCGCCTCCCACCTCGAGGCCCTCGACCGCGAGCGCGCGGCGCTGGAGGAGGTGCGCACGTCGCTGCACGGGGCCGACGCCCCCGGCGAGACCTTCCGCTACCCCTCCCTGGTCGCCGACTGGGGCCTGTCCTACCTCGGCCACGAGCGCGTCATCGTCGAGGACCTGCGCCGACGGATCGCCGACGGCAGCTGAGCGCGTCGCGTCGCTCCTGCCGACCCCCCCGGGGCTTGTTCACACACTCGTCACACGTGCGTGACGGCCCGGACGTCACCGCTGCCTAGGTTCGGGTCTCGGGAGCACGGCACGAACCACCAGGGAGACCACCATGAACCTCGTCGGACGCACCGTCCTGTCGCCCCTGACCCGGTGGGCCGAGGAGAGCCAGCGCACGGCCTGCCGCAACGCCATGGTGGCCTCGACCGCGCTGGCCTCGCGGCGCGCGGAGGCGGCCGAGGCGCAGGAGTACGTGCGCACCACGCTCGCGCGCCGCTCCGGCCGGACCTCCGGCAGCGGCACCCTGCTCGTGCCCCTGGTGGCCCAGCACCGCGGCTGACCCGGGGTCCGGCCCCTGGTCCGTCTGGCGCCGTCGCGCCCCGCGGGCACCGGCGTCGGGCAAGATCTGCCCATGGCCTCACCTGCCCCGCTCCGGCTCGCCCCCTCCGAGGACGACGGACTGTCCCTGCGCTTCTACGACGTCACCAGCAGCGACGGCACCGTCCTGCGGGCGTGGACCAACGACGTCGAGGGCCCGACCGTGCTGCTGTGCAACGGCCTGGGCACCAACCCCTACGCCTGGCCCGCGCTGCTCGACCCCGGCTGCGGCGTGCGGGTGATCTCGTGGAACCACCGCGGCGTCGGCGGGTCGGAGCGCCCGCGCGACCGCGAGCACGTCGGCATCGACGCCTTCGCCGAGGACGCCGTCGCGGTCCTGGACGACGCCGGCGTCGAGGCGTGCGTGGCGATGGGCTGGTCGATGGGCGTCAACACGATGTTCGAGCTCGCCGTGCGGCACCCCGAGCGCGTGACCGGCCTGGTCGCCGTGGGCGGCGTCCCCGGCGACACCTTCGCCTCGATGGGGGCCCCGCTCCGGATCCCGCGGGTGCTGCGCAAGCCGTTGACCGTCAACGTGGCCCGCACGCTCAAGGTCGCCGGCCGCCCGATCAGCGCCGTGAGCTCGCGCCTGGCCATCGGGCCCACCAGCCTCGAGGTGCTGGTGCGCAGCGGGTTCATGCACCGGCCGGCCGACCCGCGGCTGGCCCGTCGGGCGGTGCGCGAGTTCCTGACCACGCCGACGCAGTGGTACATGCACCTCGCGCTGCACTCCTCGCTGCACGGCCGGGTCTCGCTGCGCGACGTCCGGGTGCCCACCGCGTTCGTCGCCGGGACCCACGACATCCTGGCGTCGGCGTACGACATGCGGACGGCCGCCGACCGGATCCCGGGGGCGACGTACTCCCTCCTGCGGGCCTCGCACTTCCTGCCCATGGAGAAGCCCGCCGAGGTGCACGCCCTGCTGCTCGACGTGGTCGAGCGCGTCCGGGAGCGCAGCCAGGGGCGCTGACCGCGCGTCAGTGCCGGTCGACGACGGCCCGGCGCACGGCGCGGCGCAGGGTGGTCAGGACCGCGGGCCCCAGGACCACGAGGGCCACGGAGTTGGTGATCGCGCGCCCGGTGTCCCAGCTGCCCGTCGAGGTGAGCAGCGTGTAGACGCCGAACCGGTGCAGGTTCTCCAGCAGCGGCGCACCGGGCACGAAGGACAGCGATCCGGTGTGGCCCGGCACGTCGACCCCGAGCGCGAAGGGCCAGCTGGAGAGGTTCATCAGCAGCCCGAAGACGTACGCCGCGACGATGCCGTAGGCGACCAGCATCACGATCTCCCAGCGACCCCGCACCCGGCGCGGCAGCAGCCCGGCCCCGAGCCCGACCCACGCCGAGGCCAGCATCTGGAACGGCAGCCACGGCCCGACCCCGGCGGTGAGCAGGGCCGAGGCGAACAACGACGTGCAGCCCAGGACGAACCCGAAGCCCGCCCCGAAGACCCGCCCACCCAGGATCAGCAGGAAGAACACCAGCTCGATGCCGGCCAGCCCGGCCGACATCCCCCGCATGACGGCGTTGACGGCCGTGAGCACGCCCAGGACGGCCAGGACCTTGGAGTCCATGCCACCCTCGGTGAACTCCGCCAGGCAGACCACGATCACCACCGGCAGCAGCAGCAGGAAGACGAACGGCGGCTGCACCTGTCCCTCGGCCCGCACCGTGACCAGGAGCGGCCAGACGAACATCGCGAGGCCCGCCAGCGAGGCCATCGTCAGGACGGCGGCCGAGCGGGGTCGCAGGCGCGGGGCCAGCGGGGCTCCCGAGCCGTCCCGGGCGTCCCGGTTGCGCCCCGTCCGCGGGTCGTCCACGGTCGTGCTCATCTGGCCCCCATCCCGCTCACCCTGCGACCTGGGTCGCCGCGACGACCTGGTCGACGGTCAGCCAGCCCGCGCCCAGGATCTTGTGCACCTGGGGCGCGAAGGCCGGCGACTCGGCGACCACCCGGGCCGTGGGGCCCTCGGAGACGATCTCGCCCTCGGCCAGCACGACCACGCGGTCGGCGACCTGGGCGACGAACTCGACGTCGTGGGTCGCCACCAGGACGGCGCGACCCTCCAGCGCCAGGGCGCCCAGCACCTGGGCGAGGGCCTGCTTGCCGGGGTAGTCCAGGCCGCGGGTGGGCTCGTCCAGGCACAGCACCGGCGGCTGGGAGGTGAGCACGACGGCCAGGACCAGGGCCAGGCGCTGACCCTCCGAGAGGTCGCGGGGGTGCCGCGTCGAGTCGATCCCGGGGGCCAGCCGCTCCAGCAGCGCCACGGCCGTGCCCGGTGCCGCCCCCGCGTCGCGGTCGGCAACGGCGCACTCCTGCGCCACGGTCTCGAGGTAGAGCAGGTCGGCGGCCGTCTGCGGGACCAGCCCGACGCGGCGCCGCCGGTCGTCCGCGCCGACACGGGCGGTGTCGGCGCCGGCGACCTCGACCCGCCCGGCGACCCGCGGACGGGCCCCCTGGAGGGTCCACAGCAGGGTCGACTTGCCCGAGCCGTTGCGTCCCATCAGGGCGGTGACGGAGCCGGCCCGCAGGGTCAGGTCGACCTCACGGACGGCCACCTGGCGGCCGTAGGCGACGGTGACACCGGAGGCCACCAGCAGCGGCTCGCCACCCGCGGGCGGGGCGGCCGTGGGAGCGGGCGGCACCACGGTCAGGCGCGCGGCCCGACGGCGGGCGTCGCGGACGCTCAGCGGCAGCGGCGACCAGCCGGCCCAGCGGCCGAGCTCGACGATCGGCGGGACGACGGGCGAGTGGGCGAGCACCTCGGCGGGCTCCCCCACCTCGACCCGGCCGTCGCGCCCGACCAGGACGAGCCGGTCGGCGAAGGGCACCACCCGCTCGAGCCGGTGCTCGGCCACGACGACGGTCACGCCGAGGTCGTGGACCAGCCGGGTCAGCGTGGCGAGCACCTCCTCGGCCGCGGTCGGGTCCAGGGCCGAGGTGGGCTCGTCGAGGACCAGCACGCGGGGGTGCATGGTCAGCACCGAGCCGATCGCGACCCGCTGCTGCTGGCCGCCCGAGAGCGTGCGCAGGTCGCGCTGGCGCAGGTCGGCGATCCCGAGCAGGTCCAGGGTCTCCTCGACGCGACGCCGCATGGTCGCGCCGTCCAGGCCGAGCTGCTCCATCCCGTAGGCCAGCTCCTCCTCGACCGTGTCGGTGACGAAGCCGGCGGTCGGATCCTGGCCGACGTACCCCACGACGTGGGCGCGGTCGCGCGGCGGCAGGTGCAGGACGCTGCGTCCGTCGAGCAGGACGTCGCCGGTCAGACGACCGCCGGTGAAAGCGGGCACCAGCCCGTTGAGGACCCCGAGCAGGGTCGACTTGCCCACGCCGGTGCGGCCGGTGACCAGCACCAGCTCGCCCTCCTCCAGGGTCAGGTCGACGTGGTCGAGCACCGCGTCGGCGTCGGCGGTGTAGCGCAGGGAGACGTCACGCAGCTGCAGCACGGGCCACCTCCAGGGGTCGACCGGTGGGCTGGGAGAGCACCGGCTCGGGCGCGGCCACCGCGGCCACGGCCCCGACCAGCACCGCGACCAGCGCGAGCGGGCCGACCGTCGGCACCACGGTGAGGTCGGGGTGGAGCGTGGGGTCCGGGCTCAGGAGGCCGAGCAGCCCGTTGTCGAGCAGCAGGCCCAGCCCGGCGAGCAGGCCGCTGGCCGCCACCGTGATCTCGGCGGCGCGCCAGCGGTCGGGCCGGTAGCGAGTGCGCTGCACCCGGCGCCCCGCCGACCACAGCCCCAGCCCGGCCAGCCCGACGCCGCCCACGAGCCCGGCGACCACGAGCCAGCGCGGGGCGGTCTGGTCGAGCAGGGCGTAGGTGCCCGCGCAGATCCCGGTCAGGCCGGTGAGCATCAGCGCCCCCGTCGTGCGCCGCTGCGCCGCGCCCAGCTCGCCGGCCCGGCCGTAGCCGCGGGCGTCCATCCCCGCCGCCAGCGCGAGCGAGCGCTCCAGGGCGTCCTCCATCACCGGGACCACCACGCCGCGCAACCGGCTGATCCTGCCGCCGGGCACCCCCCGCAGCTGCCGGGCGGCCCGGACGCGTCGCAGGCTGTCGGCCAGCTGGGGCAGCACCGCGACGGCCACGACGACGGCGGTGCCGATCTCGTAGAGCGCGGGCGGCATGGACTTCAGCAGGCGCTTGGGGTTGGCCAGCGAGTTGGCCGCCCCCACGCAGATCACGAGGGTCGCGAGCCGGAGGCCGTCGTACAGCCCCCCGAGGACGGCCTCGAGGGTCACCGGGCCGAGGAGCCCGACGCCGGCCAGCCAGGCGGGCAGCGGCACCCGGGGCAGGTCCAGCAGCACCACGGTGCCGTAGCCGCCGCCGAGGAGGACGCGGAAGGCCACCCGCACCACCACGATCACCAGGCCGAAGACCAGGTAGAGCCGGAAGGACGCCGACCACGGGTGGTCCGAGTGACGCAGCGCGACGGTGAGCGCGGCGACCGCCACGACCAGCAGCAGCAGCATCGGGTTGGTCGTGACCGAGGCACCCGCGGCCAGACCCAGCGCCCACAGCCACCAGGCGCCGGGGTGCAGGTCGCGGGCGACCCGGGTGGTCGTCACGGGCAGGTCACAGCCCGGCGCGTCCGCGGCGGCGCACCAGCACCACCAGCGCGGCGACCACGAGCAGGACCACCACCAGCGCGGGGACCCAGAAGCCGACCCCGAGGCCGTTGTCCTGCTGGGAGTCCGAGGCGCTGGAGGACGCGGCCGGGCTGGCACTGGCGCTGGGGCTGGCCGACGCGGTGGGCTTCACCGGCGCGACGCCGGGGGGCGTCGAGGACTTGGTGCCCTGCCAGGAGAAGGCCACGAAGTCGCCGTCGGCGGTCTTCAGCTCGTCGGCGCCCTTGGGGGCGTAGGTCCAGGAGGCGCCCTTGTCGACGTACAGGCCCCAGTAGGCGTCGGCCGGGGGCATCTTGGCGCACCCGCCCTGAGCCGGCTTGCCGTTCACACGACAGGCGGCGCCCGGGAAGGCGGCCACCGGCGTGATCTTCACCCCGGCGTCGGCGAAGACCTGCGCGGCCGTCTTGCCCGCACCAGACGCGTCGCAGGCCAGGACGGTGCCACCGCCCAGCGACTGGTAGTCCACGACGACGTTGACGCCGGATCCCGTGCAGAGCTGGCCCTCGGACCGCGCGGGGGCCGCAACGGCGGCAGGGGCCAGCAGGAGGCCGGCCAGCAGCGCGAGCAGCAGGCCGGCGAGGACGTGCGTGCCGGCGCGGCTGGAGGTGGAGGGCGAGGTGGGCATGTGTTCCTTCCCGCTGCGGGACGGGAGGCACCATCGGGGCCACCCGCTGTGTTCCGCGACAGCGTGCGTGGGGGTACGACGCCCCCAGCGGGTGCTCCGGCTCGTCCCCGTCTCGACGGGGACACACGGTTGCGGGTCAGCGCCGGACTCGGACCGGCTTCCCCCGCGCGGGGACTGCGCCCCGGACGGGGCCGCAGCACGGTAGCACCCGGGCTGCGCGGCGTGCTCGGGCGCGGACCCACCCCGCGTCTAAGACAGCTTCTCGACGATCAGCTCGCGCACGCGCCCGGCGTCGGCCTGGCCGCGCATGTCCTTCATGACCGCGCCGATCAGGGCGCCGGCCGCGGCGACCTTGCCGTCGCGGATCTTCTGGGCGACGTCGGGGTTGGCCTCGATGGCCCGGTCCACGGCCTCGCCCAGGGCGCCGTCGTCGGACACGACCGCCAGACCGCGACCGGCCACGACCTCGTCGGGACCGCCCTCGCCGGCGAGCACGCCCTCGAACACCTGGCGGGCCAGCTTGTCGTTGATCGACCCGTCGTCGACCAGCGCCTGGATCCGCGCGACCTGCGCCGGCGTGATCGGCAGCCCGGCCAGGTCGGTCTCCAGCTCGTTGGCACGGCGCGCGAGCTCGGAGAGCCACCACTTGCGGGCGGACTGGGCGCTGGCGCCCTCGGCCACGGTCTCCTCGACCAGGCCCAGGGCCCCGGCGCCGATGGTGTCGCGCATCTCCAGGTCGGAGAAGCCCCACTCCTGCTGGAGGCGGGACCGGCGGGCGCGCGGCGGCTCGGGCAGGGTCGCGCGCAGCTCCTCGACCCACGCGCGGCTCGGGGCGACCGGCACCAGGTCCGGCTCGGGGAAGTAGCGGTAGTCCTCCGCGTCGGACTTCTCCCGGCCTGCGGTGGTCACGCCGGTGTCCTCGTGCCAGTGGCGGGTCTCCTGCCGGATCGAGCCGCCGGCGTCGAGGATCGCGGCCTGGCGACCGATCTCGTAGCGCGCGGCCCGCTCGACGGAGCGAAAGGAGTTGACGTTCTTGGTCTCGGTGCGGGTGCCGAGGCCGCCCTCACCGACCGGTGCGAGCGAGAGGTTGACGTCGGCGCGCAGGTTGCCCTGGTCCATCCGGGCCTCGGAGACGCCCAGGGCCACGATCAGCTCGCGCAGCTGGGCGACGTAGGCCCGCGCCACCGCCGGGGCGTGCTCGCGGGCGCCCGTGATCGGCCGGGTGACGATCTCGATCAGGGGGATGCCGGCGCGGTTGTAGTCGACCAGGGAGTAGTCGGCCCCGTGGATGCGACCCGTCGCGCCGCCGACGTGCAGCGACTTGCCGGTGTCCTCCTCCATGTGGGCGCGCTCGATCTCCACCCGGAAGGTCTCCAGGCCCGACCCGGTGTCGACCTCGACGTCGGTCCAGCCGTCGAAGGCGATCGGCTCGTCGTACTGGCTGGTCTGGAAGTTCTTCGGCATGTCGGGGTAGAAGTAGTTCTTCCGCGCGAACCGGCACCACTCCGCGATCTCGCAGTTCAGCGCCAGGCCGATCCGGATCGCCGACTCGATCGCCGTGGCGTTGACCACCGGCATCGACCCGGGCAGGCCCAGGCAGGTCGGGCAGGTGTGGGTGTTCGGCTCGCCGCCGAAGCTCGCCGGGCAGCCGCAGAACATCTTGGTGTTCGTGTTTAGCTCGACGTGGACCTCCAGGCCCATCGCGGGGTCGTACGCCGCGAGCGCGTCCTCGAACGGGACCAGGGTGTCGCTCATCGGGCCACCTTCGTGTCGAGCTTCTCGGGATCGATCATGGGGCCGCCCCAGGCCTGCTCGAGCAGCGCCTCGAGCGCGGCGCCGACGCGGTAGAGCCGGTCGTCGGCCATCGCGGGGGCCAGCACCTGGAACCCCACGGGCAGGCCGTCGTCGGCGGCGGTGCCGGCGGGCACCGAGATGCCGGGGATGCCGGCCAGGTTGGCCGGGATCGTGGCGACGTCGTTGAGGTACATCGCCAGCGGGTCGTCGAGCTTCTCCCCCAGCCTGAACGCCGTGGTCGGCGCCGTCGGGGAGACCAGCACGTCGGCGGAGGCGAACGCGGCCTCGAAGTCGCGGCTGATCAGGGTGCGGACCTTCTGGGCCGAGCCGTAGTAGGCGTCGTAGTAGCCGCTGGAGAGCGCGTAGGTGCCCAGGATGATCCGGCGCTTGACCTCGTCGCCGAAGCCCGCGTCGCGGGAGGCGCGCATGACGTCCTCGGCGCTCGGGGAGTCCACCCCCTCGGGCAGCACCCGCAGGCCGTAGCGCATCGCGTCGAAGCGGGCGAGGTTGGAGGACGCCTCGCTCGGCATGATCAGGTAGTACGCCGCCAACGCCTGGGCGAAGCTCGGGCAGCTGACCTGCACGACCTCGGCGCCGGCACCCACCAGGAGCGCGACCGCCTCGTCGAAGCGCTCGCGCACGCCGGGCTGGTAGCCCTCGCCGCCGAGCTCCTCCACGACGCCGATGCGCAGGCCGCCGAGGTCGCCGCCGGCACCGGACCGCGCCGCCGCGACGACCGCCGGGACCGGCTGGTCGATGCTGGTGGAGTCGAGCTCGTCGTGGCCGCCGATGACCTCGTGCAGGAGGGCGGCGTCGCGGACGGTCCGGGTGACCGGGCCGGCCTGGTCCAGGGAGTTGGCCATCGCCACGAGGCCGTAGCGCGACACCCCGCCGTACGTCGGCTTGACCCCGACCGTGCCGGTGACCGCACCGGGCTGGCGGATCGAGCCGCCGGTGTCGGTGCCGATCGCCAGCGGCGCCATGAAGGCCGCCACGGCCGCGGCCGAGCCGCCCCCGGAGCCGCCGGGGATCCGGTCGAGGTCCCACGGGTTGCGCGTCGGGCCGTACGCCGAGTGCTCGGTGGAGGAGCCCATCGCGAACTCGTCCATGTTGGTCTTGCCCAGGATCGGCAGGCCGGCCTCCTTGAGCAGGCGCACGACCGTGGCGTCGTACGGCGGCACCCAGCCCTCGAGGATCTTGGACCCGCACGTGGTCGGCAGCCCGTCGGTGGCCAGCACGTCCTTGACCGCGACCGGCACGCCGTCCAGGGCCGAGGCGGGGGTCCCGGCGGCGCGTCGCTCGTCCGAGGCCCGGGCCGCGGCCAGGGCGCCCTCGGCGTCGACGTGCAGGAAGGCGTGGACCTCGCCGTCGACCGCGGCGATGCGGTCGAGGAACGCCTGGGTCAGCTCGACGCTCGTGGTCTCGCCCGCGGCGAGCGCGTCGGCGAGGTCGGCGGCGGAGCGCTGCACGAGCGGCAGGTCGGAGGCGGGGGCGGAGGCGGGGGCGCTCACTGCTCGTCCCCCAGGATCCGCGGCACGGCGAAGCGCTGCTGCTCGACCATCGGCGCGCCCGAGAGGGCCTGCTCGGCGGTCAGCGAGGGGCGCACGACGTCGGCCCGGAACACGTTGGTGACCGGGATCGGGTGCGACGTCGGCGGCAGGTCCTCGTCGGCCACCTGGCTGATCGAGGCGACCGACTCGAGGATCACGGAGAGCTGGGGCGCCAGGTGGTCGAGCTCGGCGTCGTCGAGCTCGATGCGGGCGAGGTCGGCCAGGTGGCGCACCTCGTCGCGGGTGATGTCAGGCATGGGGATGATCCTAGTCAGCGCCGGGGGCCACCCCGAACGCGCCCGGCCCGCCCCCGGCCCGCCCCGGCCGGCGGCCGAGGAGGCCCATCTGGCGCGCGAGGAGGCTCGTCCGGCGGCCGAGGAGGCTCATCTGGCGACCGAGGAGGCTCGTCTGGCGGACTGTGCCGTCGCGTCGCGCGACCGGGGCCGCGTTAGCGTCGTCGACGTCCCTCCCCCCGTCCTCAGTGAGCAGGAGCCCTCCGTGACCCGCCCCGCACGTCCCGGGCCCGCCCGCCGTCGACCGACCCGCGCGGCACCGCTGTCCGTGGTCGCGGCCCTGCTCCTGGCCGTCTCGGCGTGCGGCGGGTCCGGAGGGGCGTCCGGCGCCACGACCCCGGCGCCGACCGCGAGCCCCCAGGCGGGCGGGGCGCCCCTGACGTACGTCGCCCTGGGCGACTCCTACTCCGCCGCACCCCTGGTCCCGACCACCGACGTGGCGGACGGGTGCTTCCGGTCGAGCTCCAACTACCCCTCGCTGGTGGCCCGCTCCCTCGGGGCGAGGCTGGTCGACCGCACCTGCGGCGGTGCCGCCACGCGCGACCTGACCCGTCGGCAGCGCCCGGCGATCCCGGCCCAGGACAGCGCCCTGAGCACGGGCACGCGGCTGGTCACCCTGGGCATGGGCGGCAACGACGAGCAGGTGTTCAGCACGCTGGTGCAGACCTGCGCGCGCCTGCGCTCGGAGGACCCGACCGGGTCCCCCTGCCGCGCCGCGATGAGCACGCCCGGCGGCGACCGGCTGCGGCTGGCACTGGGACGGACCGAGGACCGGCTGGTCACCGCGGTCCGGGCGATCCGGCGCGCGTCGCCGCAGGCCCGGGTGCTGCTGGTCGGCTACCCGCACATCGTGGCCGCGGGACGGCCCTGCGCGGGCCTGCCGCTCGCGACCGGCGACTACGCCTGGGCCGAGGGGATCAACCGCGCCCTGACCCGGGCCGTGGAGGGAGCCGCGGCGCGCAGCGGGGCGACGTACGTCGACGTCTGGACCGCGAGCCGTGGGCACGACATCTGCTCGAGCTCACCCTGGATCAACGGCTCGGTCACCGATCAGCGCCGAGCGCTGGCCTTCCACCCCTTCGCCGTCGAGCAGCGGGCCGTCGCCCGGCTGGTGGAGCAGGCGGTCTCGGGCTAGGTCCGGCCGGGCGACGTCCTGCGGCGGCGGCTCGCCACCTGGTACGCCCGAGGGCCGCGGCCCTCGCTCAGCGACCGCGCCCGGCGGAGCGACCCGGCCCGGCCGGATCCGTGGCCTTGACCGGCTTGGCCGGCTCGGCCGACTTGACCGGCTTCGCCGCCGGACGCGACGGACGGGGCGCCGGCTTCGCGGGCCGTGGCGCGGGCGCGGGGCGCACCGCGGTGGGCGCGGGCGTCCGCGGGGCGGCGCTGGTGCGGGTCCGGGGCAGGGACGTCGTGACGCGGTGCGTGACGCTCCGGACCCGGGACAGGACCGTCCGACCCACGCCGCCCGCGCGGGCCACGGGCTTCGCGGCCGTGCGGTGCGGGGTCGTCGCGTGACCCCGAGCCGTCGTCCGACGCTGGGCCGCCGCGTGCCGCTGGGTCGTGGCGCGGCGCTGGGCGGCGGCCGCGCGCCTCGTCGTGCGGGCCGCGTCGGCGCGGTCCGCGCTGCGGCTCAGGGCGGGCCGGGTCAGGGGCTGGAGGTGCTCGCCCACCAGGGAGGTCGACTCCGACGTGGCCGGGGTGAGGGCACCGGCCGCCGAGGCCGCCGCGGAGTCCGCGGGCGGGTGCGAGGACCAGGTCGCGCCGATGACGGCCACGAGCCCCCCGGCCGCCGCCACGGCGACGGCGACCCCGGCCGCGGGGATCGCGCCGGGGAGCCGGAGACCGCCGGCGCCGGGGCGCAGGCGTGCGGCCAGCCACGCCCGCTCCGCCGGGGTCGGCGCGGCCGTCAGCGCGGCGGCGACCGTGGCCAGCAGGACCAGCCGCTCGCGCGAGGACAGCTCGTTGTCCGCGTGCCGCCGCCCGGGCAGCAGCATCCCGGGGTGACGGCGTACGACGGCCCAGGCGACCTGCCGCTCGCGTGCCTGGGGATCGCAGGCGGAGTCCGGCGCGGCACCCAGCGAGCGACCGTTCCACCCCAGCCGCAGCATCCGGGCGGACAGCTCGGTCTCGGGCAGGACCGCGGAGCCGTCCCAGCCGCCGACGTCCAGCAGGGCCTCGGTCCGCAGGGCGACGGGACCCGGCGCGCCGAGCACCAGCCGGCGGGCGGCGCGCACCCGGCTCCCGTCGGTGTCGTCGTCGGTGAAGGTCACGTAGCCGATGTCCGGTCGGCCCAATTCGCGCGCCGCCTCCAGGAGCTGGGCCGGCGAGGGCAGCACGTCGTCCGGCTGCGCGACGAGCAGCAGGCCGGTGGGGTCGAGCTGCGCGCGCTCCTCGACCGCGGCCTCGAGGTCGACGGACCGGGCGCTGACCAGCACGGGCACCGGCGGGTGCGCCGCGGGGGCACCGTCCGACGAGGTGGGGGCGGCGGGCGCCGTGCGGGACGCCGCGCGCGCCAGCCAGCGGCGGGCGACGAACGACACCACGAGGGCCGCCAGGCCCAGGGCCACGACGAGGAGCACGACAGCCACCAGCGCGCCCAGCACCATGGCCAGGGGGGAGCTCGACGAGGTCGGGACGGAGGACACCAGCGACGGACCGAGCACGAGCACACTCCCGAGAGACGGACGGACTACCCCGCGAGCCTAGGACGTCCGCCGCACCAGTTCGACCAAGGTCCAGACCAGGAGCTGGAACTGTGCTATGTGCCCGCCGCGTCCGCGACCTCGTCCCCGGCCTCCTCCTCGGGCTGCTCCGGGGTCGCCGGGCCGTGCTGCAGCAGCTCCTGGAAAGCCGCCTCGTCGAGCACCGGGACCCCGAGCTGCTCGGCCTTCTCGGCCTTGGAGCCGGCGTTCTCCCCCACCACGACGTAGTCGGTCTTCTTCGACACCGACCCCGAGGCCTTGCCGCCGCGGGCGATGATCGCCTCCTTCACCGAGTCGCGGGTGAAGTGCTGCAGCGACCCGGTCGCCACGATGGTCAGGCCCTCGAGGGTGCGCGGGACCGACTCGTCGCGCTCGTCCTCCATCCGCACCCCGGCGGCCGCCCAGCGCTCGACGATCGCGGTGTGCCAGTCGCCGTCCTCCGGGTCGTCGAACCAGCGGCGCACCGACGCCGCGATCGTGGGGCCGACCCCCTCGGTCGCGGCGAGCCGCTCCTCCTCCGCCTCCCGCACGGCCTCCATCGAGCCCAGCTCGGTGGCCAGCGCACGGGCCGCGGTGGGGCCGACGTGGCGGATCGAGAGCGCCACGAGCACCCGCCACAGCGGCACCTGCTTGCGCTCGTCGAGGTGGTCCAGCAGCCGGCGCCCGTTGGCCGAGAGCACCCGCCCCCCGACGGCGTCCTCGGACTCGGTCTTCCGGGCCGCCCGCGTGAAGAGCTCGGTGCGCAGCAGCGCCGCCTCGTCGAGGTCGAAGACGTCGCCCTCGTTGGTGACCACCCCGGCGTCGAGCAGGGCCACGGCCGCCTCGTAGCCCAGACCCTCGACGTCGAACGCGCCACGACCGGCGACGTGGAAGATGCGCTCGCGCACCTGACCGGGGCAGCTGCGGTGGTTCGGGCAGCGCAGGTCCTTGTCGCCCTCCTTCTCCTCGCGCAGCGTGGTGCCGCACGACGGGCACTCGGTCGGCATCTCCCAGGCCGGCAGCCCCTCGGGCCGCAGCGCCAGCACCGGGCCGAGGATCTCGGGGATCACGTCGCCGGCCTTGCGCAGCACCACGGTGTCGCCGGGACGGACGTCCTTGCGCTTGACCTCGTGGGCGTTGTGGAGGGTGGCGTTCTCCACCGTCGAGCCGGCGACCTTGGTCGGCTCCATCAGCCCGAACGGCGTCACCCGGCCGGTGCGGCCGACGTTGACGCGGATGTCGAGCAGCCGCGCGTTGACCTCCTCGGGCGGGTACTTGAACGCGATCGCCCACCGCGGCGCCCGGCTCGTCGACCCGAGCCGCCGCTGCAGCGCGACGTCGTCGACCTTGACCACGACGCCGTCGATCTCGTGCTCCACGTCGTGCCGGTGCGTCCCGTGGTGCTCGACGTACGCCGACACCTCGGCCAGCCCGTGCACCACCCGGGTGCGCGTGCTCGTCGGCAGCCCCCACGCCGCGAGCGCCTCGTAGGCCAGCGACTGCGAGGCCGGCTCGAACCCGCGCCGCGCGCCGATCCCGTGGCAGACCATGTCGAGGTCGCGCGTGGCGGTGACCTTGGGGTCCTTCTGGCGCAGCGACCCCGCGGCCGCGTTGCGGGGGTTGGCGAACATCGCCCGACCGGCCTCCACCACCGCCTGGTTGAGCCGCTCGAAGGCCGCGACCGGGAGGAACACCTCGCCGCGCACCTCGACCAGGGCCGGCACGGGGTGCTCGGGGGTGGGGGTGAGCCGGTGCGGGATCGAGGCGATCGTCTTGACGTTCGGGGTGACGTCCTCGCCCGTGCGGCCGTCGCCGCGGGTCAGGGCGCGGACCAGCCGACCGTCCTCGTAGAGCAGGTTGATGGCCAGGCCGTCCACCTTGAGCTCGCACAGGTAGGCCGGGTCCACGATCCCGTCCTTGGCCAGCCGGTCGGCCCACGAGGCCAGCTCCTCGACGGAGAACGCGTTGTCCAGGCTCTCCATCCGCTCGAGGTGGTCGACCGGGGTGAACTCGGTGGCGACCGCGCCGCCGACCTTCTGGGTCGGCGAGTCGGGTGTGCGGAGGTCGGGCACCTCGGCCTCGAGCTCCTCCAGCCGTCTCATCAGGCGGTCGAACGCCGCGTCGTCGAGGGTCGGGTCGTCGAGGACGTAGTAGCGCCAGCGCGCGTCCTCGACCTGCTCGGCCAGCGCCCGGTGCTCCTGGCGCAGCTCGGCCTGCGGATCGGTGTCGGGCGTCTGGTCCGCCGCGCCACCCGTGGCCCGGGGGGTGCCGTCGTTCGTCTCGCTCACGCACCCATCCTGCCGTGCCCCACCGACAGGACGCCGTGCCGGCCGAGGAGGCGCGTCCGGGCGACGGCCCCTCCTAGGAGGCCGAGCGCCGACCCACCCAGGTCGCGCCCTGGGAGCGCTCGAGCACCGTCAGGCTGGCCCGGTAGGCGAACCGGTTCCACACCTGGGGCCGCGCCAGCATGTAGTGGCCGAGCCGCCCCACGTCCACGAAGTCGGCGGACGCGGCCAGGCCCTGCGCCCGCGCGACGTAGTCCCGGGTCGCGGCGGCCGAGGTGATGTGGTCACGGCTGCCGTGCCCGGCCACCAGGTGCTTGCCGGCCAGCGCCTCGACCGGGTCGGACGGCTCGAACCACGGCGCCAGGCCGACGACGCCGACGACCTGGTCGTGGTCGGCGACCTGCGCCGCCGTACGGCCCCCCATCGAGTGACCCAGCAGGACCACGGGCTTGCCCGGGTGCGTGCGCGCGACCTCCTCGAGCGCCCAGCGCGCGTCGGGCAGGGGCGACGGCTCCGGCCCGACGCCGGCGTTCCACCCCCGCATCCCGAACTTCAGCAGCCACAGCGAGAGGCCGGCCTCGTGGACCCGCGGCTCGATCACCTGGCGCATCCGGTCCGCGCGCCAGAACGACCCGCTGCGTCCGGCCACCGGCTCGACGCCCGTCTTCGCGCCGCCGTGCAGCATCAGCACGACGCCCCGGGACTCCCCCTCGGGCTCGGAACGGGTCAGCGATGGCTCGGGCACGCCGTCATCCTCTCGGGTCGATGTCTCGGCCGTGAGGATTCGGCGTACCCCGTCCGACCGGATTGCCCGCCGTGACCAGACGAGCCCCCTCGCCCGCCACACGGGCCTCCTCGCCCGCCAGACGAGCCCCCTCGGACGCCAGACGAGCCCCCTCGCCCGCCAGACGAGCCCCCTCGCCCGCCAGACGAGCCCCCTCGCCCGCCAGACGAGCCCCCTCGCCCGCCAGATGGGCCCCCTCGCCCGCCAGACGAGCCCCCTCGGCCCCAGAGGCCTCCCGGTCGGGGTGGGGGAGGTCACGTCGCGGACCGGGAACCCTGCGGGGGGTCTGCGGCGTCGTACCTGGGTACGCGCACCCGATCCCCCAGGAACTCATGACCCACGAGGACACGACCACGACACGACAGCCCCGCACGACCCCGACGGACCCGACGGCCACCAGCACCACGGTCACGGACGCCCCCCGCCCGACGCGGCTCGAGCTCTCGCCCGCGCAGGTGCTCGGCAGCGCGCTCGCCGCGGTCTCCAGCGCCTTCTTCGCCTCGTGGGCGGGGACGGCCGGCACCCTGATCGGCGTCGCCGCAGGCTCGGTGATCGCGACGGTGGGCGCCACGACGTACACCTGGTGGCTGCGCCGCACCCAGGAGGCCGTACGCCGACGGGCCGCCGTCGTGCGCCAGACCACCCTGGCCGCCAACGGGCTCCCCCGCACCGTCTCGGTGGGCCCGCTGCGCCGCCGCGACGGCGCCACGGGGACCACCCGGGACCAGGAGCGTCCTGACGGGACCGACGGGACCGACCCGGGCCCGCTCCCGGGTCGCTGGGCCCTGCCGTGGAAGAAGGTCCTGCTGACCAGCGTGGCCGTGATGCTGCTGGCGACGGCGGCGATCACCGGCTTCGAGACCCTGACCGGTCGCACCTTCGCCTCCTACGTCGGCAAGGGCGGCTCGGGCAGCACGGTCGGCACGGTCCTGGGCGGCGACTCCTCGACGAGGAAGGCGCCGTCGGCCCCGCAGAAGAGCACGCCGACGCCCACGCCGACCCCGACGCCGTCCTCCACGAGCACGCCGACGGCCACCCCGACGGAGCAGCCGACCTCGACCGGCGCCCCGACCCCGACGCCGACGGTGCCGACCCCCTCGGCCACCGCCACGCAGGACCCCGGGAGCACCCCGACCACCAGCGGGTCGGGCAGCAGCACCGCCCTCCCCTGAGCCGCCGGCGCCCCCAAGCACAGCGCCCCAACTCTGCACGACCGGGCCACTGGGCCACCCGCGACTAGACCACCGAGGCCGCGGGAATGTTCGTGCGGCACCCTGGGTTGGGCCCCGATGGAACGAAACCGTTCCGTTCCATCCGACCCATCCGCCCGGGAGGTGCACCGTGACACCAGCCACGCCGTCGGTCCGCCCCCGCATCGAGGGTGACCGCGAGGACGAGATCCTCGAGGCGACCCTGGAGGTCCTCCTCGAGGTCGGCTACGACCGACTGACCTTCGACGCCGTCGCCAAGGCGGCGCGCGCCGGCAAGGCCACCCTCTACCGGCGCTGGGCCGACAAGCCCAGCCTGGTCGTGGACGCCATGGTCCGGGCCAAGCAGGCACCGGTCGTCGGGCACCACGACACCGGCACCCTGCGCGGCGACCTGGTCAGCACGTTCTGCGGCCACCACGGTCCCGGTGGCAACGACGCCACCGTCCTGATGGGGTCGGTGATCACGGCGCTCGCCAGCGACGCCGACTTCGCGGCCCGCTTCCGCGAGGCCTTCATCGCCCCCAAGGTCGCGGTGTCGCAGGAGATCTACCGCCGTGCCGTCGCGCGCGGCGAGATCCCCGCCGACACCGACGTCGACGTGATCGCCCCGGCCCTGGCCGGGATCCTGCTGCACCGCTCGTTCGTCCTGGGTCTCCCGCCCGACGAGCAGACCGTCACCCGCGTCATCGACCACGTGATCCTCCCGGCGGTCGGACTCTGCGTCCCCGCCCCCACCGCCTCCCACCAGAAAGCCTGAGAACCCATGACCGACGTCTCCACGGCCCCGACCGCGCCCACCACGCGCGACGAGGGAGCCCCACGCCACCTCGGGTGGGCCCTCGTGCTCATCTCGATCGCCCAGCTGATGGTGGTGCTCGACAGCACGATCGCCAACATCGCGCTGCCCTTCATCCAGCACGACCTGAACATCTCCCAGGCCAACCTGCAGTGGGTCGTCACCGGCTACGCGCTCGCCTTCGGTGGCCTGCTGCTGCTGGGTGGACGCCTGGGCGACCTCTACGGTCGCCGCAAGGTCTTCATGATCGGCGTCGTCATCTTCGCCCTCGCCTCGGGCATCGGCGGGCTCGCGCAGAACGAGGCCATGCTGCTGGCCTCGCGCGGCCTGCAGGGCCTCGGCGCGGCCATCGCCTCCCCCGCGGCCCTCGCGCTGATCACCACGACCTTCCCGGCCGGGCCCCAGCGCAACCGCGCGTTCTCGATCTACGCCGCCATGTCCGGCGCCGGCGCGGCCGTCGGCCTGATCCTCGGCGGCTGGCTGACCGGTCTGACGCCCGACATCCTCGGCAGCACCGTCGACGGGTGGCGCCTGACCTTCCTGATCAACGTGCCGATCGGCCTGGCCGCGGCCTTCGCCGCTCCCCGCCTGCTGGCCGAGTCCGAGTCGCACCCCGGCGAGCTCGACCTGCCGGGCGCCGTCACCGGCACCGCGGGCCTGGTCGCCCTGGTCTACGGCCTGTCCCGTGCCGGTGACCAGCGCTACGGCTGGACCGACACCTGGACCGTCGTCTCGATCGTCGTGGGCGTCGCGCTGCTGGCCCTGTTCGTGGCCATCGAGCGTCGCGTCGAGCACCCGCTGCTGCCCTTCCGGATCCTGGCCAACCGCACCCGGGCCACGGCCTTCGCGACCATGATGATCGTCCCGGCCGCGATGTTCTCCATGTTCTTCTTCCTCTCGCTGTTCGTGCAGAACGTGATGGGCTTCAGCCCGCTGCGCACCGGCTTCGCCTTCCTGCCGTTCAGCTTCGGCATCGTCGCCGGCGCCACCATCTCCTCCAAGCTGGTCGCCAAGATCGACCCGCGCTTCATCGCCGGCGTCGGCACCCTGCTCGCCGGCTTCTCGCTGTTCATGTTCAGCCGCATCGGTGTCGACGACTCCGCGTCCGCGATCTCGCGGGCCGCGGCCGCCGGCGGGGCCAAGCTGGGCGACTCGGTGAACTACTGGACCGCGATCTTCCCCTTCATCGTCGTGATGGCGGTGGGCATGGGCATGGTCTTCGTGCCGATGACCCTGGCGGCCGTGCACGGCGTCGGCTCGCGCGACAGCGGCATCGGCTCCGGTGTGCTGAACACCATGCAGCAGGTCGGTGGCGCCCTCGGCCTGGCGACCCTGTCGACCGTGGCCGTGCACTTCACCCAGGACAAGGCCTCCACGATCGGTGCCGCCCTCCGCGCCGCGACCCCGGGCGGCGCCCCCGCTCCCTCGGGCAAGAGCGCGGCGGCGTTCCAGGACGTCGTCGGGCAGGCGGCGTTCACCACCGGCGCCACGCACGCGTTCATCGTGGGCGCGATCATGATGTGGGCCGCCTCGGCGATCGTGTGGATCTTCCTGAGCGTGCGTCACCAGGAGATGGCCACCGAGGGCCCCGAGCCCGTCATCGCCCACTAGGACGACCGAGCAGCACGACGGCCGCCGCACCCCTCACCGGGGTGCGGCGGCCGTCGTCGTACGCCGTGGGGCTCAGCCCACCAGCGCGTCGCTGATCGCCTCGACGAAGGCGGGCAGGTCGTCGGGGTCGCGGCTGGTGATCAGGTTGCCGTCGATCACGACCTCCTCGTCCTTCCAGGTGGCCCCGGCGTTCCTCAGGTCCACCGCCACGCTGGCGAAGCTGGTCAGCGTGCGGCCCTCGGCCACCCCGGCCGAGATCAGCAGCCAGGGCGCGTGGCAGATCACGGCGACGGGCTTGCCGCTCTCGAGCGCCTCGCGCACGATCGCCTGGGCGTCCTCGTCCTGACGGATGGTGTCGGCGTTGACGGTGCCGCCGGGGACGACCAGGGCGTCGATCGTGGCGACGTCGAGGTCGCCGAAGGTGCCGTCGACCGACACCTGCTGGGTCGGGTCGGTGTCGTTCTCGACCGCCTGGATGGGGTCGGTGGTGGTCGAGTAGACCTTGACCTCGGCGCCCGCCCGGGCCAGCTCGTCACGGGGCGTGACCAGCTCGGCCTCCTCGAAGTGGCCGGTGGCGATGATGGCGATCTTCTTGCCGGACAGGTCGTTCATGAAAGAGCTCCTCGGGGGAAGACTGTGGTCGGTCCCCCTGCCCGTACCCGCCGTCCAGGCGACCAATCGCCTCTCAGCCGAGCTCGGCAGCGGCCTCGGCCAGGACGCGCAGCGTCTCCCGGGCGTACGCCGGAGTGGCCCCGGCCAGCCCGCACGCCGGGGTGAGCACCAGCCGGTCGGCGACCTCCTCGACGTCGTACCCGAGCATGTCGAGGAACCGGCGCACCCGCTCGACCACCGCCCGGGTCGTGGGCGTCCGGGGACCTGCGGACCGGACCACGCCGAGGTAGACCTGGCCGCCCTCGTCGAGCACGGTCGCGACCTCGTCGTAGGCCCGGGCGGGCAGCACGTCGAGGTCGACCGAGACCGCCCCTGCCCCGGCGCCACGCAGCAGCGGGACGGGGGCGTCCGCGGCGCAGCAGTGCGCCACGACCAGCGCCTCGCCGGCCGCCTCGACGAACCACTCCAGGGCCTGCGAGGCCTCGGGCGGCTTGACCGAGCGGTGCCGGCCGAAGCCCGAGGCGGTCGGGACGGCGCCGTCGAGCACGAAGGGCAGCGCCGGCTCGTCGACCTGCACGACCAGCTCGGCGCCGGGCAGGCGGCGGCGCACGTCGGCCAGGTGGCCGCGCAGCCCCTCGGCCAGCGCCTGGGCCAGGTCGCGCCGGGCCCCGTGGTCGGCGAGCACCTTGTCGCCGCGCGGCTTCTCCACCAGGCTCGCCAGGGTCAGGGGCCCGGTCAGCTGGAGCTTGAACCGACCCGTCCAGCCCTGGGTCTGCTCCTCGAGGACGTCGAGGTCCTGGGCCAGCAGCGAGCGCGCGCGTCGGTGGTCGACACCGGGCGCGTCGGTCAGCCGCCACCCGGCGGGCTGCAGGTCGAAGCCGAGGTCGGTGATCGTGGCCAGCGCCCGTCCGCTGAGGTCCGCGATGGTGCCGCGGTCGGGGAGCTCGGGCAGGTGCGGCAGGTCGGGCAGGCTCCCCCGCACCGTCCGCAGGGACTCGGCGAGGTCCTCCCCGGGCATCGACCCGACGCCGGTGGCGGTGGCGGTCACGGGCGGGCCGTCGCGGTGGCGCGCTCGGCGGAGGCGGCCCGGCGCGTGCGCGCGATCGTGGCCGACCCGACCACACGGCTGCCGTCGTAGACGACCACCGCCTGGCCCGGGGCGATCCCCTCGGCCGGGTCGAGGAGGTCGACCTCGAGGCCCTCGGCGTCCTCGGCGCCCTCGGGACCGGCGGCCGTCGGTCGTACGACGGCCCGGTGCTCGCCCCCGTGGGCCCGCAGCTGGACGGTGCACTCCAGCGGACCGGTCAGCGGGGTGCCGCACCAGCGGGGACGGATCGCCTCGAGACCGTCGACGGCGAGCTCCTCGCGCGACCCCACCGTGACCGTGCCCGAGACCGGCTCGATGTCCAGGACGTAGCGCGGCCGTCCGTCGGCCGCGGGGGTCCCGACCCGCAGGCCCTTGCGCTGGCCGATCGTGTAGCGCCAGGAGCCCTCGTGGGTCCCGAGCACCTCACCGGCCGAGGACACGATCTCCCCGGAGCGGTTCACCTCGTCCAGCTTCTCCGAGAGCCAGCCGCCGGTGTCGCCGTCGCTGATGAAGCAGATGTCGTGGCTGTCGGGCTTGGCCGCGACGGCGAGCCCGCGGGCGGCGGCCTCCTCGCGGACCTGCGCCTTGGGGGTGTCGCCGAGCGGGAACAGCGAGTGCGCGAGCTGGTCCTGGGTCAGCACCCCGAGGACGTAGCTCTGGTCCTTGCCCGCGTCGACCGCCCGGTGCAGCTCGACCTGACCGTCGGGGCCGGTGCCCAGCGTGGCGTAGTGACCGGTCGCGACGGCGTCGAAGCCGAGCGCGAGGGCGCGGTCGAGCACGGCGGCGAACTTGATCTGCTCGTTGCAGCGCAGGCACGGGTTGGGGGTGCGGCCGGCGGCATACTCGTCCAGGAAGTCCTCGACGACGTCCTCGTGGAACCGCTCGCTGAGGTCCCAGACGTAGAACGGGATCCCGATGACGTCCGCGGACCGCCGAGCGTCGTTGGCGTCCTCGATCGTGCAGCACCCGCGCGCGCCGGTGCGGTACGACGCGGGGTTGCGCGACAGCGCCAGGTGGATGCCGGTGACCTCGTGACCGGCCTCGACCGCGCGGGCCGCGGCGACCGCGGAGTCGACGCCGCCCGACATGGCGGCGACGACGCGCAGGGGTGCGACGGGGTGCCTCGGGCCGGCGCCCATCAGGCGGGGGTCCGCGGGGCGTCGGTGCGCGGCCGGGTGGCGCCACCGGCGGCCGGGGTGCGGCCGGGCGGGCGGCGGGAGCGACCCGAGCGCGAGGAGAGCGCGGCGTTGCGGGCGCGCTCGACGACCGGACCGATGGCCTCGACCAGCGCCTCCACGTCGGCCGGCCCGGAGGTGTGGCCCAGGGAGAAGCGCAGCGAGGAGCGCGCGAAGCCGTCGGGCGCCCCCATCGCCAGCAGGACGTGGGAGGCCTGCGGCACGCCCGCGTCGCACGCCGACCCGGTCGAGCACTCGACCCCGCGGGCGTCGAGCAGCATCAGCAGCGAGTCGCCCTCGCAGCCGGGGAAGGAGAAGTGCACGTTGCCGGGCAGGCGGTGGTCGGGGCCGGACTCCGGGTCGCCGTTGAGGACCGCGTCGGGCACCACCCGGCGCACGCCCTCCACGACCTGGGAGCGGAGGTCCTCCAGGCGAGCGGCCAGCGCGGGCTGCCGGTCGACGGCGAGCTCACAGGCGACCGCGAACCCGGCGATGGCCGGGGTGTCGATGGTGCCGCTGCGGACGTCGCGCTCCTGACCGCCGCCGTGGAGCAGGGGCGTGGGGGTGAGCTCACGGCGCACGACGAGAGCGCCCACGCCGTACGGACCCCCGACCTTGTGGCCGGTGACCGTCATCGCGTCGACCCCGGACTCCGCGAAGTCCAGCGGCAGCTGGCCCAGGGCCTGGATGGCGTCGGTGTGCACCGGGATGCCGTGGGCGTGCGCCAGCGCGACCACCTCGGCGATCGGCTGGACCGTCCCGACCTCGTTGTTGGCCCACATCACCGTCACCAGCGCGACGCTCCCGGGGTCGGCCTCGATGGTGCGGCGCAGCGCCTCGAGGTCGATGCGACCGACGCGGTCGACCGCCACCAGCTCCACCCGCGCGCCCTGGGTGGAGAGCCACTGCAGCGGGTCGAGCACCGCGTGGTGCTCGATCGGCGTGCTCAGCACCCGCGTACGCCGGGCGTCCTGCGCGCGGCGGGCCCAGAACAGGCCCTTGACCGCCAGGTTGTCCGACTCGGTCCCCCCAGAGGTGAACACCACCTCACCGGGGCGGCAGCCCAGGGCGCGGGCGACCCGCTCGCGCGACTCCTCCAAGACCCGGCGCGAGTCGCGGCCCGAGGCGTGCAGCGAGGACGCGTTTCCGACCCGGGTCAGCTGCGCGGTCATGGCCGCGGCGGCTTCGGGGATCATCGGCGTCGTCGCCGCGTGGTCGAGGTAGACGGTCATCGCCGGCCAAGCCTACGCGGGGGCAGGGCGCCGTCGTCCGGGCCCGGGCTCCCGGTGCGCTCCGCCCACACATCTGTGCAGGCACCAGCCCCCTCCGGGGCTTGCCGTGGTCGGTCCGCTACACGAAAGTGTGGACCTGCGCACCCACCCCGTCCCGCCCCATCCCGCCCCATCCCGCCCCACCCGCCGCCCCCGCCGCCCCCGCCGCCCCCGGGAGGATCCCTCGTGATCACCGTCGACCTCACCTCGCCCACGCCGCCCTTCGAGCAGGTGCGCGAGCGCCTGCGCGAGCAGATCGAGGCCGGGGAGCTGGAGGTCGGGACCAAGCTGCCGACCGTGCGTCGCCAGGCCGACGAGCTGGGGCTGGCCACGAACACCGTGGCCCGGGCCTACCGCGAGCTCGAGGTGCTGGGGCTGATCGAGACCCGCGGGCGGGCGGGCAGCGTGGTCACCGGCAGCGGGGTCGAGCAGGCGACGCGGCAGGCCGCGCACGACTACGGCGTCCGCGCCCGCGAGCTGGGCCTGGACCTCCAGGCCGCGCTGGAGCTCGTGCGCCGCACCTGGGGCTGAGGCCGGGCGGGACGCCGGACGCCCCGGCCGCACCCTCGCGAGAGGGACGACCGGGGCGTCCGAGGACCTGGTGAGCTCAGCCCTTGCGCTTGGTGATCTCCTCGGTGGCGGCCGGGAGGACCGTGTGCAGGTCCCCCACGACGCCGAAGTCGACGAGCTCGAAGATCGGGGCCTCGTCGTCCTTGTTGACCGCGATGATCGTCTTGGAGGTCTGCATGCCGGCGCGGTGCTGGATCGCGCCGGAGATGCCGTTGGCGACGTACAGCTGGGGGCTGACGACCTTGCCGGTCTGGCCGACCTGGAAGGCGTGGGGCTTCCAGCCGGAGTCCACCGCGGCGCGCGAGGCGCCGACGGCCGCGCCGATCGAGTCGGCGAAGCCCTCCACCTCGGAGAAGTCACCGCCGGTGCCGCGACCACCGGAGACCACGATGGCGGCCTCGGTGAGCTCGGGACGACCCGAGGCCTTGCGGGCCTGGGAGGCGATGATCTTGGCCTTCTTGGCCGCGTCGGAGATGGTCGCCGCGAACTCCTCGGTGGCACCGGCGCCCTCGGACTCCTCGGGAGCCGCGGAGTTGGGCTTGACGGTGATGACCGGCGTGCCCTGGGTCACCTTGGCCTGCACGGTGTAGTTGCCGGCGAAGACCGACTGGGTGGTGACGGGACCGCCGTCGCCGCCCTGCACGTCGACCGCGTCGGTGATCAGGCCGGAGCCGATCTTGATGGCCAGCCGGGCGCCGACCTCCTTGCCCTCCGCGCTCGAGGGGATCAGGACGGCGGCCGGGGAGGTCTTCTCCACCAGCTGCTGGAGCACCTCGGCCTTGGGGGCGACGAGGTAGCCCTTGATCTCGGCGTCGTCGACGACGTAGACCTTCTCGGCGCCGTACTTCTTCACCGACTCCGCGACCCCGGCGGCGGCGTCGGCCGCACCGATGAACACCGCGGAGGGCTCGCCGAGGCGCTTGGCGATCGTGAGCAGCTCCAGCGTGGGCTTGCGGACCTTGCCGTCGACGTGGTCGACGAGGACGAGTACTTCACTCATGATGGTTCGAATCTCCTGGGGTCGACGCTCAGATGAACTTCTTGGAGGCGAGGAAGTCGACGAGCGCCTTGGCGCCCGACCCGTCCTCGTCGGCGACGATCTCGCCGGCCGTGCGCGGGGGGCGCTCCTCGGTGCCCTCGACCGCGGACCAGGACGCACCCAGCCCGACGTTGCCGGCGTCGACGCCGATGTCGGACAGCGACCAGGTCTCCAGCGGCTTCTTCTTCGCCGCCATGATCCCCTTGAAGGAGGGGTAGCGGGCCTCGCCGGACTGGTCGGTGACCGACAGCACGAGCGGGGTGGTGGCGCCGATGACCTCGGTGGAGGTGTCTCCGTCGCGCTTGATCCGGACCTGGTCGCCCTGGCGCTCGATGACCGAGCCGAGGGTGACCTGGGGCAGGTCGAGGCGCTCGGCGAGCATGGCCGGGACGACCGAGCCGGAGGCGTCGGTCGAGGCCATGCCGCACATCACGAGGTCGACGACTCCCTCCTCGCCGATCTTCTTGACCGCGGCGGCCAGGATCAGCGAGGTGCCGAGGTAGTCCGAGCCGGCGATCGCGTCGTCGACGACGTGGACGCCCTTGTCGACGCCCATCTGCAGGGCCTTCTTGATGGCCTCGGTGGCCTCGTCGGGACCGACGCAGAGCGCGGTGACGGTGACGTCCTCGCCCTCGGCCTTCTCCTTCAGCTGCAGGGCCTGCTCGACGGCGTACTCGTCGAGCTCGGAGAGCAGACCGGGCACACCGGCGCGGTCCACGGTGTGGTCGGACTCGAAGTGCCGGTCAGCCGTGGCGTCGGGCACGTACTTCACACAGACGACAATGTTCATGTTCGATCGGCCCTGGGCAGGGCCCCTCCTGAACGTAGATGCGGGTGGGAGTGAGGCTCCTCGGCCGAGGTTACCGCCGAGTCACCAACGCAGAAACGGATCCGGTGGGTGGGGTCAGTCACAGGCCCGCTGCGGAGCGGCGGCGCTGCGGCTGGGGTCCGGAACGCCTCAGCGGGTGGTCTTGGGAGCGAGCAGGTTGGAGATCACGCGGCCCAGCACGAGGTAGACGATCGCCGCCAGGCCCCAGTTGAGCAGGGCGTTCTTCGGGACCGCGTTCTTGCCCGAGAAGTCGAAGATGCCGTTGGTGCGGCTGAACGGGCCCGAGACCGCCTCGGCGATGTCGGTGATCAGCTTGACGATCGCGTTGTTCTCGTTGATGTTGCTGCGCAGCACGACCAGGATCGCCCCGAGCGCCAGGATCGTGGCCAGCACCGTGAAGACGATCTTGACGATGCGTGCCGCCTGGGCCCGCACGGCGTCGGTGCTGGCGGTCGATCGCTTGCTGGACTTGTCGTCGGTGCGGACTCTGGGTGACACGGTGGGCTCCTGGAAAGGGTTCGGCCGGGCTGGGCGGGCGGGCTGAGCTGGCTGGGCGGGACGAGCGGGTGCTGCGGGTGCGTGGGGGTCAGCGGCCGACGAACTCGGCCTTGCCCGGTCCGCGCTCAACGAACGACCCCATGCCCAGGGCACGGTCCTCGGTGGCGAACAGGGCGGCGAACTGCTGGCGCTCGATCTCCAGGCCGGTGTCCAGGTCGACCTCGAGGCCCCGGTCGACGGCCTCCTTGGCGGCCCGGACGGCGTACGACGCGGCGGTGCTGAACTGCCGCGCCCACGCCACGGCCTCCTCGTAGACCCGGTCGGCCGGGAAGACCCGGTCGACCATGCCGATGGCCAGCGCCTCGTCGGCCTTGACGAAGCGACCGGTGAAGATGATGTCCTTCGCGCGGCTGGGGCCCACCAGGCGGCTCAGCCGCTGGGTGCCACCGGCGCCGGGGATGATGCCGAGGAGCACCTCGGGCTGGCCCAGCGTCGCGTCGTCGGCGGCGAAGCGCACGTCGGCGCACAGCGCGAGCTCGCAGCCGCCGCCCAGCGCGTAGCCGGTGATCGCGGCCACCACGGGCTTGGGGATCTTGGCGACGGCGGTGAAGGCCGAGGTCAGGCCGTGGGAGCGCTTGATCATGTCCGTGTAGGACATCTCGGCCATCTCCTTGACGTCGGCGCCGGCCGCGAAGACCCGCTCCCCGCCGTACACGACCACGGCCTTGACGTCGTCGCGCTCGGTCGCCTCCGCGGCGGCGGCGCGGATCTCCTCCTGCACCTGCACGTTCAACGCGTTCATCTTCGGGCGGTCCAGCCGCAACGTGGCGACCCCGTCCTCGACCTCGAGACGGACGAACTCCGACATGCGCGCTCCTCAGCTGACGTGGGGCCTGTGACGCCCGCCACCCCGGGCGGACCTGCTCGGAGCCTAGCCGGACCGCGCCGAACCCCGGCGCCGATGTCGAGGAGCGGCGACAATCAGCGGGTGACACCTGGAGAGTGGTCGGCCGAGGGCGAGTCGGTGCCCGTGTGGCCTGGGCACAACTGGCCGCTGGGAGCGACCTGGAGCGAGGAGTCCACGAACTTCGCCGTGCACTCCCCCGACGCGACCGCGATGTGGCTGTGCCTGTTCGACGACGCCCCGGGCGGGCCCGACGACCCCGGCGAGCGTGAGGTCGAGACCCGCTACCCCCTGACCGAGCGCAGCCTGGGGATCTGGCACGGCGCCCTGCCCGGCCTGGCTCCCGGTCAGCGCTACGGCTTCCGCGCCGAGGGTCCGTGGATCCCCCACCAGGGCCTGCGCTTCAACCCCGCGAAGCTGCTCCAGGACCCGTACGCCCGTGCGGTCAGCGGCGAGTTCACGACCAGCCCGGAGGTCTACGGCCACGTCCGCGACGACCTGGGCCAGGACCACCTCGACGACCGCGACGACCGCGACTCCGCGGCCCACGTCGGCCGCAGCGTCGTGGTCGACGACTCCTTCGACTGGAGCGGGGACGTCCGGCTCCGGACCCGGTGGCGCGACACGGCCGTCTACGAGCTGCACGTCAAGGGCTTCACCGCCCTGCACGACCGGGTCCCCGAGGAGCTGCGCGGCACGTACGCCGGCCTGGCCCACCCGGTCGTCACCGACTACCTGCGCGACCTGGGGATCACCGCGGTCGAGCTGCTGCCCGTGCACCAGTTCACCTCCGAGGCGCACCTCTCGGCCCACGGGCTGGGCAACTACTGGGGCTACAACTCGCTGTCGTTCTTCGCCCCCCACCACGCCTACTCCTCCTCGGGCGACCGGGGCCAGCAGGTCACCGAGTTCAAGCAGATGGTCAAGGCCTTCCACGCCGCCGGCATCGAGGTCTTCCTCGACGTCGTCTACAACCACACCGCCGAGGCCGGCGTCGACGGGCCGACCCTGAGCTTCCGCGGGCTCGACGACCTCGGCGCCTACAAGCGGGTCTCCGCCCAGCCCACCGAGCGTCGTGCCCCGGACACCTACTGGGACGTCACCGGGTGCGGCAACACCGTGAACGCCGAGGACCCGATGATGCTGCGGCTGATCATGGACTCGCTGCGCTACTGGGTCACCGAGATGCACGTGGACGGGTTCCGGTTCGACCTGATGTCGGCGCTGGCGCGCACGGGGCACGCCGTCGACATGACCGGCCACCTGCTCACCACCATCGGGCAGGACCCGGTGCTGCGACACGTGAAGCTCGTGGCCGAGCCATGGGACGTCTCGGCCGAGGGCTACCGGGTGGGTGAGTTCCCGGCGCCCTGGACGGAGTGGAACGACCAGTACCGCGACACGATGCGCGACTTCTGGTGCGCGAAGACCGACGGGGTGCGGACCGTGGCGACGCGGCTGGCCGGGTCCTCGGACCTCTACCTCGACGACGGCCGGTCGCCGTACGCCTCGGTGAACTTCGTGACCGCCCACGACGGCTTCACCCTGCGCGACCTGGTCTCCTACGACCGCAAGCACAACGAGGCCAACGGCGAGCAGAACCGCGACGGCACCGACGACAACCGGTCCTGGAACTGCGGCGTCGAGGGCGAGACCGACGATCCCGACGTCCAGGCGCTGCGGCGACGACAGGCCGCCAACCTGCTGGTGACCCTGTGCCTGTCCAACGGCGTCCCGATGCTCACCGCGGGCGACGAGCGCGGACGGACCCAGGGCGGCAACAACAACCCCTACTGCCAGGACGGTCCGGTCTCGTGGGTGGACTGGCGGGCCGAGGACGCGTGGCTCGACGTCTACGAGCTCGCGCGGACCGCCCTGCGGCTGCGGCGCGAGCACCCGGCACTGCGCCAGCGGCACTGGTTCGAGGGCCGCCCCAGCATCGTCGGCGGCCCCAAGGACCTCGCCTGGGTGCACCCCGCCGGGCGGGAGATGACGCCGGAGGACTGGCACGACCACGACCTGCGCACGGTCGGGATGTTCGTCTCCGGCGACCCGCTGCGCTCCCCCGGACCGCACGGCGAGCAGCAGCGCGACAGCAGCTTCATGCTCTGGGTCAACGCCTCCCCCGACCCCCGCACCGTCACGCTGCCGGTCAACGACTGGGTGCAGGCCGGGCGGGTCGTGCTCTCCACCGACCCGGGGGTCCCGGACGGGACCCGGCTGAGCGCCGGCGACGCCCTGCCGCTGGCCGGACGCTCGCTGGTGCTCCTGCAGCAGGCCTGAGGGCTCAGCCCCGGGCGGTCAGGACGAGCGGGTCGCCCGCGGTGATCGCGATGGTGTGCTCGGAGTGCGCACCGCGGGAGCCGTCGCCGCTGCGCAGCGTCCAGCCGTCTCGGTCGGTGAAGAGCTGGTCGGTGGTCTGCAGGAACCACGGCTCGATCGCGATCACCAGGCCGGGCTGGAGCTTGAGCCCGCGGCCGGGACGACCGTCGTTGGGGACGTGCGGGTCGCCGTGCATGGTGCGCCCCACGCCGTGGCCGCCGAAGTCGGTGTTGATCGAGAGGCCCTCCGCGCGGGCCACCGCGGCGATGGCGGCCGACACGTCGCCGAGCCGCTGGCCCGGCCGCGCCACCTCGATGGCGGCGGCGAGCGCGCGCTCGGTGGTGTCGATCAGGTCGAGGTCGGCCTGCGCGGGCGTGCCGACCACGAGGCTGACCGCGGAGTCGGCCACCCAGCCGTCGACGGAGGCGGCGAAGTCGACGCTGAGCAGGTCGCCGTCGCGCAGCGTGTAGTCGTGGGGCAGGCCGTGCAGCACCGCGTCGTTGACCGAGGTGCACAGCACCTTGCCGAACGGCATCGCCCCGAAGGACGGGTGGTAGTCGACGTAGCACGACGTCGCCCCCCGGTCGGCGATCATCCGTGCGGCCAGGGCGTCGAGCTCGAGCAGGTTGACCCCGACCGCAGCGGCCCCCTGGAGGGCCGTCAGCACGTCGGCCACGAACCTCCCGGCCGGCCGCATCTGCTCGATCTCGGCGGGACTGCGCAGCTCGATCACCTGGTCAGCCTAGGCGAGGGCCACCAGTCCCAGCTCGGCCGGGGAGGCCAGGGAGGGGTTCTTCGGCAGCACGCGGACGGTGTAGCCGAACGACCCGGCGCGGGTCAGCGCGAGGTGGCCGTCGAAGCGGTGCCGCCCGCCCTCGAGGGTCTCGGCCAGGGCCAGCGGGGTGGTCGTGGTGTCGACGAGCTGGTCCTCGCCCTTGACCCGGCCGTGCACGACCTGGACCTCGACGTCGTCGGGTGCGAGCGCGCCCAGCGAGACGAAGACCTTGAGGTCGAGCCCGCCACCGATCTCCGGGGAGTCGGCGAGACCCTCGGAGTCGACGTGGTCCACGCGGACCTCGCCCCAGCCGCTGCGCACGCGCTGCTTCCAGGCGGCCAGCTCGGCCGCGCCCTCGTAGGAGTGGTTCATCGCGCGGGCGGCGACGGCGGCCGGGGAGTAGAGCGTGTTGGTGTACTCGCGCAGCATCCGGGTCGAGAGCACCTTGGGCCCCAGCGACTTCAGGGTGTGGCGCACCATCTCCAGCCAGCGGGTCGGCACCCCCTCGGCGTCGACGTCGTAGAAGCGCGGCGCGACCTCGTTCTCGAGCAGGTCGTAGAGGGCCGCGGCCTCGATGTCGTCACGCTGGTCGGGGTCCTCGACGCCGTCGGCCGACGGGATCGCCCAGCCGTTGTTGCCGTCGTACCACTCGTCCCACCAGCCGTCGAGGATGGAGAGGTTCAGGCCGCCGTTGAGCGCCGACTTCATGCCCGAGGTGCCGCACGCCTCGTAGGGCCGCAGCGGGTTGTTCAGCCACACGTCGGTGCCGGGGTAGAGCGGCTGGGCCATCGCGATGTCGTAGTTGGGCAGGTACGCGACGCGGTGGCGGACCTCCGGGTCGTCGGCCAGCGCCACGATCGCCTGGATCAGGCGCTTGCCGCCGTCGTCGGCGGGGTGGGCCTTGCCGGCCATGATCAGCTGGATCGGCCGCTCCGGGTGCAGCAGCAGGCGCTTGAGGCGCTCGGGGTCGCTGAGCATCAGGGTGAGCCGCTTGTACGACGCAGCGCGCCGCGCGAAGCCGATCGTCAGGACGTCGGGGTCCAGCGCGGTGTCGACCCAGCCGAGCTCGGCGTCGGCCATGCCGCGCGCCAGGCAGGACTTGCGCAGGCGCACGCGGGCCTCCTCGACCAGGCGCTTGCGCAGGTCGCGCTTGGTCGACCACAGGTCGGCACCGGGGATCCGGTCGACGACGTCCCAGACGTCGTCGGAGTCCGAGTCGGTGTCGGCCCCGGCCTTGCCGGCCAGCTCGAAGACCTCGCGGGCCACCCAGGTGGGGGCGTGGACGCCGTTGGTGATCGAGGTGATCGGGACCTCGGCCTCGTCGAACGCGGGCCACAGGCCGTTGAACATGCCGCGGCTGACCTCGCCGTGGAGCTCGGAGACGCCGTTGGCGCGCTGCGCCAGGCGGAACCCCATCACGGCCATGTTGAACACACCGCGGTCGCCGCCGGCGTAGTCCTCGGCGCCCAGGCGCAGGATCCGGTCCAGCGGGACGCCGTCGACCGGGCTGCGGCCGCCGAAGTACTGCTCGACCAGGTCGCGCGGGAAGCGGTCGATGCCGGCCGGCACGGGGGTGTGGGTGGTGAAGACGGTGCCGGCGCGGGTGACCTCGAGCGCGGTGTCGAAGTCCAGGTGCGGGCCGGCCGCGTCGACGGTGAGCTCGCGGATGCGCTCGAGACCCAGGAAGCCGGCGTGGCCCTCGTTGGTGTGGAAGACCTCGGGCTCGGGGTGACCGGTCAGCCGGGCGTGCACGCGGATGGCCCGGACGCCGCCGACGCCGAGGAGGAGCTCCTGGAGGAGGCGGTGCTCGGTGGTGCCGCCGTACAGCCGGTCGGTGACCTCGCGCAGGTGGGCGGGGTTCTCCTCGATGTCGGTGTCGAGCAGCAGCAGCGGGACGCGGCCGACCTGGGCGACGAACACGCGGGCCACGAGGTCCTGGTCGCCCTGGTCGCCGCCGGGGACCGCGACCCGGACCTGGGCCGGGGAGCCGTCCTGCTCGCGGAGCAGGGTGATCGGCAGGCCGTCGGGGTCGAGCAGGGGGTAGCTCTCCAGCTGCCAGCCCTCGCGCGAGAACTGCTGGCGGAAGTACCCGTACTGGTAGAGCAGGCCGACCCCGATCAGCGGGATGCCGAGGTCGCTGGCGGTCTTGAGGTGGTCGCCGGCCAGGATGCCGAGACCGCCGGAGTACTGCGGCAGCACCGAGGTGATGCCGAACTCCGGGGAGAAGTAGGCGATGGCGCGCGGCATCGGGTTCTCGGCGTCGGCGTGGGCCGCCTTGCGCTGGAACCAGCGGTCGCCGGTGAGGTACTCCTCGAGGTCGGAGTGGGCGTTGGCCAGGCGGCGCAGGAAGCGCTTGTCCTTGGCCAGCTCCTCCAGGCGAGCGGTCGGGACCGCGCCGAGGGTCTTGACCGGGTCCTTGCCGCTGGAGCGCCAGAGCTGGGGGTCCAGGGTCTCGAAGACGTCCTGGGTCTCGGGGTGCCAGGACCACCGCAGGTTCAGGGCGAGGTCGCCCAGGAGACGGAGGGGCTCCGGCAGGACCGGGCGGACTGTGAATCGTCGGATCGCGCGCACGGGCAGGACCGTAGCGCAGATCGGTTTGATCGATCCAACGAAAACGCGGAATGACGCGATCGCACCAGACCGCCCCTCCCCCGGGCCCGCCCCGACCCACCGTTTGCGTGATCGCCTCTCACCCGGAAGTCTGGGCGCCATGGTCGGACGCATCCCCGTCATGGACGTGGCACCCGAGGTCAACCGCGGAGCCAACCCCGCGAAGGCGGCCGTCGGCGAGCAGGTCCCCGTCAGCGCCCTGGTCTTCCGCGAGGGGCACGACCAGCTCGGCGCCGAGGTGGTCCTCACCGACCCCTCCGGCACCCGTCGCGCCCCGGTCCCGATGGACGACGTGCCCGAGGACCTCCTGCGCAAGCGCGCGTGGGTCGTGCTCGACACCGTGGGGGCCTGGACCTTCGAGGTGCAGGCGTGGGGCGACCCGGTCGGCACCTGGCTGCACGACGCGCCACTGAAGATCCGCGCCGACGTGGACACCGAGCTGATGTTCACCGAGGGCGTGCTGCTGCTCGACCGGATCCGGGCCGAGCACGACGTGGCGCCGACCGACGCCCAGGCCCTCGAGGACACCGCGACCGCCCTGCGCGACACCGGCCGTCCCGTCGAGGCCCGGCTCGCCGTCGTGGAGTCCGAGGCGGTGGCGCGGCTGCACGCGGCGTACCCCCTGCGCGACCTGCTGACCACCGAGGGACCGTTCCCGCTCTTCGCCGACCGGCAGCGGGCGCTCTACTCCAGCTGGTACGAGTTCTTCCCCCGTTCCGAGGGCGCCCGCCTCGACGAGACCAGCGGAAAGATCGTCAGCGGCACCTTCCGCACCGCGGCGAAGCGGCTGCAGGCCGTGGCCGACATGGGCTTCCACGTGATCTACCTGCCCCCGATCCACCCGATCGGCGAGGTCAACCGCAAGGGGCCCAACAACACCCTGACCCCCGGCCCCGACGACGTCGGCTCCCCCTGGGCGATCGGCAGCAAGGACGGCGGCCACGACGCCGTCCACCCCGACCTGGGCACGATCGAGGACTTCGACGCCTTCGTCGCCGAGGCGCACCGCCTGGGCCTCGAGGTGGCGCTGGACTTCGCGCTCCAGGCCGCGCCCGACCACCCGTGGGCCACCGAGCACCCCGAGTGGTTCACCACCCGCTCCGACGGCACGATCGCCTACGCCGAGAACCCGCCGAAGAAGTACCAGGACATCTACCCGATCAACTTCGACAACGACCCGGAGGGGATCTACGCGGAGAGCGAGCGCCTGCTGCGGCACTGGATGTCGCACGGCGTGCGGGTCTTCCGCGTCGACAACCCGCACACCAAGCCGCTGGACTTCTGGGAGTGGCTGCTGGGCCGGATCCGCGAGACCGACCCCGACGTGATCTTCCTGGCCGAGGCCTTCACGGTGCCCCCGCGGATGCGCGCGCACGGCTCGGTCGGCTACCACCAGTCCTACACGCACTTCACCTGGCGCAACACCCGCTGGGAGCTCGAGCAGTACCTCGCCGAGGTGTCGCACGAGTCCGCGCACGTCATGCGCCCGAACTTCTTCGTCAACACCCCCGACATCCTGCCCACGTTCCTGCAGCACGGCGGGCCGCCGGCCTTCAAGATCCGGGCCGTCCTCGCGGCCACCGGGTCCCCGAGCTGGGGCGTGTACGCCGGCTACGAGCTCTACGAGCACCTCGCGCTGCGTCCCGGTGCGGAGGAGTACCTCGACTCCGAGAAGTTCCAGATCCGGATCCGGGACTGGGCGCGCGCCGAGGCCACCGGCGACACGCTGGCGCCGTACCTCACCCGGCTCAACCACGTGCGCGACGCCCACCCCGCGCTCCAGCAGCTGCGCAACGTGACGATCCACCACAGCGACGACGACGCGGTGCTGGTCTTCGCCAAGCGGACGGTCGACCGGACGGTTGGGACCGACGCAGAGGGGAACGGAGCCGACGACACGGTGATCGTGGTCGTCAACCTCGACCCGTGGCAGACCCACGAGACCACCGTCCACCTCGACCTGCCCTCGCTGGGGCTGGGCTGGGAGGACCGGTTCCTGGTCCACGACGAGCTCACCGGCCAGGACTTCGAGTGGGGTGCTCACAACTACGTCCGGCTCGACCCGCACCACGAACCCGCTCACGTGCTGAGCGTCAGGAGAGGTCTGTGACCCAGCCGTCCATGGAGTCCCGCGCCACCGCAGGCGCAGCGTCACCCGACGGCGACGGGCCCGGTGAGAGCGGGGTGCTGCCGAGCACCTCGGGCGACCCGACGGCCGCCGGCTTCGACCAGCCGGACTGGTTCAAGACCGCGGTGTTCTACGAGGTCCTCGTCCGGTCCTTCAAGGACAGCGACGGCGACGGCGTGGGCGACTTCCGCGGCCTGACCGAGAAGCTCGACTACCTGCACTGGCTCGGCGTCGACTGCCTGTGGGTGCCGCCGTTCTTCACCTCGCCGCTGCGCGACGGCGGCTACGACGTCGCCGACTACACCAACCTCCAGCCCGAGGTCGGCACGGTCGAGGACTTCCACCACTTCCTCGACGAGGCGCACAAGCGCGACATCCGCGTGATCATCGACTTCGTCATGAACCACACCAGCGACCAGCACCCGTGGTTCCAGGCCAGCCGCGAGGACCCCGAGGGCCCGTACGGCGACTTCTACGTCTGGTCCGACACCGACGACCTCTACTCCGAGGCCCGGATCATCTTCGTCGACACCGAGCCCTCGAACTGGACCTGGGACCCGGTGCGCCAGCAGTACTTCTGGCACCGGTTCTTCTCCCACCAGCCCGACCTGAACTTCGACAACCCCAAGGTCATGGACGCCATGCTGGAGGCGATGGCGTTCTGGCTCGACATGGGTCTGGACGGCTTCCGGCTCGACGCCGTGCCCTACCTCTTCGAGCGGCCCGGCACCAACGGCGAGAACCTCCCCGAGACCCACGAGGCGCTCAAGACGGTGCGCCGCTTCGTCGACGAGAACTACCCCGGCCGGGTGCTGCTGTGCGAGGCCAACCAGTGGCCCTCGGACGTCGTGGAGTACTTCGGCGACCCGGAGGTCGGCGGCGACGAGTGCCACATGGCCTTCCACTTCCCGGTGATGCCGCGGATCTTCATGGCCGTGCGCCGGGAGAACCGCTTCCCGATCTCGGAGATCCTCGAGCAGACCCCGGCCATCCCGGCCAACTGCCAGTGGGGCATCTTCCTGCGCAACCACGACGAGCTGACGCTGGAGATGGTCACCGACGAGGACCGCGACTACATGTGGAGCGAGTACGCCGGCGACCCGCGGATGAAGGCCAACATCGGCATCCGCCGGCGGCTGGCCCCGCTCCTGGACAACGACGTCAACCGGATGGAGCTGTTCACCGCGCTCCTGCTCTCGCTGCCCGGCTCGCCGGTGCTCTACTACGGCGACGAGATCGGGATGGGCGACAACATCTGGCTCGGCGACCGCGACGGCGTGCGCACCCCGATGCAGTGGACGCCGGACCGCAACGCCGGCTTCTCCCAGGCCACCCCGGGCAAGCTGCACCTGCCGACGGTGCAGGACCCCGTCTTCGGCTACCAGCGCGTCAACGTCGAGACCGAGCTGGACAACTCCTCCTCGCTGCTGCACTGGACGCGCCGGATGATCCAGACCCGCAAGCAGCACCCCAGCTTCGGCCTCGGGGAGTTCCACGACCTCGGCGGCTCGAACCCCTCGGTGCTGTCCTACGTCCGCGAGCACACCGACCCCGCGACCGGCCGCACCGACTCGGTGCTGTGCGTGAACAACCTCAGCCGCTTCCCCCAGCCGGTCGAGCTCGACCTGCGCCGCTGGGAGGGCGTCACCCCCGTCGAGCTGATCGGCGGCGTGCGCTTCCCCAAGGTCGGCGAGCTGCCCTACCTGCTGACGCTGGGGGGCTACGGCTTCTACTGGATCCGGCTGCCCGACCCGTCGGAGTCCGTCGAGACGGGAGCGCCCTCGTGACCCAGCACCCCCTGATGACGGCGTACCTCGCCGAGGCCCGCTGGTTCGCCGGCAAGGGCCGCGCGCACGAGGTGGTCGAGGTGACCCGCGTGGGCACCCTGCCCGGTCCCCCGTCGGTGACCATCGACCTGGTGACGGTGCGCTACCCCGGCACCGACGGCGCGCCCGACGAGGTCGAGCACTACCAGATGCCGCTCTCGCACTACGACGAGCCGCAGGAGCGGATCGCGCACGCCTCGCTCGGCCCGCACCACGACGACCAGCTCGGCGAGGTGCACTCCTACGACGCGGTCCACGACCGCGAGGCGATGGGCGTCTACCTGCGCGCGTTCGCGACCACCGCACCCGACAGCTCGCAGCCGTACGGCGGCCTCACCTTCCACCGCCTGCCCGGCCACGACCTGGACCTCGAGTCGCACTCCACGCTGTTCCGCGGCGAGCAGAGCAACTCCTCGGTGGCCTTCGGCGACGACAGCCTGATGAAGGTCTTCCGCAAGGTGACCCCCGGCCGCAACCCCGACATCGAGATCCACCGCGCGCTGACCGCCGCCGGCAGCAGCCACGTCGCCGCGCTCTACGGCTGGATCGAGCACGAGCAGTTCGACCTCGCGATGATCCAGCAGTTCCTGCGCACCGCCGCCGACGGCTGGGACCTCGCGCTGAGCAGCGCGCGCAACCTGTTCGCCGAGGCCGACCTGCACGCCGAGGAGGTCGGCGGCGACTTCGCCGGCGAGGCCCACCGGCTCGGCGTCGCCGTCAGCGACGTCCACGCCCTGCTGCGCGAGGAGTTCGGCACCTCGACCCTCGACGCCTCCGCCCGCGCCGAGGGCATGCGCCGCCAGCTGGTCGCCGCGGCCGCCGTCGTGCCGGCCCTGGGCCGGTGGACGGAGTCGCTGAAGGCGGTCTACGGCCGGATGGCCGACCTGGGCGGGGAGGCCCAGCGGGTCCACGGCGACCTGCACCTGGGGCAGACCCTGCGCACGTCCCTGGGCTGGAAGCTGGTCGACTTCGAGGGCGAGCCCGCCAAGCCGCTCGAGGACCGGCGGCTGCCGGACTCGCCGTGGCGCGACGTCGCCGGCATGCTGCGCTCCTTCGACTACGCCGCCCAGTCGGTGGTCAAGGACCTGCACTCCGGCGACGAGCCGAGCCCGCAGATCGCCTACCGCGCCCAGGAGTGGGTGGCGCGCAACCGCGAGGCCTTCCTCACCGGCTACGCCCAGCGGCGGCTCGACGCCGGCGGCTCGCCCCTGACCCCGGACGAGCTCACCCTCATCGACGCCTACGAGGCCGACAAGGCCGTCTACGAGGTCGTCTACGAGGCCCGCAACCGACCCACCTGGCTGGACATCCCCCTGGCCGCCCTCACGAGCATCGGAGCCCCACGATGAGCGACACCACCGGCCACCTGCTCGGCGAGATGGACCTCCACCTCATCAACGAGGGCCGCCACGAGCGCCTGTGGGACGCCCTCGGCGCCCACGTGGTGCCCGGCGGCACGGCGTTCCGCGTGTGGGCCCCCCGGGCGATGGAGGTCCAGGTGCGCGGCGACTTCAACGACTGGGACGGCTCGCGCGGCGTCCTGACCGCGGTCGGGTCCTCCGGGGTCTGGGAGGGCTTCGTCCCCGGCGCCACCCACGGCGACGGCTACAAGTTCCACGTCCGCGGCGCCGACGGCCAGTGGCGCGACAAGGCCGACCCGATGGCCTTCCACACCGAGGTCCCCCCGGCGACCGCCTCGCGGATCTTCGCCAGCACCCACACCTGGACCGACGACGAGTGGATGGAGCAGCGGGTCGCCGAGACCCGCCCCGACCAGGCCCCGATGTCGGTCTACGAGGTGCACCTCGCCTCCTGGCGTCGGCACCCCCACGGCGGGTCCTACTCCTACGACGAGCTCGCCGAGAGCCTTACGGCGTACGTCGTGGAGATGGGGTTCACCCACGTCGAGCTGCTGCCCGTCATGGAGCACCCCTTCGGCGGCTCCTGGGGCTACCAGGTCACCTCCTACTACGCCCCCACCTCCCGCTTCGGCGACCCCGACGGGTTCCGCCGGCTGGTCGAGGCCCTGCACAACGCGGGCGTCGGCGTGATCGTGGACTGGGTGCCCGCGCACTTCCCCAAGGACGAGTTCGCGCTCGCGCGCTTCGACGGTAGCCCGCTCTACGAGGACCCCAACCCGACGCGGGGCGAGCACCCCGACTGGGGCACCTACGTCTTCGACTTCGGGCGCAAGGAGGTGCGCAACTTCCTGGTCGCCAACGCGCTCTACTGGCTCCAGGAGTTCCACGTCGACGGCATCCGGGTCGACGCGGTCGCCTCGATGCTCTACCTCGACTACTCCCGCGAGGCCGGTGAGTGGGAGCCCAACGTCCACGGCGGCCGGGAGAACCTCGAGGCCGTCGGGTTCCTCCAGGAGATGAACGCCACCGTCTACAAGAACGTCCCCGGCGCCATCACCGTGGCCGAGGAGTCGACGTCGTGGCCCGGCGTCACCCGCCCCACCAGCGCCGACGGCCTGGGCTTCGGCTTCAAGTGGAACATGGGCTGGATGCACGACTCGCTGGCCTACGTCGACCGCGACCCGGTGCACCGCGGCTACCACCACCACCAGCTGACCTTCTCGATGGTCTACGCCTACTCCGAGAACTACGTCCTGCCGATCAGCCACGACGAGGTCGTGCACGGCAAGGGCTCCCTGCTGACCAAGATGCCCGGCGACCGCTGGCAGCAGCTCGCAGGAGTGCGCGCCTACCTGTCGTGGCAGTGGGCCCACCCGGGCAAGCAGCTGGTCTTCATGGGCTCGGAGTTCGCCCAGGAGCACGAGTGGGCCGAGCAGCGCGAGCTGGACTGGTGGCAGCTGGAGGACCAGGGTCACGCCGGCGTGCAGCGCCTGGTCAGCGACCTCAACCACGTCTACGTCGACACCCCGGCGCTGTGGAGCCAGGACTGCGACCCGGCCGGGTTCGCCTGGCTCGAGGCCGACGACGCCTCGCGCAACACCGTGGCGTTCCTGCGCTGGGGCTCGGACGGGAGCGCGCTGGTCTGCATCAGCAACTTCTCGGCCGTGCCGCACGAGGGCTACCTCGTCGGCCTTCCCTGGACCGGTGAGTGGAGCGAGGTGCTCAACACCGACGCCGAGGTCTACGGCGGCTCCGGCGTGGGCAACCTCGGCACCGTGACCGCCCACCCGCAGGCGCACCACGGCCAGCCCGCCTCGGCCTCTCTGCGGGTCCCCCCTCTCGGCACGCTCTGGTTGACCTCGCGCCGGTGAACCACCTGCTCACCAGCCTCGGCGACGTCGCCGAGCGGGTCTGGCCCGTCCTGCTCTTCCTCGTGCTGATCCAGGTGGTCGCCGACCTGTGCGACGACGCCCGGCTCTTCGACGTCTCCGCCCACCTCGCCGCGCGTCTCGGGGGCGGCAGCCGGATGGTGCTGTTCCTGCTGTTCACGCTGCTGGCCACGGTGGCCACGTGGGTGCTCAGCATCGACACGACCGCGGTGCTGCTCGCGCCGATCGGGCTGGCGCTGGCCGCCGAGCTCGGGATCAGCGCGCTGCCGTTCGCGTTCGCCTCGATCTGGCTGGCCAACACCGCCTCGCTGCTGCTGCCGGTGTCGAACCTGACCAACCTGCTCGCGCAGTCGCGGATGGGCACCGGCGCGGTCGGGTTCATGGCCGAGACCTGGGCTCCGCAGCTGGCCGTGCTCGTGGTCGTCGTGCTCGTGCTGGTGCTGCGCCACCGGGCGGCGCTGAGGGGCTCCTACGAGGTCCCGACCAGCCTCCCGGCGTACGACCCGGTGCTGCTGCGGACCGCGACGGCCGTCGTGGTGCTGTTCGGCCCCGCGATCGTGGTCGGGCTCGAGGCATGGGTGGTGGCCCTGGTGGCCACGGTCGTGCTGGTCGTCGCCTTCGCCGTACGCCGTCCCGCGGCCGTCGCGCCCCGCCGCCTGCTCGGCCTGGTCCCCTGGTCGGTCCTGGTCTTCGCGATCGTGCTCTTCGTGGTCGTCCAGGTGCTCGTCGACGAGGGGTCGGGCGTGCTCACCGCCTTCTTCGGCACCGGCGGGTCGCTGGTGGACCTGCTCCGGCTGGCCGGGACCAGCGGGGTGCTGGCCAACGTGGTCAACAACCTGCCCGCCTACCTGGTCGCCGAGCCCTTCGCCGGCAGCCACGAGCGCCTGGTGACGGTCCTGATCGGGGTCAACGTCGCCCCGATGCTGCTCGCCTGGGGCTCGCTGGCCAACCTGCTCTGGCTGCGCTCCTGCCGCGCCCGCGGGCTGTCGGTCTCGATCGTGCGCTTCGGCCTCGAGGGCCTGCTCGTCGTCCCCCTCGCGCTGGTCGCCGGGGTCCTGGCGGTCCACCTCCTGTGAGGCGGCTGCTCACGCAGGTCCCGATGTCGGTCGCCGGGGCGACCTGCTCCGCCGACGGAGGGTCGCGGCCCTAGGGTGGCGGGCGTGGCTGCCGACCTCACCCCCGTCTCCCCCGGCGTCGTCCGGGTCTCCTGGACCGACGAGCTGCAGGACCAGGGGCTGCGTCCGTCCGCCGACCGGGTCCGGGAGCTGGTCGAGTCGGCGTTCAAGGGCGGCGCGACCCGGGTCGAGGCCCACGTCGACCCCGACGACGAGGCCGCCCAGCGCGTCGCGACGTTCTCCGGCCTGATGCGCGAGGGCGTCGCGCGCGGGGCCGTGGAGTCGGACGGCGCCCACCACGACCGGGTCGTCTACGCCCGGCTCGCCCACGACGCCCCGCTGGAGGACCCCTCCGGGTTCCGCACGCTGCTCAACTCGTTCCTGCCGCGCAAGCGCGCGATCTCGCAGCTGCTGGTGCGCAGCACCGACGGGCGCGTGCTGCTGTGCCAGCTGACCTACAAGCGCGACCTCGACCTGCCCGGCGGCGTCGTGGAGGTCGGCGAGTCGCCGCAGCTCGCGGTCGAGCGCGAGATCACCGAGGAGCTCGCGCTCGAGCTGCCCGCCGGCCGGCTGCTGCTCACCGACTGGCTGCCCCCGTGGGGCGGCTGGGACGACGCGGTCTGCCTGGTCTTCGACGGCGGCGTCCACGACCCCTCGATCGTGGACGCGGTGGTGCGCCAGGAGCGCGAGATCCGCTCGGCGGGCTTCTTCGGCATCGCCGACGTGCGCGCGCGCTGCGCCGACTTCACCGCGCGGCGGATCGAGGCGGCGCTGCGCAACACCACGAGCGACCCGGGGCCGGCGTACGTCGAGAGCGGTCGGGGGCTCCCGGGCTAGGAGCCGGCCCTCACCACTGCTCGTCCTCGGGCGTCACCGGCGCCGGCGGGCCGACGCGCAGCGCGGACCAGCCGCGGCGCAGGATCTTCTCGGTCATCCGGGCGTTGATCCAGGCGGTCGTGCCCCACACGAGCACCCAGGCCAGCACCACCGGCCAGGTCGGGCGGGACGCCTCGGCCCCGACCAGGAGCCCGACGGCGAGGCTGGCGTAGAGCGCCACCCACAGCGCGAGCAGGCTCAGCGGGAGCGTGAGGACGACCAGGGCGACGTACCACACCTCGCTCTCGGCCAGCATCGCGACGCCGGCGACCACCGCCACCGTGGTGACGTAGGTCTGCCCCAGCGGTGAGAGCCGCACGTAGGGCTGCACCCGGTCCATGGGCGCCATGCTGCCACGCGCGCCCGGCAGCCGCCGGACCTGTCCGGGCCCGACCGGGGCGTGGTAGGCAGGGCGGTGTGCTGGAGGACTTCACCACGACCGACGTCGACGTCGACGGGACCCGCGTGCACGCGGTCGTGGGCGGGGAGGGGCCGCCGCTGCTGATGCTGCACGGCTACCCCCAGACCCACGTGATGTGGCACGCGGTGGCACCGGTCCTGGCGCGCACGCACACGGTGGTGCTGCCCGACCTGCGGGGGTACGGCGACTCCGACCGGCCCGCCTCGCAGCCGGACCACGCCCAGGCCTCCAAGCGGGCGATGGCCGCCGACCAGGTCGGGCTGATGCGGCACCTGGGGTTCGAGACGTTCGCCGTCGTCGGGCACGACCGCGGGGCACGGGTGGCCCACCGGCTCTGCCTGGACCACCCGGCGGCGGTCACGCGGGTGGCGCTGCTCGACATCGCCCCCACCCGGCACGTGCTCACCCACGTCGACCTCGCGCTGGCCACGGCGTACCACCACTGGTTCCTGCTCGCCCAGACCGCCGACCTGCCCGAGCGGCTCCTCGGGGCGGACCCGGCGTACTGGGTGCGTCGCAAGCTGGTGCAGTGGTCGGCCGCCGACGGCATCGAGGCCTTCGACGACGAGGCCGTGGCGGCGTACGTCGCGGCGTTCGAGGACCCCGAGGTGGTGCGCGCGACCTGCGAGGACTACCGCGCCGGGCTCGGGGTCGACCTCGTGCACGACGAGGCCTCGCACGCGGCCGGGCAGCGCGTGACCTGCCCCGCCCTGGTGCTGTGGGGCGCGGACGGCTTCGTGGGGTCGGCGTACGACGTGCCCGCGGTGTGGCGGGCGTACGCCGAGCAGGTCACCGGCCGTGCCCTGCCCGGCGGCCACTTCCTCCCCGAGGAGAACCCGGCCGGCACCCTGGAAGCACTCGTCCCCTTCCTCACCTGACCCCAGCCCCCTCCAGCCCCCCAGCCCCCCAGCCCCCTCCAGGAGGGCCCACCCGCCGGCCGACGAGGCTCGTCTGTCGGCCGAGGAGGCTCATCTGGCCGCCGAGGAGGCTCGTCTGGCGGCCGAGGAGGCCCACCTGGTCCGCGAGGAGGCCTCGTCTGGTCCGCGAGGAGGCTGGTCCCGTGCTGGATCGGCGGCGCACCGGGGCCCGCCGCAGGACGGGCAGCCGACCGGAGGAGACGGAACTGTCGGCCCAGCCGGGATCGGGGACGCGTGGTGGTAGCCCGGACCGGATCGAGCTGTGTCCGGCTGCCTGCGCGCCCCACCAACAGTCGAGCCCCTCTCAGCGACCAGATGAGCCCCCTCGGCCACCAGATGAGCCCCCTCGGCCACCAGATGAGCCCCCTCGGCCGCCAGATGAGCCCCCTCGGCCGCCAGATGGGCCCCCTCGGCCGCCAGATGGGCCGCTTCGGCCGCCAGATGAGCCCCCTCGGCTAGAACAGGGCGGAGGCGAGCTCGCGGCGGGCCCGCTGGACGCGGGGGTCGTCGTTGCCGACGGCGCCGAAGAGGCTGACCAGGTGCGTGCGGGCGCGGTCGCGCTCGGGGCCGGCGGAGCGGCGCACGAGGTCGATCAGGCGGCGGAACGCGTCGTCGACGTGGCCGCCGAGGAGGTCGAGGTCGGCGACCATGATCTGGGCCTCGACGTCGTCGGGGGCCGCAGCGGCGGCGGCGCGGGCGGTGTTCAGGTCGACGCCCTCGGTGCGCTGGAGCAGCTGGGCCATGGCCAGGCCGGCGGCGGCCTCGGCGTCGGCGGGGTTGGCGCTGACCAGCTTCTGGTACTCCACGACGGCGGCATCGACGTCACCGCGCTCCAGGGCGTCCTGGGCCGGGGCGTAGCGCGGGTCGAGCTGCTCCTCGCCGGTCTCGGCGTCGACCTCGCCCGCGCCCGAGCGGGGTTGGTGGCGCCCGGTGATGCCGCTGGCGGTGAGCTGCTGGAGCACCGAGGTGATCGCCTGGCGCAGCTCCTCCACCGGCGCGGCGTCCTGGAGCAGCGGCATCGGGCGGCCCTGGGCGACGAGCACCACGAGCGGCACCGACGGGATCTGCATCGCCTGGGCGATCTGCGGCACGGCGTCGACGTCGACGCGCCCGAGCAGGAACCGGCCCTCGAACTCGGCGGACAGCGCCTGGAGGTCGGAGGCCAGGGTGACGCTCGCGGGCGAGCGGCCGGGGCTCTCGAAGGCGAGCAGGACCGGCGCCGTGCGCGAGGCCTCCAGGACGTCCTGGAAGTTCTCCTCCGTTACCACCACGGCGTACGCCGCGCTGGCCCCGGGCGCCGCGGCGCCACCTGCCGCAGGAGCACCCGCCGGGGCCTGCAGGCCGGAGAGGTCGATCGCGCCGGGACGGGAGAAGGACTGCTGACTCATGCCGGTGAGGATACTGAAGGCCGCTGCGACGTCGGGGCGGTGCACCCGAACGGGGGCACGGGTGCACCGCGTCCCTCAACGTGGCACGCCCCCCACCCACGGTCAACGACGTGGTCCGAGACCCGGCGACCGGTCAAGACCACCGGGGTCAGAAGCGGGCCGGCTCCCGGTACTCGCCCCACTCGGCGCGCAGGGCGTCGCAGATCTCACCCAGGGTCGCCTCGGCCCGGCACGCCTCGACCATGGCCGGGACCATGTTGCGGTCCTCGCGGGCCGCGGCCAGCATGTCGGCGATCGCGGCCTGGACGGCGGCGTCGTCGCGACCGGCCTTGCGCTCGGCCAGCAGTGCCACCTGCTCGGTCTCGACCTCGTGGGAGACGCGCAGGATCTCCAGGGTGCTGGTCACCGACTCGGGCAGCACGTTGACGCCGACGACCTTCTTCTCCTTCTTCTCCAGCGCGATCTGGTAGGTGAAGGCCGCGTCGGCGATCTCGGACATGAACCAGCCGTCCTCGATGCCGCGCAGGAGGCCCTGGGTGACCGGGTCCTCGCCGTTGCGCGCGGACTCCGCGAGGCGCTCGACCTGGTCGTGGCGCAGGTCCGAGCCGCCCATCTCGAGGATCTTGTCGAAGATCGCGTTGGCCTCGGCCTCGATGCGGTCGGTGAGCGCCTCGACGTACCAGGACCCTCCGAGCGGGTCCGCGACGTTGACCACGCCGGTCTCCTCCATGATCACCTGCTGGGTGCGCAGGGCGATCTCGGCGGCCTGCTCGCTGGGCAGCGCCAGGGTCTCGTCGAGGGCGTTGGTGTGCAGCGAGTTGGTGCCGCCCAGGACGGCGGCGAGCGCCTCGATGCCGGTGCGGACGACGTTGTTGTAGGGCTGCTGGGCGGTCAGGGAGACCCCGGCGGTCTGGGTGTGGAAGCGCATCCACTGGGCCTTCTCGGTCTTCGCCCCGTAGACGTCGCGCAGCCAGCGCGCCCAGATCCGGCGACCGGCGCGGAACTTGGCGATCTCCTCGAAGAAGTCGAGGTGGCTGTCGTAGAAGAAGCTCAGGCCCGGGGCGAAGACGTCGACGTCCAGCCCGCGGGAGAGGCCCAGCTCGACGTACCCGAATCCGTCGGCGAGGGTGAAGGCGAGCTCCTGCGCGGCCGTCGAGCCGGCCTCGCGGATGTGGTAGCCCGAGACGCTCAGGGGCTTGTACGCCGGGATGTTCTCGACGCAGTACTCCATCAGGTCGCCGATCAGCCGCAGGTGCGGCTCGGGACCGAAGAGCCACTCCTTCTGGGCGATGTACTCCTTGAAGATGTCGGTCTGCAGGGTGCCGTTGAGCTTGGACAGGTCGGCGCCCTGGCGCTCGGCGGCGACGAGCATCATGCAGAAGACCGGCACGGCCGGCCCGCTGATCGTCATCGAGGTGGTGACCTGCTCGAGCGGGATGCCCTCGAAGAGCACGTCCATGTCGGCCGCGGAGTCGATGGCCACGCCGCAGTGGCCGACCTCGCCCAGCGCGCGCGGGTCGTCGGAGTCGCGGCCCATCAGCGTCGGCATGTCGAAGGCGACCGAGAGGCCGCCGCCGCCGCGGCCCAGGATCATCTGGTAGCGCTCGTTGGTCTGCCGGGCGTTGCCGAACCCGGCGAACTGGCGGATCGTCCAGGGCCGCCCGCGGTAGCCGGTGGCGTGCAGGCCCCGGGTGAAGGGGAACTCCCCGGGCCACTCGGAGTCCTCGGTGCCGTACGCCGGGTCGACCTCGGTGCCCGACAGGGTGGTGAAGTCGGCGTCGCGGACCCGGCCCCCCGCCAGTGCCGCGTCGTACCGCTGCGTCCAGCGCTGCCTGGCTGTGTCCCCGGTCACCTCGTCCATGCAGGCGATCGTAGGTGGCGGAGTGAACGAGCGCTAACAGACCTGTCCCGTTCCTCGCACCCGGCCGCCCGGCGCGACCCCGGGGCAGTAGTCTCCCGGAGGATCAGCCCCACCCACGAGGAGTGCCGTGCCCGAGGTCAAGCCCCTGCAGAAGGTCCTGGTCGCCAACCGCGGCGAGATCGCCGTCCGCGTCATCCGTGCGTGCAAGGACGCCGGCCTCGGCAGCGTCGCGGTGTACGCCGAGCCCGACCGCGACGCGCTCTTCGTGCGCCTGGCCGACGAGGCCCACTCGCTGAACGGGTCGACCCCGGCGGAGTCCTACCTCGACATCGCCAAGATCGTCGCCGCGGCGCAGGAGTCCGGCGCCGACTCGGTGCACCCCGGCTACGGCTTCCTGGCCGAGAACGCCGACTTCGCCCAGGCCGTCATCGACGCCGGGCTGACCTGGATCGGCCCGCCGCCGGCCGCCATCGAGGCGCTGGGCGACAAGGCCAAGGCCAAGCACATCGCCGAGCGGGCGAACGCGCCGCTCGCCCCGGGCACCAAGGACCCCGTCAAGGACGCCGACGAGGTGATCGCCTTCGCGAAGGAGGCCGGGCTGCCGGTCGCGATCAAGGCCGTCTTCGGTGGCGGCGGGCGCGGCCTCAAGGTCGCCCGCACCATGGAGGAGATCCCCGACGCCTACGAGTCGGCCGTGCGCGAGGCCGTCTCGGCCTTCGGCCGCGGCGAGTGCCTGGTGGAGAAGTTCCTCGACCAGCCGCGCCACGTCGAGACCCAGTGCCTGGCCGACCAGCACGGCAACGTCGTGGTCGTCTCGACCCGCGACTGCTCGCTGCAGCGCCGCAACCAGAAGCTGGTCGAGGAGGCGCCCGCGCCGTTCCTGACCGAGGACCAGACCACCCGGCTCTACGAGAGCTCCAAGGCGATCCTGCGCGAGGCCGGCTACCACGGTGCCGGCACCTGCGAGTTCCTCGTCGCCCAGGACGGCACCATCTCCTTCCTCGAGGTCAACACCCGCCTCCAGGTCGAGCACTGCGTCTCCGAGGAGGTCACCGGCCTGGACCTCGTGCGCGAGATGTTCCGGATCGCAGCGGGCGAGGAGCTGGGGTACGACGACCCGGAGATCCGCGGCCACTCCATCGAGTTCCGGATCAACGCCGAGGACGGCGGCGCCGGCTTCATGCCCGCCCCCGGCACCCTCACCCGCTGGTCGCCCCCGTCGGGCCCGGGCGTGCGCCTGGACGGCGGCTACGAGGAGGGCGAGACCATCCCGGGCGCCTTCGACTCGCTGATCGCCAAGCTGATCGTGTCGGGCCGCGACCGCACCCAGGCCCTGGAGCGCTCGCGCCGCGCCCTCGACGAGTTCGTCGTCGACGGCATGCCGACCGTGATCCCCTTCCACGCCGCCGTCGTCCGCGACCCGGCCTTCGTGGGCGACGAGGACGGCTTTACCGTCTACACCCAGTGGATCGAGACCGACTTCGACAACCAGATCCAGCCCTACAGCGGCGGGTCGGCGGACGCCGCGGAGGCGGGCGAGCGCCAGAAGGTCACCGTCGAGGTCGGCGGTCGCCGGCTCGAGGTGGTCCTGCCCGGCGACCTCGCCGTCTCCGGCGGCACCGGCGCGCGCGGCGCCGCGAAGAAGCCGCGCCGCAAGGGCGGGTCCAAGGCCGCCGCGGTCTCCGGCGACGCCGTCGCCTCGCCCATGCAGGGCACGATCGTCAAGGTGACCGTCGAGGACGGCGCGACCGTCGCCGAGGGTGACGCCATCGTGGTGCTCGAGGCGATGAAGATGGAGCAGCCCCTCAAGGCCCACAAGGCGGGCGTCGTCACCGGCCTGACCGCCCAGGTCGGCGCCACCGTCACCAACGGCGAGGTCGTCTGCGAGATCAAGGACGCCGAGTAGGCGCACCCCGACCAAGCCCCACGAGCCCTCCCGGCGCCACGCCGGGAGGGCTCGTGCGCGTCGGGCCCACCTCCGCTACTCTAAGTCAATCCAGTTACTCGACTTTAGGTGGTGGCGCCATGCGCGGTGACCCGAGCTGGGGCGGCCATGGACGCGGCGGGGAGGGTGACTGCTGCGTGGTGGTCGTCGGGGCCGGCGCCGGCGGTGCGCTCACGGCGTGCCACCTGCTGACCGGGCTGTCGCCGCGCTACCGGGTCGCGCTGGTGGACCCCTCCCCCACGACGGGCCGCGGGCCGGCGTACGCCACGACCGACGACCGGCACCTGCTCAACGTCCCGGTCAGCGGCATGAGCGCGTTCCCGCGCGACGCCGAGCACTTCCACCGCTGGGTGCGCCGGCACCACGACGCCGCGACGCAGCCGCAGGACTTCGTGCCGCGTCGGGTCTACGGCGACTACGTCGAGGACCTGCTCACCCAGGCGGCCGACTTCCCGGGCAACGCCCGTCTCGAGCGGCGCCACGACACCGTGGTCGGGATCGACCGCCGCGGGGACCGGTTCGTCGTGCGCCTCAACTCCGGGCCCGCGATCGTCGCCCGCGCGGTGGTGCTGGCCACCGGCGCCCGCCCCGGGACCGCGTGGGCGCCGGCCGAGCTGCGCGCCTCCGCCCGCCTCGTGGACGACCCTTGGACCCAGGAGCTGCCCGACGGCGACCTGCTGCTGGTGGGCACCGGCCTGACCATGGTCGACGTGGCGCTCTCCGCCGCCCGCGAGGGCCGCACGCTGCACACGGTCTCGCGCCACGACGAGCTCCCGCGCGCCCACCGGGTGCCGACCACCCCGGCCGTGCCGCCCCCGCCCGGGATCACCCGCGTGACCGACCTGGCCGGGCTGCGGCGCACGGTGACGGCCCACGTGGAGCGCACCCGCGCGGCCACCGGTGACTGGCGCCCGGCGGTCGACGGCCTGCGACCCGTCACGGCCCAGCTGTGGCAGGGGCTCGACGAGGCCGACCGGCGCACCTTCGTCGAGCAGGACGCCCGCGACTGGGACGTGCACCGGCACCGGATGCCCCCGGCACGGCCCGGCGGCTGGACGACCTGCTCGCGTCCGGCCGCCTCGTGCGCCACCGCGGCACCGTCTCGACCGTGCGCGGCTGCCCCCAGGGCCTGGAGGTCGGCCTGTCCGACGGCTCCACCCTGCGGGTCGCCGGGGTCGTCGGCTGCACGGGCCCGGTCGGCACGCTCGCGGCCAACCCGCTGCTGCACGCCCTCGCCCGGACGGGCCTGGTGCGCCCGGGACCGTCCGGGCTGGGCATCGACACCCGCGACGACGGCCGGGTCACCGGGGTGCTGCCCTCGGGGATGCCGTTCTACGCGCTCGGGGCGCTGCGGCGCGGCAACCTGTGGGAGACCACGGCGATGCCGGAGATCCGCGAGCAGGCCTACGACGTGGCCCGGGCGGTCGTGCGCGGACTGCACGGGGAGTCGCGACGCCGTCCGCGCGACCTGCTCGGCCTCACCCTGACCGCGAGCAGGCGCGCCGCGACGGCGTACGACGTGGCCCTGGGGCGCCTGCTCCGCCTCCAGGACGGTGTCGAGGAGGGGCTCGAGCGCGCCGTCGCGCTCGACCCCGGGTTCGCCCAGGCCCACGCCGCGCTGGCCCTGCTGGGTCACGAGTGGGGCGAGGCCGGGTCCTGGCGCTCGGCGCTGGCGGCCGCCCACGCCGCGGCCTCCGAGCGGCACCTGGACGACCGCGAGGTCAGCTTCCTCGACGCCGTCACCACCCGGCTGCGCAGCGACGAGGCCACCGGGGCCGCGGCGCTGCTGCGCCACGTGCGGCTGTTCCCGCGCGACGCCCTCGCGGTGGGCGTGGCCCTCCCGACGGTGGCCTTCGGCGGCCTCACCTCGGGCTCGCAGACCGCCGACCTGGTCGAGAGCCTGGGCCGGGCCTACGGCGACGACTGGTGGTACGCCGGCCAGCTGGCCTTCGTGCGCCAGGACCAGGGCCGGTGGGCCGAGGCCGAGGCGCTGGCCGACCACGCGCTGTCGGTCGAGCCGGCCTCGGGGCACGCCGTGCACGCCCGGGCCCACGTGCTCCTCGAGACCGGGCGGCACGCCGAGGGCCTGGCCTGGCTCGACGGGTGGATCCGCAGCTGCGGCCGCGACGCCCGGCACCGCTCCCACTTCTCCTGGCACGCAGCGCTGCACGAGCTCGCGCTCGGCGACGTCGAGGCGGTGGGTGCCCGCTACGTCCGCGAGCTGGCACCGCCGGCCGTCACCGGGTCCCGCGCCCTGGTCGACAGCGCCGCCCTGCTGTGGCGCTGCCGGGTCACCGGCGTCGAGCTGCCGGCCGCGGCCGCCCCCTCGGTGCGGGCGGCGGCGCCCGACGGCTGGCTGATCTCGCCCCCCACCCCGTTCGCCGCGCTGCACGCCGCGCTGGCCCTCGCGGTCGAGGACGACGCCGCCGGCCTGGCCGCCCTGCGCGCGACGTCCCTCGCCCACGCCGACCCGGTCTTCCGCGAGGTGCTCGCCCCGGTCTGCCGGGCGCTCCAGTCGGTCGTCGAGGGCGACCACGCGGGCGCGGCGACGGTGCTGCGCGACGTGCTGCCGCGCACCGGCTCGCTGGGCGGGAGCGCCGCGCAGCGCGAGGTGCTCGAGGACACCCTGGTCCACGCGCTCGCCCGCTCGGGCCGGGGCGAGGAGGCCGCCCGCGTGCTCGACCGGCGTCTCCACCGCCGCCCCTCGGTCCTCGACGCACGGCTGCGCGACCGGGCCCGCTCGGTGGCCGGCCGGACCGCCTGAGGGCCCGGGCCCTACCGGAGCCCGGGGTGCACCCGGGCCAGCCCGCGCGACAGCAGGCCCTTGGGGGCCAGGTGGGCCAGGGCGGCGCCGACCCGGTTGGCCGCTCCCGGCACGACGACTGCGCGACCGGCGTCCAGCCCCGCCACCGCGGCCCGCGCCACGTCCTCGGGAGAGACCCAGAGCGGGCCGGGCAGCGCCTTCTCGAAGTCGTCGTGGTCGAAGCCGGCGGCCTCCCCGAACCCGGTGCGCACGGGTCCGGGGCACAGCGTCGTCGCGCTGACCCCGGTGCCGCGCAGCTCGACGGCCAGGCCGCGGGTGTAGGACAGCACGAACGCCTTGCTCGCGGCGTACGCCGCCTGGCCCGGCAGCGGCTGCCACGCCGCGGTGGAGGCGACGTTGAGGACCGCGCCGGCGCCCCGCTCGACCATGCCGGGCAGGAACCGGCTGCACAGGTCGACGACCGCGGTCACGTCGACCTCGACCATCGCCACCTCGCGCTCGGGGTCGCTGCGGTGGACGGCGCCGAGCGTGGACCACCCCGCGTTGTTGACCAGCACCTGCGGCACCCACCCGCGACCCGTGAGCTCGCCGAGCAGGCCGGCCCGCGAGTCACGGTCCCCGAGGTCGGTGGGCAGCACGTGGGACGGGGAGGGCAGGGTCGAGGCGACGGCCTCGAGCCGCTCCGCGGACCGGGCCACCAGGACGATCTCGTGGCCGCGCCGGGACAGCTCCCGCGCGATCTCGGCACCGATGCCGCTCGAGGCGCCGGTGACGAGGGCGACGTGGCCTGGGACGGGGCGCGGGATCGACATGCCGCCGAGGCTAGCGAGCGTGACGCACCTCACCCGACGGCGTCCCACGGGTCGGCTCAGGCGGGCTCCGGGCGATCACGGGGCGCCGGCACGCGAGGTATGTCCGACCTACTCGCGAGTTGGATGACGACATGACGTCAACCTCGTAAAAAACGCGAGGAGAGTTTCAGGTTCGAGCGCCGAACATGACACACTCCTCACATGACTCAGCTCCCTCCCAGCACGCTGACCCAGGACCACACCTCTCCCGAGCCCGCCCGCTCGCTGGCCGACCGGCTGCGCGACGGCGACCGGTTCGCGGTCACGTTCGGCGGCCAGGGAGCCGACTGGTTCCAGACGCTGGCCGAGATCGGCGACGAGTCCTCGGACCTCACCCGGGTCACCGAGCTGGTCGAGGCCTCCGCGGCCCGGGTCGCCCCCGTGGCGTCCGAGCTGGCCGCGGCGCTCCCGCGCCCGTTCGAGCCGCAGCTCTGGCTGCGCGCCGAGGAGCGCCCCGCGGCCACCGACACGGTCGGCGCCGCGCTCGGCCTGCCCGGCGTGCTGCTCACCCAGCTGACCCTCCTGGACCTGCTCGCCGACGAGGGGCTCGACCTGGCCTCGATGTCGCCGGCCGCCGCGGTTGGCCACTCCCAGGGGATCCTCGGCGTCGCCGCGTTCGCCGGTCGCCGGGAGGGCGACCCGGGCACCGACGTGGACCTGATGGCCGTGGCCCGCCTGATCGGCGCGGCCGCCACGATCGTCGGTCGTCGCGCCGGCCTCGTCGCCCACGGCGAAGACACCGCGATGCTGGCCGTCAGCGGTGCCTCCGTGGCCGAGGTCGAGGCGCTGCTGGGCGCCGGTCCGGACAGCGTGGAGGACACCGATCGGGCCGTGGTCGCCGCCGTCAACGGCCCCCGTCGGCTCGTGCTGAGCGGCACCCCACAGGCCCTGCGCCGCTTCCGCGCCGCGGTCGAGGAGCGCTCCGCCCGCGAGGCCGCCGAGGTCGAGTCCAAGTCCCGCGGCGGACGCGCGTTCGCCCCCACCCTCGAGCCCATCCCGGTCGCCCTGGGCTTCCACCACCCGGGCCTGGCCCCCGCCGTCCCCATGGTCCGCGCCTGGGCCGAGGCGTGCGGTCTCGACGCCGGCCTCGCCGAGCACCTCGCGCAGGCCATCTGCGTGGAGAGCCTGGACTGGCCCCGTCAGCTCACCGACGCCGTCGGCCGCGGCACCGAGTGGATCGTCGACCTCGGGCCGGCCGACCTCTCGGCCAACATGACCGGCCGGGCCCTGCGCGGTCGCGGCGTGACCGTCGTCCCCGCCGCCACGAGCGCCGGGCGCGACCTGATCTTCACCGCCGGCGCCGAGGTGCGTCGGGCGGCCGACTGGTCGGCGTACGCCCCCCGCCTGGTGGACCGCGGTGACGGCAAGCCCGTCGTCGACACCGCCTTCACCCGCCTGACCGGCTTCTCGCCGATCCTGCTCGCCGGCATGACCCCGACCACCGTGGACCCCGCGATCGTCGCGGCGGCCGCCAACGCCGGCCACTGGGCCGAGCTCGCCGGCGGCGGCCAGGTGACCGAGGAGATCTTCGCCGAGAACGTCGCGCGCCTCGGCGAGCTCCTCGACGAGGGCCGCACCGCGCAGTTCAACACCCTGTTCCTGGACCCCTACCTGTGGAAGATGCAGGTCGGTGGCCAGCGCCTGGTCCAGAAGGCCCGGCTCGCCGGCGCCCCGCTGGACGGCCTGGTGATCAGCGCCGGCATCCCCGAGACCGACGAGGCCGTCGCGATCATCGAGGACCTCCACGACGCGGGCATCGCCCACGTGGTCTTCAAGCCCGGCACCGTGAAGCAGATCCGCCAGGTCCTGGCCATCGCCCGCGAGGTCGAGACGCCGGTGATCGCGCACATCGAGGGCGGCGTCGCGGGCGGCCACCACTCGTGGGAGGACCTCGACGAGCTCCTCCTGGCGACGTACGCCGACCTGCGCTCGGTGCCGAACCTGGTCGTCTGCGTCGGCGGTGGCATCGGCACGCCCGACCGCGCCGTGGACTACCTCACCGGAACCTGGGCGCGCGAGCACGGCGAGGCCGCCATGCCCGTCGACGGCGTGCTGATCGGCACCGCCGCGATGGCGACCCTCGAGGCCACCACCTCGCCGGCCGTCAAGCAGCTGCTGGTCGACACCCCCGGCGTCACCACCGACGAGAACGGCGGCTGGGTCGGCGCCGGTCGCGCCGCCGGTCGGGTGACCTCGGGCCGCAGCCAGCTCGGGGCCGACATCCACGAGATCGACAACGCGGCCTCGCGCTGCGGCGCCCTGCTGGACGAGGTGGCCGGTGACGCCGACGCCGCCCGGGCCCGCAAGGACGAGCTGGTCGCCGCGATGGCCGTGACCGCCAAGCCCTACTTCGGCGACGTGGCCGAGATGACCTACGAGCAGGTGCTCCGGCGCTACCTGGAGCTGTCCGGACCCCGCGGCACCACCTGGCTGGCCCCGAGCTTCTCGGCCCGCTTCGAGGCGCTGCTGGACCGCGCCCTGGCCCGGGTGCACCCCGCGACCTCGGGCGCCATCGACCGGCTGCCCGTCGACCTTGAGCACCCCGAGGCGGCGGTCGACGCGCTCGTCGGGGCCCACCCGCAGGCCGCCACCCTGGTCCTGCACCCGGCGGACGTGCACCGCTTCGTCGAGATCTGCCGGATCCCCGGCAAGCCGGTCGACTTCGTGCCCGTCATCGACGGCGACGTCCGTCGCTGGTGGCGCTCGGACTCGCTGTGGCAGGCCCACGACGCGACGTACGCCGCCGAGGAGGTCATCGTCATCCCCGGGCCCGTCGCCGTGGCCGGCATCACCGAGGTCGACGAGCCCGTCGCGCACCTGATGGACCGCTTCGAGGCCGCGATCGTGGCCGACCTGAGCCGCGTCGACCCCGCCACCGGCGCTCCGTCGGCGACCCCGACCCCGGGTGTCAGCCGGACCACCGTGGGCGCCGACGCGACGCTGCTGGACGCACTGGCCGCCTCGCCCGACGTCGTCTGGGCCGGACGCACCGTGCGCAACCCCCTGCACCGCCTCGAGGGCGTCCCCCACGAGCTGGTCCTCGACGGCGAGACGGCCGTCCTGAGCGTCCCCCTGACCGAGGGCACCCTCGTGCTGCGCCTCGACCTGTCCGGCGTCCCCGCCGGACGCCTGCCGGTGGTCTCGCACGAGTCGGCCTCCGCCGCGACGGGGGCGCTGCTCGCCGTCACCGCCGGCGGTCACCTGCCCCAGGTCGAGACCGGCCCCGAGGGCGACACCGCGTCCGTCACCGCCTCCTGGACCCGCGCCCTGGTCGCCGACCACGTCGGCGTCACCGACCCGACGCGCACCCGTCGCGGCGACGCCGTCGCCGACCCGCAGCAGGACCTCGTCCCCGACACCCTGGTCGGCCTGGCGTGGCCCGCGGTCTTCGCCTGCATCGGCCCGGTCGAGGGCCTGCTCGACCTGGTCCACCTCGACCACGCCGTGGTCGTGGCCGACGACGCCCCCGCCCTGCTGGCCCGGGACCGCGAGCTGACCCTGGTCGCCACCCGCACCGACGTCGTCGACAGCACCGTCGGCCAGGTGATCACCGTCGCGGTGACCGTCACCGCCGACGGCTCGCCCGTCGCCGACCTCACCGAGCGCTTCATGGTGCGCGGCCGGACCGGCTCGGCCGCGCTGGCCACGCCCACCTCCGTCGTCGGCGAGGTCCAGGACACCCCGCGGGCCCGCCTGGACCGGTTCACCGTCACCGCGCCGCACCACATGGGCGCCTTCGCCGCGGTCAGCGGCGACCACAACCCCCTGCACGTCGACACCGCCGCCGCCCGCCTGGCCGGCTTCGACGGCCCGATCGTGCACGGCATGTGGACCTCCGCCGTGGCCCAGCGCGCGGCCGCCTCGGTCGGCGCCACCCACCACCCCCGCCCGGTCCGTCGCTGGCTGACCCGCTGGGTCGCACCGGTCCTCCCGGGCGCCTCGGTCGAGGTGACCGTGGAGCGCACCGGGGTGACCCGCGGCGACACCGTCCTCGAGGTCTCCGTCCGCGCCGACGGTGAGCTGGCGATGGTCGCCGAGGCCGTCGTCGCGGCCCCCCGCACGGCGTACGCCTTCCCGGGGCAGGGCATCCAGAGCCAGGGCATGGGCCTGGACGCGCGCTCGCGCTCCGCGGCCGCCCGCAAGGTCTGGGACAGCGCCGACGCCCACACCCGCGAGGCCCTCGGCTTCTCGATCCTGGCCGTCGTCCGCGACAACCCCACCGACCTGTGGGCCGACGGCGAGCTGCACCGCCACCCCGACGGCGTGCTGTTCCTGACCCAGTTCACCCAGGTCGCCATGGCCACGCTCGCGGTCGCCCAGGTGGCCGAGATGCGCGAGGCCGGCGTCTTCGTCGAGGGCGCCATCACCTGCGGCCACTCCGTGGGCGAGTACAACGCCCTCGCGGCCGTCACCGGCATCCTCCCGCTCGAGGCGCTGCTGGAGATCGTGTTCCGCCGCGGCATGGCCATGCACCACCTGGTCCCCCGCGACGGCCAGGGCCGCAGCAACTACCGCCTCGCCGCCATCCGTCCCTCGCAGATCGAGCTGGCCGACGACGACGTCGCCGACTTCGTGGCCGAGATCGCCGAGCGCTCGGGTGAGTTCATCCAGATCGTCAACTACAACCTCCGCGGCTCGCAGTACGCCGTCGCCGGCACCGTCGCCGGCTGCGCGGCCCTCGAGGCGGAGGTCGAGGAGCGGCGCGCCCGCGTCGGCGGCAAGCCCGCGTTCATCCTCGTGCCCGGCATCGACGTGCCCTTCCACTCCTCCGAGCTGCACGCCGGCGTGGCGGACTTCCGGGCCAAGCTCGACGGCCTGCTGCCCGCGACCATCGACCCGTCGGTCCTGGTCGGCCGCTACATCCCCAACCTGGTGCCGCGGCTGTTCACCCTCGACAGGGACTACGTCGAGGAGGTGGCGGCGTACGTCGACTCGCCGCTGCTCAAGCCGGCCCTCGCCGACTGGGACACCTGGTCGGCCGACCCCGCCCGCCTGGGGCGGGCCCTGCTGATCGAGCTCCTCGCCTGGCAGTTCGCCAGCCCGGTGCGCTGGATCGAGACCCAGGACCTGCTCTTCGGCGACCCCGAGCACACCTACGCCACCGGCGCCGGGCTGGGCATCGAGCAGTTCGTCGAGGTCGGCGTGGCGAACGCGCCCACCATCGCCAACCTGGCCGCCCAGACCACCAGGCTCGCGTCGTACGACGGGGTCGCCCCGCGGATCGTGAACTCCTCGCGTGACGCCGCGGTCGTCTTCGCCACCGACACCCCGGTGGTCGACGAGCCGGAGGAGGAGACGACCGAGGCACCGGCGTCGTCCGAGGCGCCCGCCGAGACCAAGGCCGCCCCGGCGGCCCCCGCCGCACCGACCAGCGCCCCCGGCGCCGACCGCCCGGCCGACCTGACGTACTCCGCGGCCGACGCGACCCGCACCCTGGCCGCCCTGCGCACCAAGGTCCGCCCCGAGCAGATCGGCTCGGCCGACACGATCGAGGCGCTGTGCGACGGCGTCTCCTCGCGCCGCAACCAGCTGCTGGTCGACCTCGGCGCCGAGCTGGGCCTGGGCGCGATCGACGGTGCGGCCGAGGCGGCCTGGACCGCCCTGGGCGTCACGGTCACCAAGCTGGCCCGCACCTACAGCCCGTTCGGCCCCGTGCTGACCGAGGCCGTCAGCGAGAGCCTGCGCAAGTTCGCCGGCTCCGTCGGCGCCAAGCCCTCGGCCGTGACCGACCGGGTCAAGGACACCTGGCAGCTCGGCCCCGGCTGGGTCGCCCACGTCCAGGCCGAGCTCGCCGCCGGCGTGCGCGACGGGTCCTCGACCCGCGGCGGCGCGCTGGGCTACGACGGCGACCTCTCCGACCTGGCCTCGGTCGTGGACCGCGCGGTCCAGGCCGTCGGCCAGGCCCAGGGCGTCAGCGTCACGCTGCCCGCCTCCGGTGGCGCCGACGGCGCCATGGTCGACTCGGCCGCGCTGGAGGAGATCACCTCCGCCATCACCGGCACCGACGGCGTGCTCGCCACCACCGCCCGGCACCTGCTGGGCCGCCTCGGCCTGGGTGACGCCGGCGTGGGCGAGCCCGACGAGCAGGCCGGCCTCGACGCCGAGCTCGCGCGCCTGGTGGAGTCCGAGCTCGGCCCCGACTGGGCCCGCAAGGTCAGCCCTGCCTTCGACGCCAGGCGCGCCGTCCTCCTGGACGACCGCTGGGCCTCGGTCCGCGAGGACCTGGCCCGTGCCTGGACCGGCGACGAGGAGGTCCGCACGCGCTCCTTCACCGGGCTCGACGCGGCCGCCCAGGCCCAGGCGCGCTGGTGGCTGGACCGCGCCCGCGCCGAGCGCGCCGACCTGGTGCCGTTCTACGACGAGGCGATCTCCGCGGCCACCGGCGCCCGGGAGTGGATCGACGACGTCGCGGTCGTCACCGGCGCGGCCCCCGGCTCCATCGCCGGCGCCGTGGTCGCGGACCTGCTGCGCGGCGGGGCCACCGTCGTGGCCACCACCTCGCGGCTGGACCAGGACCGCCTGGCCTTCTTCCGCGACCTCTACCGCGACCACGCCTCCGTCGGCGCGGCGCTGTGGGTGGTCCCGGCCAACCTGGCCTCGTTCGCCGACGTCGACGCCCTCGTCGAGTGGGTCGCCTCCCCCGTCGTGGAAGAGGCCGGCGGCCAACGCACCGAGCTGCGCCCGGGCCTGGACGCCACGCTGGTCTTCCCCTTCGCGGCCCCGTCCGTGCAGGGCACCGCTGCCGACTCCGGCCCCCGCGCCGAGGTCGAGCTGCGGATCCTGCTGTGGGGCGTCGAGCGCCTGGTCACCGGGCTCGCGGCCCGCGGTGCGGACCACCGCATCGGCCGCCGCGTGCACGTCGTGCTCCCGGGCTCGCCCAACCGTGGCCGCTTCGGCGGTGACGGGGCGTACGGCGAGGCCAAGGCCGCCTTCGACGCCTTCGTCCAGCGCTGGCACGCCGAGCGCGACTGGTCGGCCCGGGTCTCCCTGGCCCACGCCCACATCGGGTGGGTGCGCGGCACCGGCCTGATGGGCGGCAACGACCCGCTCGTGGAGGCGGTCGAGGCCGTCGGCGTACGCACCTGGGCGCCGGACGAGATGGCCGCCGAGCTCCTCGAGCTCTGCCGGCCCGCCTCGCGGCAGGCCGCGGCCACCGCCCCCGTGGTGGTCGACCTGACCGGCGGGCTCGGTGAGGCCGACCTCGACCTCGCCCAGCTGGGCCGCGACGCCCGGGCCGCCTTCGAGGCCCGCGCCGCACGCTCCGCTGACGAGACCGAGGCCGACGAGCCGCTGCTCGCCCTGACCCACCCGGCCGGCTGGGGCGTCTCCCAGCCGACGATGGACTGGGGCCAGGTCCCGACGGCCCCCGAGGACCTCGTGGTCATCGTGGGCGCCGGCGAGGTCGGCCCCGTCGGCTCGGCCCGCACCCGCTTCCAGCTCGAGGTGGAGGACGCCCTGTCCCCCGCCGGTGTGCTGGAGCTGGCGTGGACCACCGGCCTGATCATCTGGGAGACCCAGCCGGTCGCCAGCTGGAGCGACGTCGCCACCGGCGAGCCGCTGACCGAGTCCGAGGTCGTGGAGAAGTACGCCGCGCAGCTCGAGGCCAGCGTCGGCATCCGCCGCTACCGCGACGACAACCAGATGATCGACGGCACGGCCCCGCTGATGGTGTCGGTCTTCCTGGAGGAGGACACCTCGTTCGTGGTCCGCACCCGTGACGAGGCCGACGCCTTCGCCGCGGCCGACCCGGCCCGCACGCGGATCTCCGCGGGCGAGGACGGCGACTGGACCGTGACCCGCCTGGCGGGCAGCGAGATGCGGGTCCCCCGCCGGTTCAAGCTCAGCCGCTTCGTCGGCGGTCAGATCCCCGACGGCTTCGACCCCGCGGTCTGGGGCCTGGGCTCGATGGTGGAGTCCGCCGACCGGCTGGCCGCGTGGAACCTCGTGGCCACCGTGGACGCGTTCGTCTCCAGCGGCGTGACCCCGGCCGAGCTGCTGCGGTGGGTCCACCCCACGCAGTTCGCGAACACCCAGGGCACCGGCATCGGCGGCATGCAGTCGACCCGTCGGATGTACGTCGACGCCCTGCTCGGCGAGCAGCCCCCGAACGACGTGCTCCAGGAGGCGCTGCCCAACGTGGTGGCCGCACACACCGTGCAGTCCTACCTCGGTGGGTACGGCGTGATGGTCCACCCCGTCGCCGCCTGCGCCACCGCGGCCGTCTCGGTCGAGGAGGGCGTGGACAAGATCAAGCTCGGCAAGGCCAGCGTGGTCGTGGCCGGCGGCTTCGACGACCTGGGCATCGAGGGCATCCTCGGCTTCGGCAACATGAGCGCCACCGCCGACACCGCCCAGATGCTCGGCAAGGGCATCGACGAGCGCTTCGTCTCCCGGCCCAACGACCGCCGTCGCGGCGGCTTCGTCGAGGGCCAGGGCGGCGGCACGACCGTCCTCGCCCGGGGCGACGTGGCGCTGGAGCTGGGCCTGCCCGTGCTGGGCGTCGTGGCGTACGCCGGCTCCTTCGCCGACGGCATCCACACCTCGATCCCCGCCCCCGGCATCGGCGCCCTCGGCGCCGGCGTCGGCGGGACCCGCTCGCCGCTGGCCAAGGCGCTGCGCTCGGTGGGCCTGAGCGCCGATGACGTGTCGCTGGTCTACAAGCACGACACCTCGACGGCGGCCAACGACCCCAACGAGTCGCAGCTGCACGAGAAGCTCGCGGCGGCCCTGGGGCGCACCGACGGCAACCCGCTCTACGTGGTGAGCCAGAAGGCGCTGACCGGTCACGCCAAGGGCGGGGCCGCGGCCTTCCAGCTCAACGGCCTGTGCCAGACGCTGGTCGGCGGCACCGTCGCGCCGAACCGCTCGCTGGACTGCGTCGACGACCAGCTGTCGGAGAACGAGCACCTGGTCTGGCTGCGCCAGCCGCTGACGACCGGCGCACTCAAGGCCGGTGTCCTGACCAGCCTCGGCTTCGGGCACGTCTCGGCCATGATCGTGGTGGCGCACCCCGGTGCGTTCGTCGCGGCCCTGGACCCCGCGCAGCGCGAGTCCTGGCTCGAGCGGGCCACCGCGCGGCTGGTGGCCGGCGAGGCCCGGTTCATCGACGCCATGCACGGTGGGGCGCCGCTGTTCGAGAAGGCCGAGAAGCGCCGGTTCGCCTCCGCCGACCTCGCGGCCACCAAGGCCGACGAGAGCGCCATGCTCGTCGACCCGGAGGCGCGCCTGGGCGAGGACGGGGTGTATGCCCGAGCCGGTCGTTGACGCAGGTCCGGGCTGGCCGGGGGGCGGCCCGGACACCACCCCTGCCCCTGCTGCCCAGCAGGGGGCGGGGGTGGGCGACAGCCCTGCCTCCGGTGCGCCACGGGCCGCGGGCGTGGGTGTCGACGTCGTCGCGGTGACCGCGTTCGCCGCCCAGCTGGCCGAGCCGGGCACGCGGTTCGCCCGGGCCTTCACGCCCGGGGAGCGGCGTGCGGCGCGTCGCGGCGGACGCTCCGCCTCCCAGGAGGCCCAGGGTCTGGCGGCCCGGTGGGCGGCCAAGGAGGCCGTCCTCAAGGCGTGGTCGAGCACGCACTTCGGTGGCCCCGAGGTGATCGACCCGGCCGCGGTCGACCTGCGCGAGATCGAGGTGGTCACCGACGCGTGGGGTCGTCCCGGCGTACGCCTCCACGGGGCGATCGGCGCAGCCCTCGCGGGCCGCCGGGTGCTGCTGTCGCTGTCCCACGACCCCGACGCCGACGTCGCGATCGCCTACGTGGTGCTGCAGGAGGCCTGAGGGCGTCCGTGGTCCTCGCCCTGTCCCGGGGAGGGCGAGTGGCCGGCCCGGGCGACGGGCCCGACCTGCCCCTCCGCGCACGCTGCGTCGTGCGTGGAGGGGCAGCGTCGTGCGCGCGGACGAGAGCTCGGCACCTGTCCACAGCCTGGATCCGACCCTGGACCGAGCCGGCGTCGCGCCCTAGAATCGAACACGTGTTCGACATTCTCCTCGGCCGTGACGGGACCGGCGCCCCCTCGGTCGCCGATCTCGACCGAGCGCTGGCGCAGCTCGCGGGTCTCGACGGCGCGGACGCCGGCGAGGACGGACAGATCTCGCTGGTCGCCGCGCTCGAGCGCCTCAAGGGCGCGGTCGCCGCGGCCCAGGCCCGGGTCACCGACAGCCTGGTCCACTCCCGGAGCACCCGCGAGGCCGAGCGCGGCGTCCCGGAGGCGAGGCGGTGCCAGGGCCTCGCCGCCGAGATCGCCCTGGCGCGCCGCTGCAGCCCCCACCGCGGGTCCCGCGACCTCGGGCTGGCCAGGGCGCTGGTCCGCGAGATGCCGCGGACCCTCGACCTGCTGACCCGCGGTGAGATCAGCGAGTGGCGGGCCACGATCGTGGCCCGCGAGACGGCCGTCCTCTCCGTCGAGCACCGCGCTCACGTCGACGCCGAGCTCGCGGAGAAGCTGGCCGGGCTGGGTGACCGCGAGGCCGGGGCGAGGGCGCGCTCCATCGGCTACCGGCTCGACCCGGAGTCCGCGGTCCGACGAACGCGCCTGGCCCGGGCCGACCGGTTCGTCAGCCTGCGACCCGCGCCCGACGCGATGAGCTACCTGACCGCGCTCCTGCCGGTCCAGCAGGGGGTCGCCTGCCTGGCCGCCCTGCGGCAGGCGGCCGACACCGTCCGCAACGACGGAGGACCGGGTCGTGGGGCGGCCGGCACGGCGGGTGACGAGCCCGACGACGAGCCTCGTTCGCGCGGGCAGGTCATGGCCGACACCCTCGTCGAGCGCCTCACCGGCCAGGCCCGCGCGACCGACGTCGACGTCGAGGTCCACGTGGTGATGACCGACAGCAGCCTGCTCACCGACGACCACACCCCGGCCGAGGTCGTCAGCTACGGGCCGATCCACGCCGCCCTGGCCCGCGAGATCGTCCGCGACGCCCCGCGCGCCTGGCTGCGGCGTCTCTTCACCCGGCCCGGCTCCGGCGACCTGGTCGCGACCGACTCCCGCCGCCGGACGTTCTCCGGCGAGCTGCGCGAGCTCCTGGTCGTCCGCGACCAGGTCTGCCGCACGCCGTGGTGCGACGCCCCCGTCCGCCACACCGACCACGTCGTGCCGGTCTCCGACGGCGGCGAGACCTCGTTGAGCAACGGCCAGGGGTTGTGCGAGGCGTGCAACTACGCCAAGGAAGCCCCTGGGTGGCGGGCGATGCCGCTCCCGAGCGACCGGCACCAGGTCCTGACCGTCACGCCGACCGGACACACCCACGTCTCGACGGCACCCGACCCGCCGGGGTGGTGGTCCCCACCGATCACGGCGGACCTCGGGGACGTGGCTCACACCTACACGGTGTGGCGCACCCTGGAGGAGGACCTCCGACTCGTGACCGCCGGGGGACCTCGATGAGGACGCCACCCGTGGACGTCGGGCGGGCAGCGCCGGACCGACGCGAGGGGTGAGGCAGGTCAGCCGACGAGCGCGCGCAACCCGGCCGTGACCAGGACCGCCACGAGCACGCACAGCACCAGCGGGAGGCGCCGCCACAGCATCACCCCGGCCACGGCGACACCGACCGTGTGGGCGCCGACCGACCACGACCGGCCGCTGGCGAACACCGAGGTCACGACCAGGGCACACAGCAGCGTCGGTGCCATCAGCACGACCACGCGGGTGAAAGCCGGTGGCAGCTGGCGCCCCCCGAGCAGCACCGGACCGAACGCCTTGATCAGTCCCGTCAGCACGGCGCAGCCCAGGATCAGGACCCAGACCTGGGTGTGGGTCAGCGTCACGCCGACCTCCTCACCAGGCCGAGCAGCGCCACCGAGCTCGCGGCGAGGATCGGGATGCCCGGCGGGCTGATCGGCACCAGGGCCAGGGCGAGGAGGCCCCCACCCACGGCGGCCCGCCGGGCGGTCGGGTCCCGGAGCTCGGCGATCAGGAGCGAGAGGAAGAAGACCGGGTAGATCGCGTCGAGGCCGAGCCGGTGGGTGTCACCGAGGGCGTTGCCGAAGGACGCGCCCACGACCGAGCCGAGCGTCCAGGTGACGTACTGCGGGAGCGTCGTGCCGAACAGCAGCCACCGGTCGAAGGTGCCGTCGCCCCGGTTGGCCAGCGCCCACGACGCGTCGACGACCGTCTGCCCCTGCGCCGCCCGCTTGAGGACCCCACCCGGCAGGGAGGGGGCCAGGGCGACGCCCATCGCCAGGAACCGTGCGTTCATCAGGCTCGCCGCTGCCAGCGCCGCGGGGATGCTGCCCCCGACGGTGATCACGGACAGCATCGCGAACTGCGCCGACCCGGCGAATACGATCACCGAGGTGACGATGGCCTGGACGACGCTGAAGCCCGCCTGCCGGGCGAGGACGCCGAAGGAGAGGCTCAGCAGGAACCCGACGACCGCGAAGGGCACGCTGAGCCGGAGCCCGCGCCGGAAGGCCGCGCGCGCTCCCTCGTCCCCCGTCGCCGTCACGGCTGCAGTCTAGGAACGTGCCGCCGCCCGCCCACGGCGGAGTCGCGGTTCCGTGACGACTACCCGGTGTACGCCTCGATCGCCCCCACGATCTCGGGCCGCAGGCGCGCGGCCGGGATGACCGCGTCGACGGACCCGACCTCCACCGCCCGGTGGATGTCGTGGATGCCGTCGAACTCGGCGGCGACCTCGCTGATCTTCTCGGCGCGCGTGGCGGCGCGCAGCTGGGCGCGCTCCACGACCAGGCCGATCCGCTCGGCCCCGCGGGCCGCGGCGATCCGCTCGTCGAGCGCCTTCATCGCGGCCGTGGCGGCCGTGCGCTTCTCCACCTCGCCGGTGAACACCACCGCGGCGGCGGGGGCGCCACCGATCACCGAGGCGTAGGAGCCCTCGACGGCGAGCACGGTCATGCTCGGGTTCAGCGCCTTGGAGAAGACCACGAACGCGCCACCGTGGTAGCGGGAGATCACGCAGAAGACGATCGGGCCGCGGAAGTTCACGATCGCGCGGCCGATCTCCGCGCCGTACTCCAGCTGCAGGTTGCGCATCGACTCCGGCGACCCGTCGAAGCCCGACAGGTTCGCCAGCACGACCAGCGGCCGGTTGCCGCTCGCGGAGTTGATCGCCCGGGCCGCCTTCTTCGACGACTTCGGGAACAGCGTGCCGGCGGTGTAGGTGCCGGGCCCGTCGGTGGGCGGGAAGCCCGCGCGGCGCACGGACCGGCTCTCGATGCCCAGCAGGCACACCGGGTGGCCGCCGACGTGCGCGTCCTGGACCACGGCGGTGTCGGCGTCGGCCATGCCGGCCCAGCGCTCGAGGACGTCGTGGTCCTGGTCGGCGACGGCCCGCATCACCGTGCGGATGTCGAAGGCCTTCTTGCGGTCGGGGTTCGACTCGGCCGAGAAGATCTCGCCGACGCACGTGAAGTCGCTGCCCTCGACGCTGTGCGGGAAGGAGGAGATGTCGCGGTCGACCGGGTCCGTCGACGGCGCGCGCCGGGGCCCGGACTCCCCCGGCGCCACGTAGGTGTGCTCGTAGTGGGCCATCAGCACGCCGAACGCGCCGGCCAGGTCGGGCGCCCAGTACTGCGCCTGCCCGTTGGGGCCCATCACCCGGTCGTAGCCGCCGATGCCGTAGTTGTCCTCGGCCGAGACGCCGCCGGAGAAGTCCAGCGACTGCTTGCCGGTGAGCACCATCGCGCTCTCCGGCGTCATCACCAGGATGCCCTTGGTGTGCATCAGCATCGTGGCCTCGGCGTTCCAGTACGGCTGGGCGCCGACGTTGATGCCCGCGACCACGACGTTGATCTCGCCGCCGTCCTGGGTGAACTCCACGATCCGGCGCAGGGCCTTGGCCACCCAGTCCATGTTCTCGGTGCCGGAGTCCATCGAGATCCGGGCGCCCGCGGAGAGCGCGAACCACTCGACCGGGACCCCCAGCTCCTCGGCGAGGTCGCAGGCCGCGATCACGCGCAGGCACTCCTGCTCCGCGACCGAGCCGAGCGACTTGGTCGGGTCGCCGCACAGCACGACGCGCGTCACGCCCTGGGGGTGCAGCGGGGTCGGGGTGGTGACGACGGCCGCCAGGATCCCCGACGTGTTGAGCCCGTAGGGACGGTCGACGGGCACGAGCCGGCCGCTGTCGTCCAGGTCGTGCTCGACGAGCGTGCCGCCGGGACCGGCCAGCACGCCGCTGAGCTCGTAGGGGTAGACCAGCCCGCGGCGGCGCGAGCGCACCACCTTGGAGCGGTAGTCGTCCAGCGGCTGGAGCAGCTCGGTCGGCGGCTCCTCGACCGAGGTGGTCACGCCCGCGCCGGGGCGGGCGCTGAAGCGCACGGCCATCGGGACCGGGTCGGAGCCGGGTACGGCGAGCCGGCCCTGCGCCACGACCTCCTCGACCCCCGCACCGTCGGTCAGCGGGCTGATCTTGGCGCCGAGCGCCCCCAGCGCGTCGAGGTCGAGGTCGACGACCGGCCAGACGTGCACCCACACGTGGTTCAGGTCGAGCTTGGCCCCGTCGCGACCACGGGCGACGCGCTCGCGACGGATCGACTCCAGGCAGCTCTCCACCGCGCGCTCGGCGTGCGGCAGGGCGGTGATGGTGCCGTCGTCGTCGCGGACGACCGACATCTGCCGCACCTGCGCCAGCGCCACCAGGCGACGGTCGGAGGCGTTCTCGCGGGCGACGCACTCGTAGAGCAGGACGTCGTCGGGCCCCTCGATCCGGGTGACGTGGAAGTTGCGCAGCCGCCACAGGTCCAGGCGACGCCCGACCATCGGGTGCACGCCGCGGGTGAGGTCGTCCTCGACGAGCCCCTGGTCGTCCGTGGACGCCTCGGAGGCAGCGGCGGGACGGAAGGTGTGGTAGCCGACGCGACGGTCGCCGCCACCGGAGCAGACGGCGACGCAGACGCGGCGTACGTCCTGGGCCAGCGGGAGGGCGGCGAGCAGGGACCGCAGCCGGGCACTGGCCTCGTCGGGGGTCGCGGGGGCGTCGGGCCAGGAGAGGTAGAGGTCGACGACTGCGTCCTCGCCGTCGGTCCGCGAGGCGAGGTGCTCGCCCACCGCGGTCACCAGCTCGGAGCCCTCCACGAGCTCGGCGACCGAGCCGATCGAGGAGACCAGCCGGGTCGGCCGCTCGTCGAGGGTGTACGCCGCGACCACGACCGGCCGGGGCGCGTCGAGGGACCGCACGTCGTGCAGGTCGTACTCGCGGTAGTGGCGCCGGGCCAGCACCTCGAGCATCGGCTCGCGCTCGGGCACGCCGTCGACGAGCCGGTCGCACAGGAAGCCGACGGTCTGCTCGGGGATCGCGGCCAGGGCCTCGATGCGACGCTCCCGGTCGGGGACGTCGGCGGAGGCGGCGAGCGCCTCGACCTCGTCGCGCATGCCGAGCAGCACCCCGGTGCGCTCGGCGTCGACGGCCGGCTGGTCGAACCAGCGGAACCGGACGCTGCGGGCCAGGTCGCCGACCGCGGGGTAGCGCGCCTGCGGCACCCGGCCGAGCCGCTCCAGGAGCTCGCGCGCCCGAGCCGCCAGGTCGCCGACCGGCGGCAGCTCGCGGCTCCACGCGCCGAGCAGGGCCGCGACCAGCGCGACCTCGGGGGTGGTGCGCTGCTGGGCCAGGAAGATCCGAAAGACCGCCGCCTCCAGCTCGGGGGTGCGGTCCAGCGAGGTCAGGCCGTAGTGGCGCAGCACCCGCTGGAGCCGCTCGCGGAACTGCTCGGGGAGCCCGCCGCGGTCGGCGTCGAGGCTGAGCAGGTAGGTGTGGAAGTGCTCGCGCGAGCTGTGCACGCGCAGCTCGGTGTGCCGGTCCTCGTCGGCCGGCCGGTTGCGGCTCAGCTCGGCCAGGTCGACGAAGGTCTCCAGCAGGGTGACCTCGTCGGCCAGGACGGAGTCGTCGTCGGCGAGCGGCTCGGCGTCCCGCACGGAGAGGTACGCCGACAGCGCGGCGTCCTGGTCCTCCGGCGGCACGTCGTAGCCCAGCACCACGGCGCTCAGCGCGGCCCGGGCCCGCTCGCGACGGGTGGCCGGGTCGATGGCGGCGTCGACGGGCAGGTCGACTTCCTCGCCGGCGTCGGTGACCTCGTTGGCGGCCTCGCCCAGCTGCTCGAGCTTGATCAGCGCGGCGCCGGTCTCGACCTGGCTGCCGGTGATGACGTGCAGCTCCTTGACGCGGGCGGGGAACGGCGCGTGCAGCGCGGTCTCCATCTTCATCGACTCCAGCACGACGACGGTCGCGCCCGCCTCGACCTCGTCGCCGACGGCCACCGGGGTGGCCACGACCAGCGCGGGGGCCGGTGAGCGCAGCACGCCGCCCTCGTCGCGGCTGACCCGGTGGGCGACGCCGTCGACCTCGACCAGCGTGGTCGGGCCGTGGGTGGCGGTGACGACGGCGTAGCGACGACCGCCCACGACGAGCCGGCGGCGCACGTCGTCCACGTGGGTCATCGCCACGTCGACGGTCTGGGTGCTCGCCCCCGTCGTGACGCCGACGCGGAACCGGCCCGGGCCGGTGTTGATCGTCGCGACCTGGTGGGCCACGCCCCGCAGCTTGAGCTCGACGGGGCGACCCACCTCGTGGGCGGCCGAGGGACGACCACCCTGGGCGGTCTCGATCAGGCGGGCGGTCTCGATCCGGACGCCCTCGAGGTAGGCCTCGATGCCGGCCGCGACCACCGCGACGCCCGCGTGGGCGTGGGAGGCCAGCCGGCCCTCGGCGCGGACCCGGTCGATCCAGCCGGTGTCGGCCCAGGCGACGCCGTGGGTGGGGGCCGCCACGACCTCGGGCTGGGCCAGCAGGTCGAGCACGAAGCTCTTGTTGCACGCGCCGCCCTCGATCACCACGGTGGTCGAGGTCATCGCCCGGCGCAGGCGGGCCAGGGCCTCGTCGCGGGTGCGGCCGTGGGCGATGATCTTCGCGATCATCGAGTCGAAGTCGGGCGGGATGGTGTCGCCCTCGGCGACGCCGGTGTCCACGCGGACGCCCGGGCCCGAGGGCAGGTCGAGGCGCTCGATGCGGCCCGGGGCGGGGGCGAAGTCGCGGTCGGGGTCCTCGGCGTTGAGCCGGGCCTCGACGGCGTGCCCGACCTCGGCCGGCTTCTCGCCCTCGAGGCGGCCGCCCTGCGCGACGTGGATCTGGGCGCGGACCAGGTCGATGCCGGTGGTGGCCTCGGTGATCGAGTGCTCGACCTGGAGGCGGGTGTTGACCTCGAGGAACGCGAAGGTCCGGAGCTCGGGGTGGTAGAGGAACTCCACGGTCCCGGCGCCGACGTAGCCCACGGCCAGCGCGAGCTGCTCGGCCGCGGTCTTGAGCTCCTGGGCCTGCTCGGGGCTCAGCAGCGGCGAGGCGGACTCCTCGATGACCTTCTGGTTGCGGCGCTGGATCGAGCAGTCCCGTACGCCGAGGGCCCAGGCCGTGCCGTGGCTGTCGGCGATCAGCTGCACCTCGACGTGCCGGGCGCCGGTGACCAGGCGCTCGAGGAACACGGTGCCGTTGCCGAAGGCCCGCAGCGCCTCGTCGCTCGTGCGCTGGTAGGCGTCCTCCAGGTCGGCGGGCGAGGCCACCATCCGGATGCCGCGGCCGCCGCCGCCGGCGGTCGCCTTGAGCATCAGCGGGTAGCCGACCTGCTCGGCGGAGGCCAGCGCGTCCTCGAGGGTGTCGACGGCGCCGCGGCTCCAGGGAGCGACCGGGACCCCGACCTCCTCGGCGATCAGCTTCGAGCCGATCTTGTCGCCCAGGCGTCGCATCGCGTCGGCGCTCGGGCCGATGAAGGTGATGCCGTGCTTGTCGCACAGGTCGACGAAGGCGGGGTCCTCGGCCACGAAGCCCCAGCCGGGCCACACGGCGTCGGCACCGGTCTCGAGCAGGGCGCGCTCGAGGACGGCGAGGTCGACGTACGGACGTGCCGAGGCGGGCCCGAGGTCGAAGGCGAGGTCGGCCTCGCGGACGAACATCGCCCCGGCCTCGCCGGTGACGTGGAGGGCGACGGTCTGCACGTGCTCCTCGGCCGGGCGGGCGGCGTTGAGCTCGTGCACGGCGTGCAGCAGACGCATGGCGGACTCGCCGCGGTTGACGATCGCGATTCGACGGAAAGACACGACGGACCCCTCGGGTTGAACGCTGGAAACGCGAGGATCGTCTCGCGTTGAACCCACCGTCCCACGAGTGCGGGGTTACGGGCCAGTCACAAGGCCCACCCGTGGCGTGTCGGCCCTCCTAGGACACGGAGCGGTGGTGGGCCGCCTCGGCCTCGGCCGCGATCAGGTAGCCGGTCAGCAGCGTCTTGAGCTGCACGACGGCGTCGGGGTGCGACTGGCCGTCGCGGATCGAGAAGTTGAGCATCGAGTAGGTCACGTGCACGATCACCTCGGCCAGGGTCTGGCGGTGGGTGATCTTCGACCCGGGCGTCAGCGGCGCGAGCAGCCGGCGCACGGCGGAGGCCAGCTCGCGCTCGTGGGCGGCCGCGATCGCGCGGGTCGGCGGCGTGGCCTGCATCGCCAGCCACACCGCGCGGCGCGACGGGTCGGTGCGCCACAGGGTGGCCAGGTGGTCGAGCAGCTTCTCCAGCAGCTGGGCCCAGTCCAGCGTGGGGATCTCGCCGCCGAACTCCTCCAGGGCCTTCTCGACGTTGGCGGTGTCGAGCCGGTCGAGCTCGCAGATGATCGCGTACTTGTTGCCGAAGAACTGGTAGAGCGAGCCGATCGGCACCCCCGCCCGCAGCGCGACCTGCTCGGAGGTGAACGACTCGAAGCCGACCTCGACCAGCAGCGCGCGAGCGGCGCGCAGGATGTCGTCGAAGCGTCGACGGCTGCGCTCCTGCGCGGGACGGCGTCGCGGCAGGAACTCGGCCGGGTCGTTGACCTGCGTCGTCATGGCCGACAGGCTACGCGAGCACGGGCGCCCGGCTGCGTGGTTCCACGAGGGCGTCCCAGCCCGCGGTGGACGGGCCGGGCCCGGCTCAGCCGAAGGCGAACCAGCTCGTCCGCAGCCCCAGGGTGGAGCGGAACGTCGGTCCCCCGACGGTGACGCTGCCGGCGGTGCCCTTCAGGACCAGCTGCTCGACGCGGCCCGACCACTGGCCGTGGCCGTCGCGCTGGGTCACCACGACCCGCTGCAGGGTGCCCACGGCCGGCCACCGGCGCTGCAGGGTCGCCCGCGAGACGGTGGTGGTCCAGGTGTGCACCGGGTTGCCGGCGTAGTCGTCGTACGGGTCGGCCTTGGCGACCAGGTAGGGCTGCCCGCCGTCGGTCAGCCAGCCCCCGCTCGAGGAGCCGAACTGCGTGAACGCCGGCCCCCCGGCGTACGTCACGACCTGGGCGGCGGTGGCGCTCACGGCCGCGTCGGACCGGGAGTCCTCCGCGGCGACGCCGCCGTAGACCTGGCACGAGGTGGTGTCGCAGGTCTGCCACGAGCGGTTCGGGTGGGCCGCGCGGTCGAAGGCGGCGTACGTGCGCGCGGCCACGGCCTGGGCCTGCAGCGCCGCGGGCATCCAGGAGGGCGGCATCTCGCGCGGGACCACGCCGCGGACGTAGTTGTCGATCCCGACGACGTCGACCGTGCGGCCGGCCGAGAGCCGCAGCGCGCCGCGGTAGACGCGCGTGGTGCCGGCGACCTGGAGGGTCACCGGTCCGTTGCGGTGGAACTCGGCGTCCCCGGAGAGCGCCTTGCCGCCGGGGAGGTAGGGGTGCCAGCCGGCCTTGGCGTACTCCAGCCGGGTCGCGCCGGCCACCGTGCGCAGCCGCCACGAGGTGATCCCCGCGGTCGTCGGGAGGGCGTACGACGCGCGGCCGGCCACCTGGCGCACCCGCAGGCCGGCGGCCGGGGCGACCCGGACGTCGCCGTCGGTGTCGGCCGAGATCAGCACCCGGATCGTCCCGCCGAGCGAGGTCAGGGTGGTGCCGGGGTAGTAGAACTTCAGGATCTGGGCCGCGGTCAGGCCCTGCTTGGCGGCCCCCTGCGCGCCGTACTGCGACATGCCGTGGCCGTGCCCGAACCCGTGGCCGGTGATCTTCAGGACCCCGTCGGCGGGCACGGCGTACGACTGCGAGACGGTGACCGAGGCGTCCGCACCCGCCACCGGCGCGAGCAGCGCCGTGCCGACGACGGACGCTCCCAGCACCCCCGCGAGGACGCGGCGGGACCGTGCGTTCGGTGCGTGCGGAGCGTGCATGGGACGGACCCCCGAGGGCAGTCGCAGGTGACGGGACCGCCTCAGTATGCGCAGCGTCAACGGCGCCTGACCGGCGTTCGGCGAGACGCATCGAGGCCCCGCCTGAACCACACCGGTGTGGTTCCGCGGGCGGCGCCTAGGCCCGCTCGGGCGAGTGGTGCAGGCGCCGCGCGGCCTCGGCCACGGAGCCGCTCATCGAGGGGTAGACGGTGAAGGCGTGGGCCAGCTGGTCGGCGGTCAACGAGGCCGCCACCGCGATCGAGATCGGGTGTACCAGCTCGCTGGCCCGCGGCCCGACGACCACGCCGCCGACCACGATCCCCGTGCCGGGTCGGCAGAACAGCTTCACGAAGCCGTCGTGGACGCCCTGCATCTTGGCGCGCGCGTTGCCCGCCAGGTCCAGGCGCACGGTCTCGGCGTCGATCTCACCGGCGTCGACGGCGCGCTGGGAGACCCCGACGGTGGCGATCTCGGGGGCGGTGAAGACGTTGGAGGCGACCTGGCGCAGGTCGAGCGGGGTCACGGCGTCGCCGAGGAAGTGCCACATCGCGATCCGGCCCTGCATGGCGGCCACGCTGGCCAGCATCAGGACGCCGGTGCAGTCGCCCGCGGCGTACACCCCTCGGGCGGTGGTGCGCGAGACCTTGTCGACGCGCACGAAGCCGCCGTCGTCCACCTTCACGCCGGCCTCCTCCAGACCGAGGTCGGCGGTCTTGGGGATCGACCCGAGGGCCAGCAGGCAGTGGGAGCCGGTGACCGTGCGGCCGTCGGTCAGGGTCACGGTCACCTGGTCGCCGTCGCGGGTCACCGACTGCATCCGCGACTTCGACAGCACCTCCATGCCGCGCCGGGTGAGCACGTCCTCCAGGACGGTCGCGGCGTCGGCGTCCTCGCCGGGCAGCACCCGGTCGCGCGAGGAGACCAGGACGACGTCGATGCCCAGGGCCATGTAGGCGCTGGCGAACTCGGCTCCCGTGACGCCGGAGCCGACCACGATCATCCGCGACGGCGCCTCGGTGAGGTCGTAGACCTGCTCCCAGGTCAGGATCCGCTCCCCGTCGGGCTCGGCGGTGGCCAGCGTGCGCGGCGCGGCCCCGGTGGCCAGCAGCACGGCGTCGGCCGGCAGGGCCTCGCTGCCGCCGTCGGCGAGGTCGACGTGCACCTCGCCGGGGCCGTTGAGCCGGCCCCGACCGAGCACGACCCGCACGCCCTCGCGCTCCAGGCGACGGCCGATGTCGGCGGACTGGTCGGCGGCGAGCCGCTTGACCCGGCGGTTGACGCGGTCGAGGTCGACGACCACGTGGTGGGCGGCGTCGCCCTCGACGTCCTCGAAGCTGATCCCGAGCTCGGGGGCGCCGGAGAACTCGGTCATCAGCTCGGCCGTGGCGATCAGGGTCTTCGAGGGCACGCAGTCGGTGACCACCGCCGACCCGCCCAGGCCGTCGCAGTCCACGACCGTGACGTCGGCACCGAGCTGGGCGGCCACCAGGGCCGACTCGTAGCCGCCGGGGCCGCCCCCGATGATCACGACGCGGTCGGAGGGACGCAGGTCTGCAGTGCTCACGCCGGCCATTGTGTCGCATGTCGAGCCGCGGCCCGACGCCCCTTAGTCTGCGGTGGTGACTCTGTACGCCGCCTACGGGACCAACCTCGATCCCGCCCGGATGGGCGAGCGCTGCCCCCACTCCCCCCTGCGCGGCACCGGCTGGCTGCAGGGCTGGCGCCTCACCTTCGGCGGTGAGGAGCACGGCTGGGACGGCGCGCTCGCCACGATCGTCCAGGACCCCTTCGAGCAGGTCTTCGTGGCCGTCTACGACGTCACCTCCGAGGACGTCGCGGCCCTCGACGGCTGGGAGTCCGCCGACACCGGCCTGTTCCGCAAGACCAAGGTGCGGGTCTCGATGCTGGAGGAGGAGGTCGTCGCCTGGGTCTACGTCCTCGACGCCTTCGAGGGCGGCCTCCCCTCGGCCAGCTACCTCGGCGTCCTCGCCGACTCCGCCGAGTCCGCCGACGCCCCCGACGACTACGTCACCGCCCTCCGCGGCCGCCCCTGCCGGTCCAACTTCGGGGGCTGAGCGCCGACAACCTCCCGGCCCGCCGCGCCGTAGGATCCCCCGCGTGACCCCGACGACGTACGCCGAGCAGGCGAGCCAGGCAGCCGGCGTGCTGGCCGAGAAGACCGGCGTGGAGCGTCACGACGTCGCCCTGGTCCTCGGATCGGGCTGGCTGCCGGCCGTGGACGCGCTCGGCGAGACCACCGCCGAGATCAGCTCCACCGACCTGCCCGGGTTCGCCCCGCCGGCCGTCGCCGGGCACGCGGGCAAGATCCGCTCGGTCCGCGCCGGCGACACCCGGCTGCTGGTGTTCCTGGGGCGCACCCACCTCTACGAGGGACTCGGCGTGCGGCCGGTCGTGCACGGCGTACGCACCGCTGCGGCCGCCGGGTGCCGCACCGTCGTGCTGACCAACGGCTGCGGCGGTCTCGACGAGTCCTGGACCCCCGGCACCCCGGTGCTGATCTCGGACCACCTCAACCTCACCGCGACCTCGCCGCTCGAGGGCGCGAGCTTCGTCGACCTCACCGACCTCTACTCCCGCCGGCTGCGGGCGCTGTGCCGCGAGCTCGAGCCGGACCTGGCCGAGGGCGTCTACGCCCAGCTCCCCGGGCCCCACTACGAGACGCCGGCCGAGATCGCGATGATCCGCGCGATCGGCGGCACCCTGGTCGGCATGAGCACGACGCTCGAGGCGATCGCCGCCCGCGAGGCCGGGATGGAGGTCCTGGGCCTCAGCCTGGTCACCAACCTCGCCGCCGGCATCACCGGTCAGCCCCTGAACCACGAGGAGGTCCTCGAGGCCGGCCGCGCCGCCGCGACCCGGATGGGCGAGCTGCTCGGTCGCGTCGTACCCCGCCTCTGACCGCCGGACGGCGCGACCCGACGCGATTCCTGGGATCGCGTTGACACGCGTGTCCGCGCGCCGCTTGGCTGGTCGCGGCGACGGACACGTACCCGGGAGGACACCTGCATGAGCGAGCCTGACGAGGCCACCGAGAAGGACCACGACGAGGCCGGCAGCAGCGGCGACGGCGAGCGCGAGGGCTCGATCCTCGACGACGGTGGCATCGACACCGACGAGCGCGCCGGTCGCAGCCAGGGCATCGACGTCGACTCCGAGCCCGACGACGACGTCAAGCAGGAGATGGAGGAGGAGCGCGAGAAGCGCCTCGACCCCGACAACCGGCCCGAGAACGCGGAGATCGACAACACCGACCGCGACTTCGACGTCAAGCGCGGCATGTTCACCGACAACGAGGCCTATGACGAGGGCGAGCCCGAGGCCTACCCCGGCGAGGACGACCCCGAGGGCGGCGCCGACGACGGCGGGGACGACTCCGAGGACGAGCCCGACGACGGCTCCGAGCCGGACGACGCCCCCGAGGACGTCCAGGACAGCGAGCAGGAGGAGCAGCGCTCCTGACGCTGCTCCGAGGCGGGGCCGGAGCAGCTGCTCCGGCCCCGCTTGACTTCGAGCCCGCTCCAAGGACGACACTGCTGCGGTGAGCCCCCTCAGCATCGCCGAGGCCGCCGAGGCGACCGGCCTGACCACCCACACGCTGCGCTACTACGAGCGCGACGGGCTGCTGCTCGGCGCCGTCGACCGGTCCCCCTCGGGCCACCGGCGCTACACCGAGCACGACCTGACCTGGATCGCGATGATCACCCGGCTGCGGTCCACGGGCATGCCGGTGCGCGACGTACGCCGCTACGCCGACCTCGTCCGCGCCGGCGACGGCAACGAGGACGAGCGCCTGGAGCTGCTCAAGGACCACCGCACCCGTGTGGAGGAGCAGCTGCGGGAGGTCACCGGTCACCTGCGCGCGATCGACCACAAGATCGGGATCTACGAGGGGCGCCTCGAGCAGGCCTCCTGACTCCCACCTGTCAGCCTCGGCGCCCCGTCTTGACCTGGAGCGCACTCGAAGGTCTTGAGTGGGAGCCATGAGCATCGACCACCGCACCCTGGGGCGCGACAAGCCCCTCACCGTCTCCACCCTCGGCCTCGGCTGCATGGGGATGTCGGAGTTCTACGGCACGCCCGACGAGCAGGGCGGCACCGACACCATCCACCGCGCCCTCGACCTCGGCGTCACCTTCCTCGACACCGCCGACATGTACGGCCCGTTCGTCAACGAGCAGCTCGTCGGCAAGGCCATCGCCGGCCGCCGCGACGAGGTCCAGCTGGCCACCAAGTTCGGCAACGTCCGCGGCGAGAACGGCGAGCGCCTGGGCATCGACGGCTCCCCGGAGTACGTCCGCAAGGCGTGCGACGCCTCGCTGCGCCGGCTCGGCGTCGACCACATCGACCTCTACTACCAGCACCGCGTCGACCAGTCGGTCCCGATCGAGGAGACCGTCGGGGCGATGAAGGAGCTCGTCGAGGCCGGCAAGGTGACCCACCTCGGCCTGTCCGAGGCGAGCGCGGCCAACATCCGCAAGGCCCACGCCGTCCACCCGATCACCGCCCTGCAGACCGAGTACTCCCTGTTCACGCGCGACCTCGAGGACGAGATCCTCCCGACGATCCGCGAGCTCGGCATCGGCCTGGTGCCCTACTCCCCGCTCGGCCGCGGGCTGCTCACCGGCGCGATCACCAAGGACGGCGGGCTCGGCGAGGGCGACAGCCGCACCTCGCCGTACTTCCCCCGCTTCCAGGGCGAGGCCCTCGACACCAACCTCGCGCTGGTGGCCAAGATCCGCGAGATCGCCGAGTCCAAGGGCGCCACGCCGGGCCAGCTCGCGCTCGCCTGGGTCCTGGCCCAGGGCGACGACGTCGCCCCGATCCCGGGCACCAAGCGCGTGACGTACCTCGAGGAGAACGTCGGCGCCGCCGACGTCACCCTCACCGAGGACGACCTGCGCGCGCTCGACGCGGCCGTCCCCCGCGACGCCGTCGCCGGCGACCGCTACGGCGACATGTCCCACATCGACGCCTGAGGCGACGCAGGGGACCCACCCTCCCCACCACCCGCCCACCGGGGGATCCCGGCACGCCCCACGACGCCGACCGGGGGATCCGCGCACGGCCACCGTGCTCGGATCCCCCGCTCGCCACCCCAGGGCGTACGCCGATCCCCCGGTCGGCGCTGGACCCTACTTGCGGGTAACATCGCCGCATGAGCACCCGCACCCCCCTGGTCACCCACACCGTGGTCGACGGCGTCGCCGAGGTGCGGCTGGCCCGGCCGGACAAGCTCAACGCGCTCACCCTGGACACCCTGCGCGACCTGGTCGCGACCGCCCGCGTCCTGCGTCGGGACCGCACCCTGCGCGCGGTCGTGCTGACCGGGGACGGGCCGTCGTTCTGCGCCGGCCTGGACTTCAAGGCCGTGCTGGGCAACCCGCCGGGGATCGTGGCCGGGTTCGTGCCGGTGCCCTGGCGCGGCACCAACCTGTTCCAGGAGGCGTGCTGGGCCTGGCGGCGGCTGCCGGTGCCGGTGATCGCCGCGGTCGAGGGCCACTGCTACGGCGGCGGGCTCCAGATCGCCCTGGCCGCCGACTTCCGCATCGCCACCCCCGACTCGCAGTGGTCGGTCCTCGAGGGGCGCTGGGGGATCATCCCCGACATGAGCGGCATCCGCTCGCTGGCGCAGCTGGTCGGGATGGACACCGCCAAGCTGCTGACCATGACCGCCCGCACGGTCTCCGGCAAGGAGGCCGGCGACCTCGGCCTGGTCACCGAGCTGGCCGGCGACCCCGTCGCCGCGGCCCACGACCTCGCCCGCGAGCTCGCCCAGCGCTCCCCCGACGCGCTCGGGGCCACCAAGCGCCTCTTCGAGGACACCTGGACCGCCTCGGCCCGGCACACCTTCGCCCGCGAGCGCGCCGAGCAGCTGCTCCTGCTCTTCTCCGCCAACGCCAAGGCGGCGCGCGAGGCGGCCTTCGCCAAGACCTCCGCGCAGTTCGGTCCCCGCCGACGGCGTTGAGCCTCGTCGGGCGCGGCGCCGCCGCGGGCAGTAGGTTGGGCGCCATGGCCACGACCGCACTCGGGGACGCCCCCGCCCAGACCATCGGAGACCTGCCCGCCGTCGGCGACCAGGCTCCCGCCTTCACCCTCGTCGCCGACGACCTCTCCGAGCTCTCGCTCGCCGACCTGCCGGGCCGGAAGATCATCAGCATCTTCCCCAGCATCGGCACCGGCGTCTGCCAGGCCAGCGTCCGTCACTTCAACGAGCTGGCCTCGGACCTGGAGGACACCACCGTCCTCAACGTCTCGGTGGACCTGCCGTTCGCGCTCTCCGGCTTCTGCGCCGCCGAGGGCCTGGAGAACGTCAAGGTCGCCTCGGCGTTCCGCTCGACCTTCGGCCAGGACTACGGCGTCACGCTGACCGACACCAAGTTCGAGGGCCTGCTGGCCCGCGCCGTGGTCGTCGTGGACGCCGACGGCACCGTCCTGCACAGCGAGCTGGTCCCGCAGATCGGCCAGGAGCCCGACTACGACGCGGCCCTCGCGGCGCTCTGACCCCTCCTCTCCACGGGCCCCGGCCCGGACCTCGCGGCGTACGCCGTCCCGGTCCGGCCGGGGCCCGGCTACGTTGGGGCACCCCCGTCCCGAGGAGCACCATGAAGCTGGCCGTCCACTGCGCGAACCTCACCTGGCCCGGCGGTCCCGCCGCCCTGGCCGGGCACCTCTCCGGCGTCGCCCGCGCCGCCGACGAGGGCGGGATCAGCACCCTGACGATGATGGACCACTACTTCCAGATGGAGCAGATGGGCGGCCCGCCCGAGCCGATGCTCGAGGGCTACACCTCCCTCGGATTCCTGGCCGCGCAGACCTCGCGGGTCGAGCTCGGCCTGCTGGTCACCGGCGTGACCTACCGCCACCCGGGCCTGCTGGCCAAGATCGTGGCCACCCTCGACGTGCTCAGCGGAGGTCGGGCGCTGCTCGGCATCGGCGCCGCCTGGTACGACCGCGAGCACCACGGCCTCGGTGTCCCCTTCCCGCCCACCGCCGAGCGCTTCGAGCGGCTCGAGGAGGCGCTGCGGATCTGCCGCCAGATGTGGAGCGAGGAGGACGGCGCCTTCGAGGGCGCCCACTACCGGCTCGCCGAGACCGTCTGCGTGCCCGCGCCGCTGCGCGAGGGCGGTCCCCGGGTGCTGGTCGGTGGCAGCGGCGAGCGCAAGACGCTCCGCTTCGTGGCGCAGTACGCCGACGCGTGCAACCTGTTCGCCTTCCCCCTCGAGGAGATCCGCCACAAGCTCGAGGTCCTCGACCGCCACTGCGAGGACGCCGGCCGCGACCCGGGCGAGGTGCAGCGCACCGTCATCTCCGGCCAGGACCCGCTCGACGACGTCGAGGACTTCCTCCGCCTCGCCGAGTCGTACGCCGAGCTGGGCATCGACCAGGTCTGGGTCGGCCCCCGCGCCGACGACCCCGCCGGCAGCGTCGAGCGGCTCTGCACCGAGGTCCTCCCCCGCCTCGAGCAGATCGGCTGACCCGGTCCCCTAGCCTGCTACCCATGGCTGACCTCGAGCACGTCGACGACCTGGTCCAGCGAGCCACGGCCTGGTCACAGGCCGACCCCGACCCGGTCACGCGGGCCGAGCTGGAGGAGCTGCTGGCCCGGGTCGCCGGGGGTGACCGGGCCGCGGGCGACGACCTCGCCGACCGCTTCGACGGGACCCTGGAGTTCGGCACGGCCGGGCTGCGCGGAGCCCTGGGCGCCGGCCCCAACCGGATGAACCGGGTCGTGGTGCTCCGCGCGGCGGCCGGGCTCACGGCGTACCTCCGCGACTCCGGGGTGGCCCCGGGCGCCACGGTCGTGATCGGCCACGACGCCCGTCACCTCTCCGACACCCTGGCCCGCGACACCGCCGAGGTGGTGGCGGGAGCGGGCTTCCGGGCCCTCGTGCTGCCCCGGGCGCTGCCGACCCCGGTGCTGGCCTTCGCGATCACCGACCTCGAGTGCGCCGCCGGGGTGATGGTCACCGCGAGCCACAACCCGCCGCAGGACAACGGCTACAAGGTCTACCTCGGCGACGGCAGCCAGATCGTGCCGCCGGCCGACACCGAGATCGCCGAGCGGATCGCCGCCGTCGGTCGGCTCGCCACCGTCCCGCGGGGCCCGGAGGAGCGCATCGAGGTGCTCGGCGACGACGTCGTCGACCGCTACCTCGACGCGGTCGCCGCACTGGTCCAGGACGGCCCGCGCGACCTGCGGGTCGTCTACACCCCCCTGCACGGCGTCGGCGGCGCGCTGGCCGCGAGCGTGCTGGAACGGGCCGGGTTCGAGCCCCCGCACGTCGTGGTGGCCCAGGCCGAGCCCGACCCGGACTTCCCCACCGTCGCGTTCCCCAACCCCGAGGAGCCGGGCGCGATGGACCTCGCCACGGCGCTGGCCGCCGAGGTCGGCGCTGACCTCGTGGTGGCCAACGACCCCGACGCGGACCGCTGCGCCGTGGCCCTGCTCGGGCCGCACGGCTGGACGACCCTGCGCGGCGACGAGGTGGGGGCCCTGCTGGCACACCACCTGATGCAGCAGGGGCGGCACGGCACCTGGGCGACCTCGATCGTCTCCTCCTCGCTGCTGGCCCGGATGGCCGACGCGCACGGCGACCCCTTCGTCGAGACCCTGACCGGCTTCAAGTGGATCGGGCGGGTGCCGGGCCTGGTGATGGGCTACGAGGAGGCGCTGGGCTACTGCGTCGACCCCGGCCACGTGCACGACAAGGACGGGCTCTCGGCGCTGCTGCTGGTCTGCGACCTCGCCGCCCGCGAGAAGGCGGCCGGACGCACCCTGCGCGACGTCCTCGACGACCTGGCCCGCACGCACGGCCTGCACGCCACCGACCAGCTCTCGGTGCGGATGCAGGACCTGGCGGCCATCCCGGCGGTCGTGGACCGCCTGCGCGAGCACCCGCCCACCGAGCTCGGCGGCCTGGCCGTCGAGCGGGTCGACGACCTGGCCCTGGGCTCGGCGGACCTGCCGCCGACCAACGGGCTGCGCCTGGTGCTGGCCGAGGGGTCCCGGGTCGTCGTGCGCCCCTCGGGGACCGAGCCCAAGGTCAAGTGCTACCTCGAGGTCGTCGTGCCCGTGGAGCCGGGCGCGGGCACCGACCCCGTCGACGCGGCCCGGATCTCCGCCGCCGCGCGCCTGGACGCGGTCCGGGGCGACCTGCGGGCGGCCGCCGGACTGTGACGCAGGACCGCTAGGTCCCGACCTTGCGGCCACGCAGGCCGACGTCGGTGATCGTCTCCTGGATCCGCTTGTTGCGGTCGTCGATCCGGTGGACGTACCGGATCTCGCGCAGCCCCTGGTCCTGGGCCGCCGACTCGAAGGTGAAGTGGCCGAAGTTCAGGATCCGCCCGTGCAGCGGCTTGTCGACCGAGATGTCGAGGATCCGCGTCAGCGGCATCGTGGCCTCCTTGCGGTTGAGGAGCCCGTGCACGCGGAACACCCGCTGGTTGGTGATCACGAAGCGGTCGATGTTGCGCTTCAGCCCGCGTACGACGCCCCACACCACCAGCACGAACCCGACCAGGATCGGCACCCAGCCCCACTCCGGGTGGGCGAAGGGGACGACGCTCCAGCAGACCAGCCCGCCCAGCACCAGCAGCACCGGCACGATGTAGCAGACCGCGTGGAGGCCGACCTCGTCGACGGTGACCTCGTCGCGGTCGCGCAGCAGCCGGTCACCGATCCGCGGATCGGTGAGGAAGCGGACCAGCCACCGCACGGTGGGAGGGCCCTACTTGCTGACCGAGTGCGCGAAGCTGATCACGGCCTCGAACAGCTTGACCAGCATCGTCCACAGGGCGCTGCCGGCGCCCTTGAGGCTGCCGGCGAAGCCGTTGGGGTCCTGCACCAGCCAGAAGCCGAGGAACAGGACCACGATGATGACCACGCCCTTCTTCAGCACGCCGTCCATAGCTGCTCCTCGGTTCGGGGGAAGTCGGTGAGGTGGGCGCGCGCACAGGCGCACCGAGCCCTCCAGTTCTACCAAGCCGGGGGCCTCGCGTGCCCGAGGCGCGCCTGGGGCGCTGCCCGGGGGCTTGGGGCATGATCGGCCCATGACCGCCTCGCACCCCGCCTCCGGCGCGCACCCGCCCGCCCACTCCGTCCCCGTCGAGGGCGGCGACCTGCACCTGGTGCGCCTGGGCCACCCGGACGCGACCCCGGACCGGACCGTGCTCGCGGTCCACGGCATCACGGCCTCGGGGGCCGCGTGGCCGGCCGTGGCCGCCGCGCTCCCCGACGGCTGGTGCCTGGTGGCCCCCGACCTCCGCGGGCGCGGCCAGTCGCGCGACGTGGAGGGGCCGGCGGGGCTGCTGCGGCACGCCGCCGACGTCTGCCTGGTGGCGGAGTCGCTGGACCCCGAGCGCACGGGCGGGCTGGTCCTCGCGGGCCACTCGATGGGCGCCTACGTGGCCGCGCTGGCCGCCCGGGCGCGGCCCGACCTGTTCTCCCGCGTCGTGCTGGTCGACGGCGGCGTCCCCCTGCCGGTGCCCGAGGGTGCCGACCCGGACGCGATCCTGGAGGCCACGCTCGGTCCGGCGCTGGAGCGGCTGGCGCAGACCTACGACTCGGTCGAGGACTACGTCGCGTTCTTCCGCCAGCACCCCGCGCTGGGCCCCTTCTGGGACGACACCATCGAGTCCTACGTGCGCTACGACGCCCTGGAGACGCGCGACGGGATCCGGTCGCGGGCGGTCGAGGAGGCCGTGCGGGCCGACGGTCGCGACCTGCTCACCATCGCGCGCGAGCTCGACGACGCCCTGCGCGGGTCCACGCTGCCGACCCACCTGCTGGTCGCCCCGCTCGGCATGTTCGGCCAGGCCCCCGGACTGCTGCCGGCCGAGGCCGTGACGGCGTACGACGAGGAGCTGGCGCACCTGACCGCCGAGACCGTGCCCGACGTGAACCACTACACGATCCTCTTCGACCGCACCGCGGCCGCGCGGATCGCGGAGGTGCTGGTCGGCGGCTCCTGAGACCCGCTGTGGCTCAGCCCACCGGGTCCGAGGCCGGGGCGCCGGCCTCGAGGGAGGCCAGCAGGCGGTCGGCCGCGGCGTAGGGGTCGCTGTCGCCGGCCACCACGGCCGCGGCCAGCACGTCGAGCTCGGTGTTCTCGTGCACCCCGCGCCACTGCTCGCGCAGGGCCGTGACCGCGATCGCCTCGATCTCGTCGCGGGCCCGCTTGAGCCGGCGCTGCTCGAGCTCGCCGGAGGCGACCAGGTGGGCGCGGTGCTGCTCGATCGCGGCGACCAGCTCCTCGACGCCCTCGCCCCGGCTGGCGACGGTCTTCACGATCTCCGGTCGCCAGGCACCCGGGTCGCGCGTGGTGAGACCGATCATCGAGCGCAGCTCGCGCCGCACCTGGTCGGCGCCGTCACGGTCGGCCTTGTTGATCACGAACACGTCGCCGATCTCCAGGATGCCGGCCTTGGCGGCCTGGATCCCGTCCCCCATGCCGGGCGCGACGAGGACCAGCGTGGTGTCGGCCATGGCGGCGATCTCGACCTCGCTCTGACCCACGCCGACGGTCTCGACCAGGATCACGTCGCAGCCCGCGGCGTCGAGCACCCGCAGGGCCTGCGGCGCCGCCCAGGACAGTCCACCGAGGTGGCCGCGCGAGGCCATCGAGCGGATGTAGACGGACCTGTCGAGCGCGTGGTCCTGCATCCGCACCCGGTCCCCGAGCAGCGCGCCGCCGGAGAAGGGCGAGGACGGGTCGACCGCGAGCACGCCCACCCGCTGGCCGGTCGCGCGCAGGGCGGTCACCAGCGCCGAGGTCGAGGTCGACTTGCCCACACCGGGCGAGCCGGTGAGGCCCACGACGTGCGCCGTGCCGGCGTGCTCCGCGAGCCCGGCCATCACCTCGCGCAGCAGCGGCGAGGCGTCCTCGACCAACGAGATCAGGCGGGCGACCGAGCGGGCGTCACCCTCTCGCGCCCGGGCCACCAGGGCCGGGACGTCCCCGGTCGACCGTCTGCTCACGCCGGGGATCAGGCCTTCGGGACCTTCACGACCAGGGCGTCGCCCTGGCCGCCGCCACCGCACAGGGCGGCCACGCCGGTGCCACCGCCACGCCGCTTCAGCTCCAGCGCCAGGTGCAGCACGATCCGGGCGCCGGACATCCCGACGGGGTGGCCCAGGGCGATGGCGCCGCCGTTGACGTTGACCTTCTCCTCGGGCAGGCCGAGCTCGCGGGCCGACTCGATGCCGACGGCGGCGAACGCCTCGTTGAACTCCACCAGGTCGACGTCGTCGACGGAGATACCCTCCTTGGCGAGCGCCTTGGCGGTCGCGTTGGCCGGCTGCAGCTGAAGGGTGGAGTCGGGGCCCGCGACCATGGCGTGGGCGCCGATCTCGCACAGCCAGTCGAGGCCGAGCTCCTCGGCCTTGGCCTTGCTCATCACCACGACGGCGCAGGCGCCGTCGGAGATCTGCGAGGCCGAGCCCGCGGTGATCGTGCCGTTCTTGTCGAAGGCCGGGCGCAGGCGGCCCAGGGACTCGGCGGTGGTGTCACCACGCACGCCCTCGTCGGTGGAGACGACGACCGGGTCGCCCTTGCGCTGCGGGATCTCGACGGGCACCACCTCCTCGTCGAAGACGCCGTTCTTCCACGCCGCGGCGGCCTTCTGGTGCGACCGGGCGGAGAACTCGTCCTGCTCCTCGCGGGTGAGCTGGGTGCCGGCGGCGTTGCACTGCTCGGTCAGGCCGCCCATCGCCTGCTGGGTCGCCTGGTCGAAGAGGGCGTCGTAGGCCATCGAGTCGACCAGCGCCACGTCGCCGTACTTGAAGCCCTCGCGCGACTTCGGCAGCAGGTGCGGCGCGTTGGTCATCGACTCCATGCCACCGGCCACGACGACCTCGTGCTCGCCCGCGCGGATCAGCTGGTCGGCCAGGGCGATCGCGTTGATGCCCGACAGGCACACCTTGTTGATGGTGGTCGAGGGCAGCGACATCGGCAGGCCGGCCGCGATGCCGGCGGTGCGGGCGGGGTTCTGGCCGGCACCGGCCTGGATGACCTGGCCCATGATCAGGTAGTCGACCTGGTCGCCGGAGACGCCGGCCTTCTCCAGGGCGCCCTTGATGGCCACGCCGCCGAGCTCGGCGGCGGACAGGCTCTTGAGCCCTCCGAGCAGCCGACCGATCGGGGTGCGAACGCCTGCGACGATGACGGATCCGCCGGTGCTTGACGACATGGGTGCCTCCTGGTGAACAGACTCGGGTCCGGGCCGACACTACCCACGCGCGGGACGGAGCAGCAGAGGGCGTCCGTCCCGGTCCGTGTCGGGCACGTCACACCTCCCCGGACAGGGGTTGAGGGCCCGGTGGGCCTGCGTGAGGATGACCCGCATGACTGCGAGCGCCCCCCTGGACCTCCCCGCCCACCTGTTCACCCACGTCGACCACGTCGGGATCGCGGTCCCCGACCTCGACGCCGCCAAGGCGCTCTACGAGCAGACTTTCGGCATGACGGTGGTGCACGAGGAGACCAACGAGGAGCAGGGCGTGCGCGAGGCGATGGTCGCCGTGGGTGACTCCGGCTCCTGCATCCAGCTGCTCGCCCCGCTCGACGAGACCTCGACGATCGCCAAGTTCATCGACCGCTCCGGCCCGGGTCTGCAGCAGCTGGCCTACCGCGTGGTCGACGTGGACCAGGTGTGCGCGATCCTGCGCGAGCGCGGCGTGCGCCTGCTGTACGACGCCCCCCGTCGCGGCACCGCCGGCTCCCGCATCAACTTCATCCACCCCAAGGACGCCGGCGGCGTGCTGGTGGAGCTGGTCGAGCCGGGCGCCGAGACGCACTGACCCACCACGGGAAGGCCGCCGCCCTTCCCTGCGTTTCACCTCGTTTGGTCCACTGGTGTCAGCCGACCACGAGGACCCGCCATGACCGACACGATCGACCCGACCGGACCGGGCACACCCCACGACGGCCCGGGCCCCTCCACCTCCGAGGCGGCGGCGACGCTGGAGCGGGCCCTGTTCGAGGTCAAGCGCGTCCTGGTCGGGCAGGACCGGATGATCGAGCGGATGCTGGTGTCCCTGCTGGCGCGGGGCCACCTGCTCCTCGAGGGCGTCCCCGGCGTGGCCAAGACCCTGGCCGTGCGCACGCTCGCCGAGGTCGTCGGCGGCACCTTCCACCGGCTCCAGTTCACCCCCGACCTGATGCCCGGCGACATCGTGGGCACCCGGGTGTGGCGGCCCTCCACCGAGTCCTTCGACACCGAGCTCGGGCCGGTCTTCGCGCACCTCGTGCTGGCCGACGAGATCAACCGGGCCCCGGCCAAGGTGCAGTCGGCCCTGCTGGAGGCGATGGCCGAGCGCCAGGTCAGCGTGGGCGGTCGCACCTACCCGCTGCCCGAGCCCTTCCTGGTGCTGGCCACGCAGAACCCGATCGAGTCCGAGGGCGTCTACTCCCTGCCCGAGGCCCAGCGCGACCGCTTCCTGATGAAGGTCGACGTCACCTACCCCAGTGCCGCGGAGGAGATGGCGATCTTGCAGCGGATGTCGGTGTCCCCGCCGCGCTCGCGCGAGCTGCTCTCCACCGACGACGTGCTGGCGCTCCAGCGGGTGGCCGACCAGGTGTTCGTCCACACCGCCGTCGCCCAGTACGCCGTGTCGCTGGTGATGGCCACCCGTGAGCCCGCCCGCTACGGCGTCGCGCCGATCGCCCAGCACGTGGAGTTCGGGGTCTCCCCGCGCGCCACCCTGGGCCTGGTGGCCGCCGCCCGGGCGCTGGCCCTGATGCGGGGCCGCGACTACGTGCTCCCCCACGACGTGGCCGAGCTGGCCCCCGACGTCCTGTCCCACCGCCTGGTGCTCACCTTCGACGCGGTGGCCGAGGGCGTCGACCCCCGCGAGGTCGTCGCCTACGTGCTCTCCTGCGTGCCGGCCCCCCGCGTCGCGGCCCACGGCGACCCCCAGGGCCGCGACCACCGCCCGGTCGGCAGCGGCGTGTGATGAGGCCCGTCGGACGAGGCCGGCTGCCGTGAGCACGGGTCCCTCGAGGAGCCTGACCCAGGCCCGCCAGGCCTTCGCGGCGCTGGAGCTGACGGTGAGCCGCCGGCTGCCCGGCGTCCTCCACGGCGGGCACGAGGGCACCCGCCTGGGGCCTGGCAGCGAGCCCGACGAGGTGGTCGCCTACCGCCCCGGCGAGGACGACGTGCGCCGCATCGACTGGAACGTGACCGCCCGGAGCGCCCAGCCGCACGTCTGGCGCACCCGCGCCGAGCACGAGCTCGAGACCTGGGTCCTGGTCGACGAGACCGCCAGCATGGACTTCGGCACCGTCGAGGTGGAGAAGGCCGAGCTGGCCGCCTCGGTCACCGGCGCCGTCGCCCTGCTCACCGACGGGCCGGGCAACCGGCTCGGCGTGGCCCACCTGGGCGGCGACGGCCTCACCTGGTCCCCGGCCGTGCCCACCCGTCGTGCCGCCTTCCGCGCGGTCGCCGGCCGGCCCACCGCCCCCGCCACGGCCCGGACCGGCTCGGCGCCGCTCGGGCTGGCCGAGGCCCTGGTCGCGCTGGACCGCCGTCACCGCCGCCCGGGCCTGCGCGTGGTGGTCAGCGACCTCATCGACCCCGACGGCGCCACCGAGCGACCCTTCGCCTGGGAGGTGCCCCTGCGGCGCCTCGCGGCCCGCCACGACGTGGTGGTGGTCGAGGTCCTCGACCCGCGCGAGCTGGCCCTGCCCGACGTGGGCACGGTGGTGCTCCTCGACCCCGAGACCGGCCGCCGCACCGAGGTGTGGACCGGCGACGCCCGGTTGCGCCGCGACTACGCCCGGCTCGCCGCGGACCACCGTCGCGCCGTCGCCGAGGCCGTCCGCGCCTCCGGGGCCCGCCACGTCACCCTCGCCACCGACCGCGACTGGGTCGCCGACCTGGCCCGCTTCCTGCGCCGCCCCAGCGCCCGCGGCTCGCGGAGCGTGCTGCCGGGCCGCGGTCGGACCGGGGCCGCGCGATGAGGTTCCTCTCCCCGTGGTGGCTGCTGCTCCTGCTGCCCGTCCTGGCCGTGGCCGTCACCTACGTCGTCCAGCACCAGCGCCGCAGCCGCTACGCCGTGCGGTTCGCCTCGATGCCGATGCTGGCCCGGCTGGCCCCCGAACGCCCCGGCTGGCGTCGGCACGTCCCGGCGGGCCTGCTCCTGCTCGCCCTGCTGCTGCTCGCCCTGGCCACGGGCCGCCCCGAGGCCGACGTGCGCGTCCCGCGCGAGCGCGCCGTGGTCGTGGTGGCCGTCGACGTGTCGCTGTCGATGAAGGCCACCGACGTCGAGCCCAGCCGGATCAAGGCCGCCGCCGACGCCGCGACCCGCTTCGTGCGCGGCCTGCCCGACGGGTTCGACGTCGCCGTGGTCTCGTTCGCGGGCACCACGAGCGTGCTCGCGCCGCCCACCACCGACCGCCAGGTCGACGTCGAGGCGCTCCAGAGCCTCGCGCTGGCGACCCGCACCGCGATCGGCGAGGGGGTCTTCACCTCGCTGGACGAGGTCAAGACCGCCCGGAGCCGCGGCGCGGCCAAGGTCCCGGCCCACGTCGTGCTGCTCTCCGACGGCACCAACACCACGGGCCGCACTCCCGCCGAGGCCGCTGCCGCGGCCCGCAAGGCCGGCGTGCCGGTCTCGACCATCGCCTACGGTACGCCCAACGGGACCGTGGAGACCCAGGGCCAGCTGGTCCCCGTGCCGGTGGACACCGCGACCCTCGCCTCGCTCGCCGCCTCCAGCGGCGGCCGCTCCTACGTCGCGCAGAGCAAGGACGAGCTCCAGCAGGTCTACGACGACATCCAGACCTCCATCGGCTTCCGCACCGAGCAGCGCGAGCTCACCCAGTACGCCGCCGCGGCCGCCCTGCTCCTGGCCCTCCTCGCCGCCGGGCTCTCCCTGCGCTGGACGGCCCGCCTGCCCTGACCGGACGGTGAGGTCGAGGGGCTCGCAGCGGACCGGGGAGCCAGATAGGTCACACCCCGCTGACACTGTGGCTACTCGCCGGTAGATTCCGGCGCACCCGCCCCCGACCAAGGAGCAACCCGTGCAGCAGATCCTCGACGCCATCCTGGCCGGAGACACCTCCGGCGAGGACTTCGCCGCCCTCCAGCTCCCGGACCACTACCGGGCCGCCACCGTCCACAAGGACGAGGTGGAGATGTTCGAGGGCCTCACCACCCGTGAGAAGGACCCGCGCAAGTCGATCCACGTGGAGGACGTCGCGCTCCCCGAGCTCGGTCCGGGCGAGGCCTTCGTGGCCGTGATGGCCAGCGCCATCAACTACAACACCGTGTGGACCTCGATCTTCGAGCCGGTCTCGACGTTCGGCTTCCTCGAGCGCTACGGCAAGGTCTCCCCGCTGTCGGCGCGCCACGACCTGCCCTACCACGTGGTCGGCTCCGACCTCGCGGGCGTCGTGCTCAAGACCGGCCTGGGCGTGCACAGCTGGAAGCCCGGCGACGAGGTCGTCGCGCACTGCCTCTCGGTCGAGCTCGAGGGCCCCGAGGGCCACAACGACACGATGATGGACCCCGAGCAGCGGATCTGGGGCTTCGAGACCAACTTCGGCGGCCTCGCCCACATCGCGCTGGTCAAGTCCAACCAGCTGATGCCCAAGCCCGACCACCTCACCTGGGAGGAGGCCGCCTCCCCCGGCCTGGTCAACTCCACGGCCTACCGCCAGCTGGTCAGCCGCAACGGCGCCGGGATGAAGCAGGGCGACAACGTCCTGATCTGGGGCGCGAGCGGCGGCCTCGGCGGCTACGCCACGCAGTACGCCCTCAACGGCGGCGCCACCCCGGTCTGCGTGGTCTCCAACGACGCCAAGGCCGAGATCTGCCGCAAGATGGGCGCGGAGCTGATCATCAACCGCTCCGAGGAGAACTGGCAGTTCTGGAAGGACGAGCACACCCAGGACCAGCGCGAGTGGCGCCGGCTGGGGGCCAAGATCCGCGAGCTCACCGGCGGCGAGGACGTCGACATCGTCTTCGAGCACCCGGGCCGCGAGACCTTCGGCGCCAGCGTGTACGCCGCGCGCAAGGGCGGCACGATCGTCACCTGTGCCTCCACCACGGGCTACATGCACCAGTACGACAACCGCTACCTGTGGATGAACCTCAAGCGCATCATCGGCTCGCACTTCGCCAACTACCGCGAGTCGTGGGAGGCCAACCGGCTGATCGCCAAGGGGATGATCCACCCGACCCTGTCGAAGAGCTACACCCTCGACGAGGTCGGCCAGGCAGCGCTGGACGTCCACGAGAACTCCCACCAGGGCAAGGTCGGCGTGCTCTGCCTGGCCCCCGAGGAGGGCCTCGGCGTGCGTGACCACGAGCTGCGCGCCAAGCACCTCGACAAGATCAACGCCTTCCGCGGCGTCTGACCACACCGGCCCCACCGGTCCCACGGGACGCGCAGCACCCCACCGCACCCGGTGGCACCAGCGCGGTGCCGCCGGGTGCGGCGCTTTTCGCAGACCTCCCGGCGCGTCGCGCAGACGGCGGTGGGAATCGGCCGAGGCGTGGGCGAGACTGGCGGCGTACGTCGGCCGCCAACCCGGATTGAGGAACACCAATGAGCAACGCGGGCCTGTCCATCTTCGACCACGACGACCACGAGGACGCCCGGGAGAGCCAGGACGGTCCCGAGAGCCGCGACACCGGTGACCAGGGCGACTCGCGCGACGCCGCGACCCAGGTCGTGCCCGTCGTGGAGAAGGACACCCAGCAGTCCTCGCGCCGCACCTCCCAGCAGGTGGCGGAGAAGCCCCGCCCCGCGCAGCAGCGCGGCCCCCAGCAGTCCTCCCCGCAGCCCGGGCGTCCGGCCCCCGCCCAGCGCCGCGACCAGGCCGCTCCCCGCGGCTCGGCGCCGGCCGCGCGTCCGGCTCCCGACGCCCGCCCCGCCGCGGCCCAGGCCCCCCAGGCCGGCCGCACCGTGAGCGCTCCGGCCGCCTCCTCGACGCCGGCCCCGTCGTCGGCCCCGGCCCTGCCGCAGCTGCCGACCGTGCGCCGCGGCGGCTACGACACCCACGCCGTCGACTCCTTCCTGCGCAGCTCCGCGACCGAGCGCGCCGGCCTGGCCGCCGCCCTCGCGGAGGCCCAGGACCGCCTGAGCAGCCTCGGCAGCGAGGTGGAGTCCCTGCGCACCCGCGTGGAGGAGAACCAGAACCCCACCTACGCCGGTCTCGGCGCCCGGGCCAACGAGATGCTGCGCCTGGCCGAGGAGCAGTCCGCCGACGTGCTCAACGAGGCCCGCGCCGAGGCCCAGCGACTGCGCCAGCAGGCCCAGCGCGACGCTGCGGCCACCAAGTCCGAGGCCGAGCGCGACGCCGAGGACATGCGCGTGGTCCAGCTGCGCGAGCTCGACGAGAGTCGCACCCGCACGATGGCCGACATCGAGGCGCACCGCACCCGCTCCTTCGCCGACGCCGACGACCGCCTCGCCGCCGCCCGCCGGGAGGCCGAGCAGCACCGGCTCGCGGCCGAGCAGGAGACCAACGCCCTGCGCACCGGCGCCTCCCGCGAGGTGGAGGCCGCCCGGGCCACCGCCGAGCGCGAGCTGCAGGAGGCCCGTCGGGCCCTGGCCGTGGAGCAGGAGCGCCTGACCCGCGAGGCGGCCGCCAACCACGACGCCGCCACGGCGGAGACCCAGCGACTGGTCGCCGACGCCCAGCAGCGGGCCGACGCCGCCGAGACCCGCGCCCGCGAGGCCATGGACGCCGCGGCCGCCGCGCGCGAGCAGGCCGAGCACGAGTCGGAGCAGATGGTCAGCCACGCGCGCCGCGAGGCCGAGCAGATCGTGAGCGCCGCGAAGAAGCAGGCCGACGCGCTGCGCAACAGCGGCCACGCCGACTCCGAGCGCGAGCTGCAGGCCCTCCAGGACGAGGTCCAGCGCCTCTCGCGTCGCCGCGACTCGATCACCTCGCAGCTGGCGCAGCTGCGCGACGTCGTCGCCGGCTTCGGCAACGACGACAACTAGTCACACCACGCAGCAGGGCCCGGGCACCACGTGGTGTCCGGGCCCTGCTGCGTCTGCTCGCGACCTCACGCGCTCGCGAAGCGGCGCAGGACCTCCACGAAGACGTCCGGCTTCTGCGAGTGCACCCAGTGCCCCGCGCCCTTGATCGTCACCTTGCGGTGGCGCGGGAACAGCTCCTGCATGGCGGCGGCGTGCTCGGGACGGACGTAGCGCGACTCGCCCCCCGCCACCCAGAGCACGGGGCCGTCGTACGTCAGCCCCTCCAGGTCGTCGGCCGGCCACCCGCTGATCGTCGGGAGTCCGGTCCCGAGGCCCTCGAGGTCCACCTGCCAGCGCCAGCCGTCGCCGTCGCGGCGCAGGTTCTGGAGCAGGAAGTCACGCACCGCGCGGTCTGGGACCGCCGCGGTGAGCGCCTCGTCGGCGTCGCTGCGGCGGTGGAGGCCGTCGAGGTCCACGCCCCGCATCGCCTCGACGTACGCCGTGAACTCGGTGCTCCCGCCGTAGTCCACCGGCGCGATGTCGACCACGCACAGCCGCGCCACCAGCTCGGGGTGCCGCAGGGCGAGCACCATGGCGACCTTGCCGCCCATCGAGTGGCCCACCAGGGTGACGGGGTCGGCGGCGTCGAGCACGGTCGCCACCTGGTCGGCCAGCGCCGGGTAGTCGACCCCCGCGGGCCACGACGAGCGGCCGTGGTGGGGCAGGTCGACCAGCAGCGAGCGGTGGCCGCCCTCGGCAGATCCGTCGGGGCCGTGGGCCAGGGCCTTGGCGATCCCGGTCCAGTTGCGGCCCTGGCCGAAGAGGCCGTGGCAGAAGACGAGAGGGGAGCCCTGCTCCCCCACCTCGGTGGTGTGCAGCACGAGCTCGGACGCGGGTGGCGGCATGCCCTCATCATCGCCGAGGGCATGCCGCCCGGAAGCAGGTGCCCCGCGTCAGGCATCAGGGGTCAGGCGCACCAGCGCACGGACTCCTCGACCACGTCGGCGAAGGCGTGCACGCCGCGCAGGTCCTCGCGGGTGGAGAGCAGGACGCTGACGCCCTGGAGGTGCCGGCTGGCCAGGTCGCGGGTGGCGCCCTCGCGGCTGCGGATCAGCGGGACGGTGACGACGGCGGGGGTGGCGGCGGACAGCGCGATCGGGGTCTCCATGCGGACTCCTCAGGGAAGGTCGGCCCCAGGGTGTGGGCCGGGCATGGCTCCACAGTGCCCCGGCGAGGTCACCGCGAGGTTGACGCCGGGTTACCGCCAGATCACCGATCCGCGCCGATTGGAACGATCAGAAGTCGAAACCGTCGAACATGTCGCCGATCCCGTCGAACATCCCGCCGATCCCGTCACCGATGGAGCCGATGCCCTCGCCCAGCCCCTCGCCGAGCGCCCCGATCCCCTCGCCCAGGCCGTCGAAACCACCGCCGAAGAGCATCCCCATGAACATCCAGTCCATCGGGCCGAAGCCGCCGAAGTAGCCCGCGGCGTACGGCTGGTAGGCGCGGCCGCCCTGGTAGTACGGCACCCGCCGGTTGCCGACCGTCACCTTGCGGATGTCGGGCTCGGCACCGGCCCGCACGCGCTCGGCGTCCAGGGCGCAGGCCGGGACCTCACGGGCGACCCCGCCGGGCGGTGCGTAGGTGACGTCCTCGGTGGACAGGCCGTGGCGCGGGTCGAAGAAGCACGGCGGTCGGCGCGCCGGCAGCGGCTGGCCGTTGACCCGTGCCCGCACGCACGCCATCGCGTAGCGGGCGTCCTCGAGGATCTCGGTGACGTGCTTGACCTGGTCGGGTGCCGCGATCGAGTCGGCCGCCTTCTTGGCCGCCTCGTAGGCGTCCAGGGCGCGCTGGTAGTCGGCGTTCGCCCCGGCGTCGAGGGCGTGACCTGCGACCTCGGAGTCGAACTCCTGCAGCTCAACCCCGAGCGCGGTGACGTCCTCGAAGGCCAGCTGCCGCACGGGCGCGAGCTCGGCCTCCTTGCGCTCCAGGGCCTTGCGCTGGTTGGCCTTGACCACCGCCACCACCGCGGCACCGGCCACCAGCAGCAGCAGGATCAGCACGAGTCCACCCATGCCCCCAGACTACGGGGCGGGTGGCACGCCCCCCGGACTCAGCGGTTGCTGTAGTCGCGGAACCCGCGCTTGGTCTTGCGGCCGAGGTAGCCGGCCGTCACCAGGTGCTCGAGCAGCGGCGCGGGCGCGAACCCGGGCTCGCGGAACTCCAGGTAGAGCTCGCGCTGGATGGCCAGCGACACGTCGTTGCCGACCACGTCGAGGAGCTCGAAGGGGCCCATCGGGAGCGCACAGCCCTGCTTCATCGCGGTGTCGATGTCGTCGGCGGTGGCGTAGTGCGCCTCGAGCATCTTGATCGCGTCGTTGAGGTAGGGGAACAGCAGCGCGTTGACGATGAAGCCCGCGCGGTCGCCGCAGGAGACCGGCACCTTGCCCAGCTTCGCGCACAGCGCCTGGGCGGTCTCGGTGACGTCCTCGGCCGTGGCGACCGTCGAGACCACCTCGACCAGCTTCATGATCGTGGCCGGGTTGAAGAAGTGCAGGCCGACGACGTCCTGGGGACGGTCGGTGGCGCGGGCGCACTCGATGATGGGCAGCGAGGAGGTCGTGGTGGCCAGGATCGCGCCGGGCTTGCAGATCTCGTCGAGGTTCTCGAACAGGGTGGTCTTGACCTTGAGGTCCTCCGCGATCGCCTCGACGACCAGGTCGACCTGCCCCAGGTCGTCCAGCGAGGTCGAGCCGGTCAGGCGGCCGAGCACCTCGGCCTTGGCCGACTCCTCGAGCTTGCCGCGCTGGATCGCCTTGTCCAGCGAGCGCTCGATGGTGGCGAGCACCCCGTCGACCTTGGACTGCGAGCGCCCGACGAAGACGACGTCGAACCCGCTCTTGGCGAAGACCTCGACGATGCCGCTGGCCATCGTGCCGGTTCCGACCACGCCGACCAGCGAGATGTCGTGCTTGAGCTGGGGGGCGTCGTCGGCCGAGGGGGTCTTGTCGTCGGCCACCACGACGGGGCTGTCGGGACCCTCGTAGCTGTAGAAGCCGCGCCCGGTCTTGCGACCCAGCAGACCGGCGGTGACCATCTGCTTGAGGATGGGGGCCGGGGCGTGCAGGCGGTCGCGACCCTGGCGGTACATCGTCTCCAGGATCTCGTACGCCGTGTCCAGGCCGATCAGGTCGAGCAGGGCCAGGGGGCCCATCGGGTAGCCGCAGCCGTAGCGCATCGAGGCGTCGATGTCCTCGCGGGAGGCGTACTTGCCCTCGTACATCGACACCGCGTGGTTGAGGTAGCCGAAGAGCAGGGTGTTGGCGATGAAGCCGGCCTTGTCGCCGCACACGACCGGGTTCTTGCCCAGGGTCTGCACCAGCGCGGAGACGTCCTCGACGACGCCCGGCTCGGTGACGACGGTGCGCACGATCTCGACGAAGCCCTGCACGGGGGCGGGGTTGAAGAAGTGGACGCCGACGACCCGACCGGGGTGGGCGTTGGCGGTGGAGATCTCGGTGACCGAGAGGGAGGAGGTGTTGGTGGCCAGCACGGCGTCCTCGCGGACGACCGACTCGAGCTCGCGGAAGATGTCCTTCTTCACCGACACCGACTCCACGACCGCCTCGACCACGAGGTCGGCGTCCTTGAGCTCCTGCATCGAGGTCGCGAAGCGCACGCGGCCCAGCAGCTCGGCCTGCTCGGCCTCGCTGAGCTTGCCGCGCTTGACCGCGCGGGCGGTGGAGTTCTCCAGGTGCTGACGACCGCGGGCGGTGCCGTCCTCGTCGACCTCCACGCCGACGACGTCGTAGCCGTGACGGGCGAACACCTCCGCGATGCCCGCACCCATGGTGCCCAGTCCGACGACGCCGATCGTTGTGAATTCACGTGCCATGGGGCGGATCATGCCACGGCACCAGGCCGCCCCGACCTGTGTGTCATCTCACGCGGGACCGCCTGCTCAGTCGGTGAGCGAGGCGACCAGGTCGACCACCTCGGCGGCGCAGCCCCAGCCCAGGGTGACGCCGGCGCCACCGTGGCCGTAGCAGTGCACGACCCGACCGACGGCCTCCAGCCGGATGGCCGGGCGCACGGGGCGCAGGCCCACCTTGTGGCGCACCACGCGGGCCTGCGCGAGCTCGGGCACCAGCGCCGTCGCGCGCCGCAGGAGGTCGGTGGCGGCCTCGGGCGACGGCGTGCGGCTCCACTCCCCGTCCTCCTCGGTGCCCCCGACGACGACCTGGTCCAGCCGCGGCACGACGTACGTCGGCCCGGACTCGTCGAGCACCCAGCGGTCCAGCTCGACGCCCTCGACCAGCACGACCTGCCCGCGCACGGGTCGCACGGTGTGGTCCGCGGCGAGCAGGCGCGCCCCCAGCCCGGCGCAGTCCACGACGACGTCGTCGATCGCCGGCAGCCCGCCCAGGCTCATCCGGGTGATCGTGCCCCCGAGCGACTCCAGACGCGCGCGCAGCCAGGTCAGGTGGACCGGCATGTCGATGACCGGGGCGGTGAAGGACCACGCGTCGGCGTACCCCGGCGGGACGGCGGTGCGACGCAGGTCCGGCACCGCCGAGGACCACCACGGGTCGGGCGTGGGCCGCGGCAGGACCTCGGTGCCCGGCAGCATCCGCACGCCGTGCTCGCGGGGCGTGCCGGTCGCGGCCAGCGCCGCGAACCTGGCGTACGCCGCCGCACCCCACCCGACCACCCGGTCCCGGGGCTCGGCGAGGTAGGGGTACCACAGCGCCGCCGCGACGGCCGAGGTCGACTCCAGGGGCAGGTCGCGGGCCAGCACGTCGACCCGGTGGCCGGCCTCGGACAGCGCGACGGCGCAGGTCAGCCCGACGACGCCGGCACCGACGACCACGACCCGGTCCGCAGCGGGACCCACCTGAGCGCTCACGACGGCCAGCATGGCAGGTAGCGTCCTCCAGCGTGAGACTCGTCGTTGCGCGCTGCCAGGTCGACTACGCCGGCCGGCTGACCGCCCACCTGCCGATGGCCACCCGGGTGCTGATGCTGAAGTCCGACGGCTCCGTGCTGATCCACTCCGACGGCGGCTCCTACAAGCCCCTGAACTGGATGAGCCCGCCCTGCACCGTCCGCGAGGGCCACTCCGAGGACGGCCAGGTCGAGTGGCTGGTGGAGGCCAAGTCGGGCGACAGCCTGCGGATCCTGGTCGAGGAGGTCCTGCACGACTCCTCCCACGACCTCGGGGTCGACCCGGGCCTGCGCAAGGACGGCGTCGAGAAGCACCTCCAGGAGCTGCTCGCCGACCACCCCTCCACCCTGTCCGAGGGCCTCACCCTGGTGCGGCGGGAGTTCCCGACCGCGATCGGCCCGGTCGACCTGATGTGCCGCGACGCCGAGGGCCGCTCGGTGGCGGTCGAGATCAAGCGTCGCGGCGAGATCGACGGCGTGGAGCAGCTGACCCGCTACCTCGAGCTGCTCAACCGCGACCCCGCCCTGACCCGCAAGGGCCCCGTGCGCGGCATCTTCGCCGCCCAGGAGATCAAGCCGCAGGCGCGCGTCCTGGCCGGCGACCGCGGCATCGCCTGCGCGAGCGTCGACTACGACGCCCTGCGTGGCATGGACGACCCGAGCGAGCGGCTCTTCTAGGGCCTCAGGCCGGGGGCCGCAGCGGGAACGTCATCCGGAAGGTGGTGCCGTCCTCACCGGTGGCCACGACCTCGATCGTGCCGGCGTGCGCTTCGACGATGGCCAGGGCGATCGTGAGCCCCAGGCCCGCGCCGGGGGTCTGCTGGGCCACGGCACTGGGCGAGCGGAACAACCGCTCGAAGAGCTGGTCGGGGTCCTCGTCGCCGATCCCCACACCGGTGTCGACGACGTCGATCTCGGCGTCGTTGCCCGACACCCGGAGGACCACGCGCACGGAGCCGTCGCGCGGGGTGAACTTGAAGGCGTTGGAGAGCAGGTTGTCCAGGGCCTGACCGAGGCGGTCGCGGTCGCCGTACATCCCCACGGCGGCGCCCGGGGTCTCGCAGGAGAGCACCAGGCCGTTCTCCTCCGCGCGCGGTCGCCCGGCCTCGACGGCCTCGCGCACGACGCTCTCGAGGTCGATCTCGGCCGAGCGGATCGACAGGCCGGTCTCCTCCATGGCGACCAGGGTGAGCAGGTCGTCGACCAGCCGCAGCTCGCGCTCGGCGCTGCGCATGATGACCGTCAGGAACCGCTGGCCCTGCGGGCTGAGCTCCTCGAGGTCCTGCATCAGCTCGCCGTAGCCGATCATCGAGGTCAGCGGCGTGCGCAGCTCGTGCGAGACGGTCGCGAAGAACTCGTCCTTGACCCGGTCGGTCTCCTCCTGCATCCGGCGCCGCTCGGAGATGTCGCGCACGGCGGCCGAGACCAGCAGGCCCTCGTCGGTCTCCAGGGGCGAGAGGGTGACCTCGACGGGGAACTCCGAGCCGTCCTTGCGTCTTGCGTGCAGGTCGCCGGCCAGCCCCATCGGGCGCGTGCGGGGCTCGTTGACGAAGCCGCTGCGGAAGGCCATGTGCATGCCGGAGAAGCGGTCCGGGACGAGGATCTCGACCTGCTCGCCGACCAGCTCGGCGCGGGCGTAGCCGAACATCTGCTCCACCTGCGCGTTGACCAGCGTGATGATCCCGTCGCGGTTGACGATCACCATGCCGTCCGGAGCGGCCTCGAGCAGCCCGCGGAAGAGCTTGGTCTGGCGGAGCTTCTCGTTGGGCTCGCGCAGGCCGATGCCGACCAGCACCCCCCGGTCCGTGTGGTACGGCGTGAGCGTGAGGTCCACGGCCAGCTGACGGCCCTGGGCGTTGGCGATCCGGGCGTCGCGGACGGTGATCTCCACGCCGTTGTCGATCACGGCCTGGTGGGCCACGCTCTGGAACGCGTGCATCTGCTCGCGCCCGAAGTCGTGCACGCTCAGCCCGAGCAGGTGGTCCACGTCGTACCCGAGCAGCTCGCCGACCGCGTCGTTGGCGTAGACCACCGCGCCGTCGGCGTCGGAGAGCACCAGGGCCTCGTCGACGGACTGGGCGGTGCGCACCAGCGCGTCGAAGCTCTGGTCGCCGTCGTCCTGCAGCAGCTGCATCGTGTCTGTCGTCCGCCCTGGTGCCGTGGTCCCGAGAAGGGCGACCGTCCCCCGACCGGCCGCAGGTCATTGCCTGGGAACCCTACGACCTCCAGACGCCCGGCGCGGACCGAAACGACACGCGTCATCCCAAAAACAGCGCCAGCGACTAGACCAGGTGCTGGGCGTCGCGGATGGCCCGCACGATGCCGGCCATCGACTGCGTCAGGCTGAAGTCCTTCGGCGTGAAGACGGCGGCCACCCCGAGCTCCTTGAGCGCCGTCGCGTCGCGGTCGGGGATGATGCCGCCGACGATCACGGGGGTGTCCCCGAGCCCGGCCTCACGCATCTGGTCGAGCACGTCGGGCACCAGCTCCATGTGGGACCCCGACAGGATCGACAGCCCCACGCAGTGCACGTCCTCGGCGACGGCCGCGGCGACGATCTGGGCCGGCGTGAGCCGGATGCCCTGGTAGACGACCTCGAAGCCGGCGTCGCGGGCGCGCACCGCGACCTGCTCGGCGCCGTTGGAGTGGCCGTCGAGGCCCGGCTTGCCCACGAGCAGCCGCAACCGCCCGCCGAGCTCCTCGCTGGTGGCCCGGACCTGCTCGCGGACCGCGGCCAGCTCCTCGCCGGCCGCCCCGACCGCCTGGGTGACACCCACGGCGCCGGAGACCCCGGTGGGGGCCCGGAACTCCCCGAAGACCCCGCGCAGGGTGCCGGCCCACTCCCCCGTGGTGGCCCCGGCCCGGGCCGCCACCAGGGTGGGCCCGACCAGGTTCTCCTGCGTCTTGGCCGCGGCCGCCAGCGCCTCCAGGGCCCGGTCGACGGCCTCCTGGTCGCGCTCGGCGCGCCACTGCTCGAGGCTCGCCAGCGCCGACCGCTCGGCCTCGGGGTCGGCGGTCTGGATGGCGCCGTCGAGGTCGGAGGTCAGGGGCGAGGGCTCGGTGGTCTCGAAGCGGTTCACCCCGACGACGACGTCCTCGCCGCTCTCGATGCGACCGCGACGGGCGGCGTGCGAGCTGACCAGCGCCTGCTTCATGTAGCCGGTCTCGACGGCGGCGATCGCGCCCCCCATCGCCTGGACGCGATCCATCTCGTCCCGGGCCTCGGTCACCAACCGGTCGACCTCGGCCTCGATGACGTGCGAGCCGTCGAAGATGTCGTCGTACTCCAGCAGGTCGGACTCGAAGGCCAGCACCTGCTGGAGCCGCAGCGACCACTGCTGGTCCCAGGTGCGGGGCAGGCCGAGGGCCTCGTTCCACGCGGGGAGCTGGACGGCGCGGGCGCGGGCGCTCTTGGACAGGGTCACGCCCAGCATCTCCAGGACGATGCGCTGCACGTTGTTCTCCGGCTGGGCCTCGGTCAGCCCCAGGGAGTTGACCTGCACGCCGTAGCGGAAGCGGCGCATCTTCTCGTCGGTCACGCCGTAGCGGTCGCGGGTGATCTCCTCCCACAGCCGCACGAACGCGCGCATCTTGCAGGTCTCCTCGATGAAGCGCACCCCGGCGTTGACGAAGAACGACATCCGCCCCACCACGGTGCCGAAGTCCTCCTCGGCCACCTGGCCGGAGTCGCGCACCGCGTCGAGCACCGCGATCGCCGTGCACAGGGCGTAGGCGAGCTCCTGCGTCGGCGTCGCCCCGGCCTCCTGCAGGTGGTAGCTGCAGATGTTGATCGGGTTCCACTTGGGGATCTCGTTGACCGTGTAGGCGATCACGTCGGTGATCAGCCGCAGGGAGTGCTCGGGCGGGAACACGTAGGTGCCGCGGGAGAGGTACTCCTTGATGATGTCGTTCTGGGTCGTCCCGGCGAGCTGGGCGGCGACCTCGCGCGGCTCGACGCCGGGGTTCTGCTCCTCGGCGACGACCTGGTAGAGCGCCAGCAGCCACATCGCGGTGGCGTTGATGGTCATCGAGGTGTTCATCCCGGTCAGCGGGATGTCGGCGAACAGCTTGCGCATCTCGCCCAGGTGCGGGACCGGCACGCCCACCTTGCCGACCTCGCCGCGCGAGAGCGGCGAGTCGGGGTCGTAGCCGGTCTGCGTGGGCAGGTCGAAGGCGACCGACAGCCCGGTCTGGCCCTTGGCCAGGTTGGTCCGGTAGAGCTTGTTGGACTCGAGGGCCGAGGAGTGACCCGCGTAGGTGCGCATCACCCAGGGACGGTCCTTCTCGCGCCGGGCGCCGGGGGTGTCGTTCATGTCGCCGAGGGTAGGCCCGAGGGCTACCGGTCGGTAAGTCCTGGGACCGCCCCGGCTCGTGCCAGAAAAGTCACACGGCGTCGGCGCGCTCGGCCGGCTCCACCGGGATCATCGAGCGCAGGTGCGAGAGGTGCAGCAGTCGCCGTACGCCGGTCGAGCAGCCACGCAGCACCACCCGGTGACCGCCCCGCTCGGCGACGCGGTTCGCCACCGCCAGCATCTTGAGCGTGGTCATGTCGACCGAGTCCACCCGCGAGATGTCGACCACGACGTCTCCCGGGGTGCGTTCGATCAACCCGTACAGCACCACCCGCAGCTCCGCGGTGCAGCGCACGTCGAGCGATCCCGTGAGCTCGAGCGTGTCCCCGTCGGTCGAGTGCTCCATCACGAGCCTCACCCCCCTTGCCTACCCCTACCCATGATCGACGCGTGGTACGCCTCACAGGTTCCAGGACGCGCCGGAGAGGGCCACGGAATTACGAGACGACACGTCTCATCCTGACCCGGGAGGGGCGTGGGACGCCAGGGACTTATGCCCCGGGAGGGTCGGGCAGCCGCTCGACGTCGGCTCCGACGGCCCGCAGGGCCTCCGCGAAGGAGGGGTAGCCGCGGTCGACGTGGTGCGACTCGGCCACCTCGGTGGTCCCCTGCGCCGCCAGGCCGGCGAGCACCAGGGCGGCCCCGGCCCGGATGTCGTGGGCCACGACCGGCGCCCCCGAGAGGCGCGGGACGCCCCGGACCACCGCGTGGTGGCCGTCGGTGCGCAGGTCGGCCCCCAGGCGGGCGAGCTCCTGGGCGAACATGAAGCGGGCCTCGAACACGTTCTCGGTGATCATCGCGGTGCCGTCGGAGACCGCCGCCAGCGCCATCGCGAACGGCTGGAGGTCGGTGGGGAAGCCCGGGAACGGCAGCGTCGCCACGTCGAAGGAGCGCAGCCGGCGGTGGGCGTGCACCGAGAAGCCGTGCTCGAGCGTGCGCACCTCGGCGCCGGCCCCGACCAGCTTGTCCAGGACGATGTCGAGGTGCTCCGGCACGCCGCCCGAGACGACCACGTCGCCCCCGGCGATGGCGGCCGCGAACACCCAGGTGCCGGTGACGATCCGGTCGGTGACGGTCGTGTGCTCGACCGGGTCCAGCCGGTCGACACCCTCCACGGTGAGGGTGGAGGTGGAGGTGCCGTCGATCCGGGCGCCCATCGCGGTCAGCATCCGGCACAGGTCGACGATCTCGGGCTCGCGCGCCACGTTGTCGATGACGGTGGTCCCCCGGGCGAGCACGGAGGCCATCAGCAGGTTCTCGGTGGCCCCGACCGAGGGGAAGTCGAGCTTGAGGGGGGCACCGACGAGCTCGTGGGCCACCTCGGCCACCACCTGCCCGTGCTCGATGCGCACCGTGGCGCCCAGCTCCTCCAGCCCCGTGATGTGCATGTCGAGGCCGCGCGAGCCGATGGCGTCCCCGCCGGGGAGGGCCACGCTGGCGCGGTGGCAGCGGGCCACCAGGGGGCCGAGCACGGCGATCGAGGCGCGCAGCCGGCGCACGAGCTCGTACGGCGCCTCGGGGGTCAGCTCCTCGGGGACCACGACGACCGCCCGGCCGCTGGTCGAGCCGCTGACGGGGTCGACCACGTCGGGGTAGGTGATCTCGACCTCGCAGCCCAGCCGGCGCAGCAGGTCACCCATCACCGCGACGTCGAGGATGTCGGGGACGTTGTGCACCACCGAGCGGCCCGGGGCCAGCAGCGTCGCCGCCAGCAGCTTGAGCGCGGAGTTCTTGGCCCCACCGACGTGGACGGTGCCCGAGAGGGGCCGCGACAGGGGCCCGTGCGACGCCACTCGGAAGCTGCCCATGCGCCGTACTCTAGTGAGCGCGAGACGTGGGGACCGACCACCTAGGGTGTCGGCATGGTCAACCTCACCCGCATCTACACCCGCACCGGCGACGGCGGCACCACCCGTCTCGGCGACATGAGCGAGACCACCAAGACCGACCTGCGGCTCGAGGCCTACGCCGACGTCGACGAGACCAACGCCCACCTCGGCGTGGTGCTCGCGACCGGCGACCCCGACGGGCTCGACGACGACGTGCGCGAGCTGCTCGTCCACGTGCAGAACGACCTCTTCGACGTGGGCGCCGATCTCTGCACGCCGGTCGTCCCCGACCCGGAGTACCCCCCGCTGCGGATCGAGCCGGACTACGTCGAGCGCCTCGAGCAGTGGTGCGACCACTACAACGAGCAGCTGCCCGCCCTGCGCTCGTTCATCCTCAACGGGGGCACCCCCGCGGCGGCCCACCTCCACGTCGCGCGCACGATCTGCCGACGCGCCGAGCGGGCCGGCTGGGCGGCGTACGCCGAGCACGAGGCGTCGATGAACGTCCTCACCCTGACCTACCTCAACCGGCTCTCGGACCTGCTCTTCATCCTCGCCCGGCACGCCAACCGCGCCGCCGGCGACGTCCTCTGGGTGCCTGGCGGGGAGCGCACGAAGCCGGCCCGGGCCTCCCGGTCGTCGCGCACCCGCGACGACGGCTGAGCGGGACCCCGCTACCGCGAGGGGCGCGAGGGACGTGATCCGGGCGGCCCGGCCTCGAGCCAGGACTGCAAGCCGGTCAGCGAGCTGGGGCTGAGCGCGAGCTCGGTCTCGCCGCGGGGGGTCCGGCACAGCACGACCAGGTGGCCGGCGTACAGGGAGAACTCCTCGGTCCCGACCGGGTCGCGCTGCTGCACCAGGACCAGGTCGTTGCGACGCCAGGCCCGCTTGGGACGCGGCACCGGCGAGAAGATCCGGTACCACTCCAGCGAGTCGTCACGGTAGCGGCCCATGCCCAGCACCCAGCCCTTGCCGCCGGGCTGCGCGGCGTCACGGACGCTGAGCTCGAAGGTGCCGCCGTTGCGGGCCAGGAGCCGTCGGCGGACGACGAGCAGGAGACCGAAGAGCAGCAGCAGGGACAGCACGACGCCGGACGAGTCCAGAACCCACTGCCAGACCGGCATCGATCCCTCGTTCCGCCGTCGAAGGGGTGTGAGTGGCCCACCCTAGGAGATCGCGGAAACGCCAGCAGGGCCGCCCCGTCGATGGGGGCGGCCCTGCTGCGCGTCGTACGTTCCGACCGGTCGTGTACGCCGGGTCAGCCGGCCTGCTCGGCCGCGCGGACCCGAGCCTCGTGCCGCCGGACGGCGGCCTGGGCGTCGTCGTCGTTCTCGCCGCTCTCCTTGGCCCGCTCGAGGTCGTGCCGGGCCTGCTCGAGGTCGATCTCGTGCGACATCTGGGCGTGCTCGGACAGGATCGAGACCCGGTTGTGGGCCACGGAGAGGAACCCCGCGTCCACGGCCGCGATCCAGGTCTCGCCGTCGGTGGTCTGCACGTCGACGACGCCGTCCACCATCAGCGAGAGCAGGGGGGCGTGGTTCGGCAGGATGCCGACGTCACCCTCGGTCGTGCGGGCGACGACCATCTTCGCCTCGCCCGACCACACCAGACGGTCGGCGGCGACCAGCTCGACCCGCAGGCTGTCGTCGCTCACGACTACTCCCCGGTCTGCTTCTGGATCTCGGCCCACTTCTTCTCGACGTCGTCGAGACCACCGCACATGAAGAAGGCCTGCTCGGCCACGTGGTCGTACTCACCGTCGGCGATCTTGTTGAACGCCTCGATGGTGTCGGCCACGGGGACCGTCGAGCCCTCGATGCCGGTGAACTGCTTGGCCACGTAGGTGTTCTGCGACAGGAACCGCTGGATGCGACGGGCCCGCGAGACGATGACCTTGTCCTCCTCGGACAGCTCGTCGACACCGAGGATCGCGATGATGTCCTGGAGCTCCTTGTTGCGCTGCAGGATCTGCTTGATCCGGATGGCGCAGTCGTAGTGCTCCTGGCCGATGTACTGCGCGTCGAGGATCCGCGAGGTCGAGGTCAGCGGGTCCACGGCCGGGTAGATGCCCAGCGAGGCGATCTCGCGGGACAGCTCGGTCGTGGCGTCCAGGTGGGCGAACGTCGTGGCCGGCGCCGGGTCGGTGTAGTCGTCGGCGGGGACGTAGATCGCCTGCATCGAGGTGATCGAGTGACCGCGCGTCGAGGTGATCCGCTCCTGGAGCTGACCCATCTCGTCGGCCAGGTTGGGCTGGTAGCCCACGGCCGAGGGCATCCGACCCAGCAGGGTGGACACCTCCGAGCCGGCCTGGGTGAACCGGAAGATGTTGTCGATGAAGAGCAGCACGTCCTGGTTCTGCACGTCGCGGAAGTACTCCGCCATCGTCAGTGCGGACAGCGCGACCCGCAGGCGGGTGCCCGGCGGCTCGTCCATCTGGCCGAAGACGAGGGCGGTCTGGCCGATGACGCCGGCCTCCTCCATCTCGACGATGAGGTCGTTGCCCTCACGGGTGCGCTCGCCGACACCGGCGAACACCGAGACGCCACCGTGGTCCTTGGCGACGCGGGCGATCATCTCCTGGATCAGCACGGTCTTGCCGACGCCGGCACCACCGAACAGGCCGATCTTGCCGCCCTGGACGTAGGGGGTGAGCAGGTCGATGACCTTGATGCCGGTCTCGAACATCTGGGTCTTCGACTCGAGCTGGTCGAACGAGGGCGCCTGGCGGTGGATGCCCCAGCGCTCCGTGACGTCCAGCTCCTCGCCCTCCTCGAGGTTGAGGCACTCGCCGAGCGCGTTGAAGACGTGGCCCTTGGTCACGTCGCCCACGGGCACGGAGATCGGGTTGCCGGTGTCGCGCACCTGGGCACCGCGGACGAGGCCGTCGGTGGGCTGCAGCGAGATCGCGCGGACCATGCCGTCACCGATGTGGAGGGCGACCTCCATCGAGAGGATCCGCTTCTCCCCGCTCAGCTCGAGCTCGACCTCGAGCTTGTTGTACATCTCGGGCATGGCGTCGGCAGCGAACTCGACGTCCACGACCGGGCCGGTGACGCGGGCGATGCGGCCCACCCCGCCCTGGTCCTTCTGGGTCTTGTGCTCATCAACAGTGGCAGTCATGTCTCTCACTCACTCCCGGCGTTCGCGTCGGCCAGCGCGTTGACGCCACCGACGATCTCGCTGATTTCCTGGGTAATGCCGGCCTGGCGTGCCTGGTTGGCGATTCGGGTGTACTTCTTGATCAGCTCGTCGGCGTTGTCCGTCGCCGACTTCATCGCCTTCTGACGGGCGGCCAGCTCGGAGGCGGCCGCCTGCAGCAGGGCGAAGAAGATCCGGCTCTGGACGTAGCGCGGCAGCAGCCCGTCGAGGACCTCCGACGGCGACGGCTCGAACTCGTAGAGCGGCAGGACCTCGGAGTCCGAGGGCTTCTCCTCGCCCTCGACGACCTCGAGCGGCAGCAGCCGCACGGTGGTCGGCTCCTGCACGAGCATCGACTTGAAGCGCGTGTAGACCACGTGCACCTCGTCGACACCCTCCGACCCCTCGAGCGCACGGCTCTCGTCCGGGTGCTCCGGGTCGTGCAGGAAGGCGCCGATCAGCGCCTCCCCGATCTCGCGCGCCACCTCGTAGCTGGGCTGGTCGGAGTGACCGGTCCAGGTCTTCACCACGGGACGGTTGCGGAACCGCAGGTAGCCCTCGCCCTTGCGTCCGGAGACGTAGAGCTCGACCTCCTTGCCCTCGTCCTTCAGCTTCTGGGTGAGGCGCTCGGACTCCTTGAGCACGCTCGAGGAGTAGGCACCGGCCAGCCCGCGGTCGCTGGTCACGATCAGCACGGCGACCCGCTTGGGGTCCTCGGGCTCCGTGGTCAAGGGGTGCTCGACGTTGGAGAAGGTCGCGACGGCCGAGACCGCACGCGTCAGCTCACGGGCGTACGGCGCTGCCGCCTGTGCCCGCTGCTGCGCCTTGATGATCCGGGACGCAGCGATGAGCTCCATGGCGCGCGTGATCTTCTTCATCGACTCGGTCGACTTGATCCGCGCGCGGTACTCACGCAGCGATAGAGCCATGGGTGGTCAGCTCCGCTTCTGCTTGACGATCTGCTCCTGCTCGACGTCGTCGTCGTCCAGAGCCTCGGCCTCGGCTTCCTTGCCGGGCTTGATCGAGTTGCCCTCGGAGGTCTCGAACTGGTCCAGGAACGAGTCGTAGGCGTCCTTGACGCCGGCCTCGTCCTCGAACTTGCCGCTCTCGCGGATGCCCGAGAGCAGCCCGTCGTGCGAGCGGTGCAGGTAGTCCAGGAACTCCTGCTCGAAGCGCAGGACGTCGTCGGTGGGGACGCGGTCCAGGCCACCCGAGGTGCCGAGCCAGAGCGAGACGACCATGTTCTCCAGCGGGTACGGCGAGTACGCCGGCTGCTTGAGCAGGGCCATCAGGCGCTGACCGCGGTCCAGCTGCTGGCGCGACGCGGCGTCGAGGTCGGAGGCGAACATCGCGAACGCCTCCATGGCGCGGAACTGCGCCAGCTCGACCTTGAGCGAGCCGGTGACCGACTTCATCGCCTTGGTCATGGCCGCACCGCCCACGCGGGAGACCGACACACCGACGTCGATGGCCGGGCGCTGGTTGGAGGCGAAGAGGTCCGACTGGAGGAAGATCTGGCCGTCGGTGATCGAGATGACGTTGGTCGGGATGAAGGCCGACACGTCGTTGGCCTTGGTCTCCACGATCGGGAGGCCGGTCATCGAGCCGTGTCCCAGGTCGTCGGACAGCTTCGCGCAACGCTCGAGCAGGCGGCTGTGCAGGTAGAACACGTCGCCGGGGAACGCCTCGCGGCCCGGCGGGCGGCGCAGCAGCAGAGACACGGCGCGGTAGGCGTCGGCCTGCTTGCTCAGGTCGTCGAACACGATGAGGACGTGCTTGCCGTCGTACATCCAGTGCTGACCGATGGCCGAGCCGGTGTACGGCGCGAGGTACTTGAAGCCCGCGGAGTCGGAGGCGGGAGCGGCCACGATGGTCGTGTACTCCAGCGCGCCGGCCTCCTCGAGGGCGCCACGCACCGAGGCGATGGTCGAGCCCTTCTGGCCGATGGCGACGTAGATGCAGCGCACCTGCTTGTCCGGGTCACCGGACTCCCAGTTCTGGCGCTGGTTGATGATCGTGTCGATCGCGATCGTGGTCTTGCCGGTCGAGCGGTCGCCGATGATGAGCTGGCGCTGGCCGCGGCCGATCGGGGTCAGGGCGTCGATCGCCTTGATGCCGGTGGCCAGGGGCTCGTGCACCGACTTGCGCGCCATCACGCCGGGAGCCTGGAGCTCCAGGGCGCGACGCTCGTCGGACTCGATGTCGCCGAGGCCGTCGATGGGGGTGCCGAGCGGGTCCACGACGCGGCCCAGGAAGTTGTCGCCGACGGGGACGGACAGGATCTCGCCGGTGCGGCGGACCTTCTGGCCCTCCTCGATGCCGTCGAACTCACCGAGGATGACGACACCGATCTCACGGGTGTCCAGGTTCAGGGCGAGGCCCAGGGTGCCGTTCTCGAACTCCAGGAGCTCGTTGGCCATGGCCGAGGGGAGGCCGGACACGCGGGCGATGCCGTCACCGGCCTCGGCGACGACGCCGACCTCTTCCTTGCTGGACGCGTCCGGCTGGTAGTCCGACACGAACTTCTGCAGCGCGTCCCGGATCTCTTCCGGACGGATCGAAAGCTCCGTCATTGTTCGTCCCTACTCTCTGGTGCTGATGGTCGTCGGTGAAGTGCTGGGTGGGCCGGTCAGCCGGCCAGTCTGCGTCGTGCGTCGTCGAGCCGGCTGGAGACCGTGCCGTCGATGACGTCGTCACCGATCTCCACGCGCACCCCGCCGAGGACGTCGGGGTCGACGACGACGTTGAGGTGGACCTTGCGGCCGTACTGGCTGCTCAGCGCCTCGCGGAGACGCGAGGTCTCCTGCTCGGTGAGCTCGTGGGCCACCACGACCTCGGCCACGCTCTGCCCGTGGGCGTCGGCGGCCAGCTTCTGGTACTCCTCGATCCCCACCACCACGCTGCGGTGGCTCCCGGCGAGGGCCTGCTGGGCCAGCCGGAGGGTGGCCTGGAGGGTACGGCCGCCGAGGATGTCGGCGAGCAGGCGGCTCTTGTCCTGCGTCGACCGTGCGGGGTCCGAGAGCGCGGTGCGCAGGTCGCCCTGCTCCCCCAGCATCCGGGCGACCGCGAACAGCTCGTCGGAGAGCCGGTCGGAGTCGTCGCCCGCGGAGCTGACCACGGCGACCACACCGAGGTGCTCCAGGGCGTCCGCGAGGTCGCGCGGACGCGTCCACCGTCGCTCGACGCCGTCGGCGACGAGCTCGAGGGCGGCGTCCCCGACCTTGCCGGAGAGGATCCCCCGGACGAGGTCGGACTTGGCCGAGGCGTCGGTGGACGGGTCGGTCACGACCCGGCGCAGCCCCGGCTCGGAGCGCAGCAGGGTGGCCACGCCGAACAGGTCCTCGCCCAGCCGGGACGCGTCCTCACCGCTGACGCCCTGGACCCGCTGGGTCAGGGCGTCGAGCGCCTCGCGAGAGGCGCCACGCAGGTCGGAGACGGACATCAGCTGGCCCCGGGGGTGGTGGAGCCGGCGTCAGCCGCGCGCTCGTGCATCTCGAGGTCGGCCAGGAACCGGTCGACCACGCGGGAAGCGCGGTCCTCGTCCTCCAGGCTCTCGCCGACGATGCGTCCGGCCAGCGAGGTGGCCAGGGAGCCCACCTCGGCCCGCAGCGAGGTGACCGCCTGCTGGCGCTCGGCCTCGATCTGGGACTTGCCGTTCTCGACGATGCGGGCCGACTCCTGCTGAGCCTGCTCGCGCATCTCGGCGACGATCTGCGCCCCCTGCTCACGGGCCTCCTCACGGATGCGCGAGGCCTCGTGCTTGGCCTCGGAGAGGCGCTGCTCGAGCTCGGCGAGCTTGGCGTCGGCCTCGGCCTGCTTGGTCTCGGCCGCCTTCAGACCGCCCTCGATGGCGGACGTGCGCTCGGCGAACGTCTGCTCGAAGTTGGGGACGACGTACTTCTTCGCGAGGAAGTAGAGCAGGCCGAACACCACGATCGAGAGAACGATCTCGATCGGGTGCGGGACCAGCGGGTTGAGCTTCTCCGCCAGGGGGTTCAGGTACATGTGAGTCCTTCAGGAGGGCAGGGTCACGAGATGACGAAGGCGAGGGCGATACCGATGATCGCCAGGGCCTCGGCGAGCGCGAAGCCCAGGAACGCGATGGTCTGCAGGCGACCCTGAGCCTCGGGCTGACGCGCGACGCCCTGGATGTAGGCGGCGAAGATCAGGCCGATGCCGATGCCGGGGCCGATGGCGGCGAGGCCGTAGCCGACCATGTTGACGGAGCCGTTGAGAGCCAGCGAGAGCATGGCTGTTTCCTTTCGATTGATGCACAGGTGGTTGTTCAGTTGTGGTCGTGCACCCGGCCGGGGCCGGGACGTTCGGGTGGGCTCAGTGCTCGTCGGCGATGGCGCCGGCGATGTAGAGCGCGTTGAGCAGCGTGAAGACGTAGGCCTGGAGGAACTGCACCAGCACCTCGAGGAAGGCGATGGCGATGAACATCAGCCACGCCAGGATGCCGACCGGCTTGATCAGGCCCGCGCCGTGGACCAGGAGGTACTCCCCGCCCAGCGAGAACAGGATCAGCAGCAGGTGACCGGCGAGCATGTTGGCGAAGAGTCGCAGGGCCAGCGTGAGCGGGCGGACCAGGATGTTGGAGAGGAACTCCAGCGGGACGAGCAGGAAGAGCATCGGGCCGTGCACGCCCGGGGGCACGCACTGGTGCTTGAGGTAGGCGAGCACACCGTGCTTGGCCTTGATGCCGGCGCCGAGGTAGACCAGCCAGCTGATCAGGGCCAGGCCGTAGACCAGGCCCGAGCGGGAGAAGGTCGGGAACTGGAGGAACGGGATGGTGGCCATCACGTTGTTGAACAGCACGAAGAAGAACAGCGCGAACAGGAACGGGACGTAGCGCATGAAGTCCTTGGACCCGATGATGTCGCGGCCCAGGGAGTTGCGGACGAACCCGTAGCCGAGCTCACCGACGTACTGCAGCTTGCCCGGGACCATCGAGCGCTTGGCCGAGGCGATCCGGAAGAACACGAAGACGAGGACGGCCGCGAGCACCAGCTGCACCATCGGCTTGGTCACCGCGAGGTACATCGGCTGACCCAGGAACTTGAACTCGCTGCCCGGCCCGATGGGAGGCAGGTTGAAGTCCGCGGGGCCGGGGGGAGTGAACTTCTCCGCGTGGACGAGGAGCGTGGGGATCAGGCTCACTGCTTCTCCTGTGTCGGGGGAACGGTCGGTGACGTCGGTGCTGCCGGTGCGGTCCTCGAGGCTGGTGCGACGGGTTCAGGCGCGAGCCTGAACCTGGACCAGGTCAGGAAGACCCCCAGCACGGCGCCCACCACGACCCCGAGCGCGACGAGGAACGTCGTCCCGAGCCACCGATCTGCCAGCCAGCCCAGGAGTCCGTAGAAGAAGACCCCGGAGACCAGGTAGCCGAAAGCGTGCCAGGGGTCGCCACTCGCAAACGTGTCGCGCGCCGGGTCCTGCTGAGCCATTGCGTCGGGAGCGTAGCAGTCGGTCGAGGTCACGGAACACGCACCTTCGGGGCCCCGGAGGCGGGCGCGGGGTCGGCGGTGGCGGTCCCACCGGACGGGTCCGTGGCGCCAGCCGGACCGGAGTCGAAGGCGAGCACGCGTGAACGCGCGTGACCCACCAGGTGCGCCAGGGACCACGCGACCCCGGTGACGGCCACGCCGCCCGCGACCCAGCGGGTGGCGACGACGCGTCCCACGAACCCGGTCGCCTCGAGCGCGTAGAACCCGGCGGCAGCCACGACCACGACCATCAGGAAGGTCGTCATGGCCACCACCAGCGAGGTCTGGGGACTCACGGCGGTCGCGGAGGCGACCAGGAGGGCACCGGCGAAGAGGAGGACGAGCGACAGTCCACCGCCCACGACCGCGCCCCAGGCCGCCGACGACCCGACCAGCAGGGCGCCCAGGATCGCGAGGAGTGCGACGGGGACGGCCGTGGCCGCGCCAGCACCCAGGAGGACTCGGTGAGTCGTCCCTCGGGTCTGCCCCTGGGCGGGGCGGGCGGTCGTCGTCATTGGCGGCCTCGTCGTCGTCGTCTCGAGGACTCTTTCACGTGCGTGACGTGAATGTCATCAGGCGGTTCACAGCGCTTGTGAAAGTTAGCACAAAGTCTGCGGACCTCAGAATCCGTCCCCACCACCTCCAGGTGCGTGGGGAGGCGCAGCGGACCGTGCCGGCGGGCCGTGGTCAGGTCGGCAGGTGGTCCTCGGCCCAGAGGTCACCGGGGCGCTGGACGCGGGGCACGACGAAGGTGAGCACCACGGTGAGGACGAAGCCGACGGCGAGGGCGGCCCAGGTCAGCGGGCCGGAGTAGAGACCGACCAGGACGCCGCCGAAGGCGATCAGGCCGGCCCACATCCACATGATCAGCACGGCCCGACGCTGGCTGTGGCCGATCTCGAGGAGCCGGTGGTGCAGGTGCTCCTTGTCGGGCTGGTAGAACGCCTGGCCGCGGCGCGTGCGGCGCACGACGGCCAGCACCAGGTCCGCGAGCGGCACCACCATGATCGAGATCGGGAGCAGGATCGGCAGCAGCATCAGCAGGAACCCGTTGCCCGAGCTCTCCACCGAGACGCTGGCGAACTGGCCGGTCAGGGTGAGCGCGGAGCCGGAGAGCACCAGGCCGAGCAGCATCGAGCCCGAGTCGCCCATGAAGATCCGGGCCGGGAAGAAGTTGTGGGGCAGGAACCCCAGGCAGGCGCCGCCCATCGCGGCGCACAGCAGCGCGGCGGTGATGGCCAGGGTCTCGCCGTTGGTGTCGGCCAGTCGGTAGGAGAAGAAGAAGAAGGCCAGCGCCCCGATCAGCACCACGCCCCCGGCCAGCCCGTCGAGGCCGTCGACGAAGTTCACGGCGTTCATGGTCCCCACGACCAGCAGCACGGTGAGCAGGCCGGCCTGGGTCGGGTCCAGCGAGAGCTGGCCGTAGACGGGGAGCTTGATCGAGAACAGCTTGACGTCGTTGAGGACCAGGAAGCCGGCCGCGACGATCTGGCCGCCCAGCTTGGTCAGGGCGTCGAGCTCGATCAGGTCGTCCAGGACCCCGACGGCGCAGATCATGGCGCCGGCGATGAGGACGTAGCCCGCGTCGTGGAAGACGAACGGCTGGGAGGTGCTCAGGAACGGCAGGTGGCGGGCGAGGAGGAAGCCCGCCCCGAGCCCGCCCAGCATCGCCACGCCGCCGAAGTACGGGATCGGGGCGGCGTGCACGTCGCGGTCGCGCACCCGGGCGACCGCGCCGGAGCGGATCGCGGCCTCGCGGGCGAAGACGCACAGCAGGTAGCTGACGACCGCGGCCACCAGGAAGACCAGGAGGTACTCACGCACCGCGGTCCTCGGGCGACCCCTCGTCCCCGGAGGCTGCGCCGTCCCGGGGGTCGGGGTGCTCGGACGACGCGTCCTCCGCGGCGGGGGCGTCGTCGTCCGCGGGCTGCTCGGCGGGGTCCTCAGCAGCGGGGTCCTCGGCAGCGGGCTCGTCGTCGTCCTCGTCGTGCTCGTCGTGCTCGTCGTGCTCGTCGACCAGGGTGGTGCCGAGCTCCTCCAGGGCCGCGGCGAGCACGGCACGGTCGATCGCGCCCTCGCGGAGGACCAGGGGGCGCTCCCCGGTGCAGTCGACGATGGTGGACGCGACCGCGCCCGCGCTGGGTCCGCCGTCGAGCAGGACCTCCACGGAGCCGCCGAGCATCTCCTCGGCGGCGTCGGCGTCGGTCGCGGCGGGACGGCCCGTCAGGTTGGCCGAGGACACGGCCATCGGGCCGGTGCGGCCCAGCAGCTCCAGGGCCCCCTCGTCGTCGGGCATCCGCACGGCGACCGTGCCGCGGGCCTCCCCCAGGTCCCACCGCAGGGAGGGCTGCTGACGGCAGACCAGGGTCAGCGGACCGGGCCAGAAGCGCTCGACCAGCCCCTGGGCCCAGTCGGGCAGCTCGGTGGCGAGCGCCTCGAGGGTGGTCGCGGCGGAGACCAGGACCGGGGGCGGCATGTCGCGACCGCGCCCCTTGGCGTCGAGCAGCCGCTGGACGCCGTCGGCGTCGAAGGCGTCGACCCCGAGGCCGTAGACGGTGTCGGTCGGCAGCACGACCAGCTGCCCCCGGCGCACGGCGGCGACGGCGGCGGCGAGGCCTGCCTCGCGCTGCGCGGGGTCGGTGAGGTCGAAGCGCTCGCTCACCGACGGCTCCTGCGGACGGCCGGGGTGCTCATGGGGTCATCGTGCCAGCCGCGCCGTCACGAACCGCGCACGACCTGCCAGGTCCTCGTGGTCGCGCACGTGGGACCAGCGACCGGCGTCGAGGAACACCTGCGCCGCCGACTCCCCCTGCACGTCGGCGTGCTCGGCCCCGACCCAGCCCCCGGGGCGCAGCAGCCGGGCCGCCTCGCGCTCCAGCACACGCATTGCGTCCAGGCCGTCCTCCCCCGACCACAACGCCAGCGACGGGTCGTGGTCGCGGGCCTCGGGGGCCACGCTCGCGAACGCCTCCAACGGGATGTACGGCGGGTTGCAGGCCACCACGTCGACGGTGCCGTCCAGCTCGGGGAAGGCCCCGGCCATGTCGCCCAGGCGCAGGTCGACCCCCGTGGCGGCGAGGTTGCGCTCGGCCCAGGCGTGGGCGTCGGGGTCGAGCTCGACCGCGTGGACCTGGGCGGGCGCGACCTCGTGGGCCAGGCTGGCGGCGATGGCCCCCGAGCCGGTGCACAGGTCGACCAGGACCGGGGTCCGCCCCGCGGCGAGGACCTCGACGGCCCGGTCCACCGCCCAGCCGGCCAGCAGCTCGGTCTCGGGCCGCGGCACGAACACCCCGGGGCCCACGGCCAGCTCGACGTGGCGGAACGCGGCCGTCCCGGTGAGGTGCTGCAGCGGCTCGCGGGCGGCGCGGCGCCCCACCAGCAGGTCGTACGCCGTCACCCGGTCGGCTGCGACCTCCTCGACCAGCGGCAGCCGGCCCCGGGTGGTGCCGAGCACGTGCGCGAGCAGCTCGGCGGCGTCGTGCTCGGGGCTGGCCACGCCCCCGGCCGCGAGCCGGGCCGCGGCGTCGCGCAGCAGTGGTCGGACCCTCGCCGGGGTGCTCACTCGCCGAGCGCCTCGAGCCGCGCGGTCAGGTCGGCCTGGACGCAGGAGTCGACGACGGCCTCCAGGTCGCCGTCCAGCACCCGGTCGAGGTCGTAGGACTTGTAGCCGGTGCGGTGGTCGGAGATCCGGTTCTCGGGGTAGTTGTAGGTGCGGATCCGTTCGGAGCGGTCGACCGTGCGCACCTGGGAGCGCCGGGCGTCGCTGGCCTCGGCGTCGGCCGCCTCCTGGGCGGCGGTGAGAAGCCGCGCGCGGAGGATCCGCATCGCGGACTCCTTGTTCTGCAGCTGCGACTTCTCGTTCTGGCAGCTGGCCACGATGCCGGTCGGCAGGTGGGTGATCCGCACGGCCGAGTCGGTGGTGTTGACGCTCTGCCCGCCGGGGCCGCTGGAGCGGTAGACGTCGATGCGCAGGTCGTTGTCGTTGACCTGCACGTCGACCTGCTCGGCCTCGGGCATCACCAGGACGCCGGCCGCGCTGGTGTGCACGCGGCCCTGGCTCTCGGTGACCGGCACGCGCTGGACGCGGTGCACGCCGCCCTCGAACTTCAGCAGGGCGTACGGCGCCTCGCCGGGCGCCGGGGTGCCCTTGGCCTTCACCGCGAGGGTCACCGACTTGTAGCCCCCCAGGTCGGACTCGGTGGAGTCCAGCACCTCGGTCGACCAGCCCCGCCGCTCGGCGTAGCGGGTGTACATCCGCAGCAGGTCGCCGGCGAACAGCGCGGACTCCTCGCCGCCCTCGCCGGACTTGATCTCGAACAGCACGTCCTTGCCGTCGGCGGCGTCGCGGGGCACCAGCAGGTGGCGCAGCCGCTCCTCGGCGACCAGACGGGCCCGCTCGAGCTGCTCGGCCTCCTCGGCGAAGGCCTCGTCCTCGCCGGACAGCTCGCGGGCGGCCTGGAGGTCGTCGAGGACCTGGAGCCACTCGCCGTGGGCGCGCACGATGGCGCTGAGCTCGGCGTACCGCTGGTTCAGGCGCCGGGCCAGGCCCTGGTCGGCGTGCACCGAGGGATCGGCCAGCTTGGTCTCGATCTCGGCGTGCTCGGCAGCGAGGGATTCGACGGCTTCGAACACGGGGCGGCTCCTGGGGGTGCGAGGTGGTCCCGGACGGGGACGTGGAAACGGTGGGGCCACGGGCGGACCCGTGACCCCACCGACCCGGTGGAGCTACTTCTTGGCAGGAGCCTTCTTGGCGTAGCGGGCCTCGAAGCGGGCGACGCGGCCGCCGGTGTCGAGGATCTTCTGCTTGCCGGTGTAGAAGGGGTGGCAGTTGGAGCAGACCTCGGAGCGGATCTCGCCGCTCTTGCGGGTGCTGCGGGTGGTGAACGTGTTGCCGCAGGTGCAGCTCACCTGGGTGGTCACGTAGTCGGGGTGGATGTCGTTCTGCATGAAGCGTCCTCTCGGGTCAGGGCCTCACCGGGTCGTCCCCCAGCGGGGGACGTGAACCGGTAGCCAGCGTCCAAGTGTGCCACCGACGTCGCCACGCGTGCGAATCGGCTGCACACGAGGAGCACAACCGGGGAGACCCCCCGTCTGTTCCCGCTCGGCGTACGCCGTGCGACGGGGGCTCAGGACCCCGGGTCGGAGAAGCCCCGACGCTTCATCTCGCCCCAGACGTGGGTCGAGCCGCGCAGGGCGTCGACCGTGCCGCGCACCCGCCACAGGGCGGTCAGCTGGCGGTAGCCGATGTTCTCCTCGATCGCGGCCCGGACCGCGACCAGCAGGCCCGGCACCCCGCGGTAGCGCCGGTAGGACAGCTCCTCGGCCATCAGCGCGACCAGGCTCATCATGATCGAGAACGCCACCGAGGTGGAGAGCAGGATGACCACGACGGGCAGCGAGACCCAGTCGGCGGGAACCAGTCCGGTCCGGCCCAGGACCAGGAGCACCATCACCACCACGAAGTAGGCCAGCCCGAAGACCTCGACGAACGGCGCCAGCAGCTCGAAGAGCAGGAACCACGGCATCGTGATCATCCCGATGAAGCCGTAGCGCGGCCGCAGCAGCATGCCGCGGTGCCGGGAGAAGATCTCGGTCAGCCCGCGGTGCCAGCGCGAGCGCTGCTTGCGCAGCACCTCGAGGGTCTCCGGGGCCTCGGTCCACGCCACCGGCTCGGAGACGAACACGATGCGCCCGTCGACGTCGTTGTCGCCCATCCAGCGGTAGAGCCGGACCACCAGCTCGGCGTCCTCGCCGATGCAGTCGGTGGCGACGCCGCCGACCTCGAAGAGGATGTCGCGGCGGAACATGCCGAAGGCCCCGGAGATGATCAGCAGCCCCCCGGCCGCCGACCAGCCGGCGCGCCCGATCAGGAAGGCGCGGAGGTACTCCACGACCTGCACCCGGGCCAGCCAGCGTCGCGGCATCGCGATCTCGGTGACACGACCCTGGGAGATGGTCGAGCCGTTGGCCACCCGCACCACCCCGCCCGAGGCGATCACCCGCTCCGGGTCGTCGGCGAAGGGTCGCGAGACGTGGAGCAGCGCGTCGGGGTCGAGCAGCGAGTCGGCGTCGACCATGCAGACCAGCTCCTTGCGGGCGACGTTGATGCCCACGTTGAGCGCGTCGGCCTTGCCGCCGTTGGCCTTGCACACGAGCAGGAGGTTCATCGCCCCGCGGGTGCTGACCCAGGTGCTCAGGACCTCGCCCTTGACCGGGACCATCGGGGCCAGCGCCAGCGGGATCTCGACCATCTCGAAGGCCTCGACCATCGTGCGCACGGTGGCGTCCTTGGAGCCGTCGTCGATCACCACGACCTCGAAGTCGGGGTAGCGCAGGGACGTCATCGCCTGGACCGAGGCGACGATGGTCATCTCCTCGTTGTAGGCGGGCATCAGGACCGAGACGCCCCGGGCGAGGGGCTCGGCGAAGCTCTCGTCGTACGCCGCGAAGGCCACCTTGCGCCGGTAGGCGGTGAAGTCGGCCATCGCCAGGAAGGTGAGCACGACGAAGCTGGTGTTGATCGCGACCGAGTAGCTGATGAAGAACCAGCCCATGATCGTCAGCACGGTGCCGACCCACGACCCGGAGAGCCCCAGCAGCAGCGGGGCCAGGTCCGACCCGAGCACCCCGGTCATCGTCGCGCCCCGCGGATCGCGTCGAGCGCCAGCGCCTCACGGGCGTACGCCGACCCGCTGGCCTCAAGCAGCGCCCGCCCGGCCGTCAGCCGCAGCAGGGCCTCGGCCGCCTGGCGCGACACCTGGGGCTCCTCCTCCTCGACCACGTCGGCCAGGCTGTCGGCGGCCACCGAGGAGCCGATCGAGCCCAGCGCGTGAGCGGCCGCGGCCCGCACGTTGGGCCGCAGGTCCAGCAGGGCCGCGACCAGCGGCGGGATGCTCTCGGGGGCCCCGATCCGCCCCAGGGCCTCGGCGCAGGACTGGGCCAGGGAGGGGTTCTCCGACTCCAGGCCGGCTGCGAGCACGTCGATGGCCTCCCGGTCGCCGATCAGGCCCAGGACCACGGCGGCGGGGTCGAGGTGGAGGTGGTCCCCCGCCGCCAGCCGCTCCGACAGCACGGCCCGCAGCTCGCGGGTGGCGGCCGCGCCCAGGCGGTCCAGGGCGTAGACGAGGTCGCGGGTGAGCCGGTTGTCGTGCTCCCCCAGCAGCAGCAGCGGACGCACGGCCCGGGGGTCGCCCATGTTGCCCAGGGACCTCACCGCCACCCGGCGCACGAGGAACGCGGGGTCGCCCAGGAGGCGCACGACGAGGGGGAGGTGCTCGGTCAGGCCCAGCACGCCCAGCTGGAAGGCGCCCCGGCAGCGACGCACCGCCGAGCGCGAGCGGGTCAGCGAGACGGCCCGGGCCTCGGCCCCCTGGGCGAGCATCAGCGCGACCAGGGTCTCGCGGGAGTCGCCGCGCAGCTTGGGCAGCATCGTCAGGATCTGGTCCTGCACCCGGCGCCGGCGGCGGCCGGAGGTGGCCGCCAGGGCCCGGCGGGCCCCGACCGACTCGGCCTCGTCGCCCATGACGAGGTCGAAGATGCCGTGCCGGACCACCTCGCGCCGCTGCTCGCTGCGCACGGCCCAGACGTCACGCGCGGCGCGGGTCAGCACCAGCAGGACGAAGCACACGACCGCCAGGACCGTGAACACGATCAGCAGGATCCAGCTGATCCCGAGGAACCCCGTGGTCGCCATCCCGGCGACCGGACCCGCCGGGATCACGGGTGGACCTCCACCAGGTCAGCGACTCCGGGCCAGGACCGCCGACACGCGCGAGGCGAGCTCGCGGGGGCTGAAGGGCTTGACGATGTAGTCGTCCGCGCCGGCCTCGAAGCCCTGCTCGATGTCGGACTCCTGGGCCCGGGCGGTCAGCATGATGATCGGCAGGCCGTCCATCGCGGAGTCCTGACGCAGCGCCCGGGCGGCGTCGAGGCCGCTCATGCCGGGCATCATCACGTCCAGGATCACCAGGTCGGGCTTCTCGGCGGTGCAGGCCTCGACCGCGGCAGCACCGTCGCCGACAGGGACCACGTCGTGGCCACCGTGGCGCAGCTTGAACACGACGAGCTCGCGAATGTCTGCGTCGTCGTCCGCGATCACGATGCGCGCCATGTGTGTCCCCTCGTCAGTCGTACGTCGAACCGGATGAGCATATCCATACCAGGAGGTCTCCACGGGCATATCGGGCACCCCTGGAAAGCCTGTCGTGCGCAGGATCAGCGAGCCTGCGGTGCCGGGGCCACCGGATCCTTCTGGACCTGGGTCAGGAACTCCATGTTGGTCTGCGTGCCGCGCAACCGGGCGAGCAGCGTCTCGAGGGCCTCCTGGCCCCCCACCTTCGACAGCGACCGACGCAGCTTCCACACGATCGCCAGCTCCTCCTGGCCCATCAGGAGCTCCTCGCGCCGGGTCCCGGAGCGGACCGGGTCGACGGCCGGGAAGACCCGCTGGTCGGCGTACTCCCGGCGCAGGTGGAGCTCCATGGTGGCCGTGCTGGTGAACTCCTCGAGGATCACCTCGTCGGTGCGCGACCCGCTGCCGACCAGGGCCGTGGCCAGGATCGTCAGGGAGCCGCCGTCCTCGATGTTGCGAGCGGCGCCGAAGAACCGCTTGGGCGGGTGCAGCGCGGACGAGTCGACCCCGCCGGGCAGCGTCCGGCCGCCCGACCCGGTGAGGTTGTAGGCCCGGGCGAGCCGGGTGAGGCCGTCGAGCAGCACCACGACGTCGTGACCCAGCTCGACCAGGCGCTTGGCCCGCTCGATCGCCAGCTCGGCCACGATCGTGTGGTCCGTGGGCGAGCGGTCGAAGGTCGAGCTGACCACCTCGCCCTTGACCACGCGCTGGAACTCCGTCACGTCCTCGGGACGCTCGTCGACCAGCACCACCATCAGGTGGCACTCGGGGTTGTTGGCGGTCACCGAGGTGGCGATGGACTGGAGGACCTTGGTCTTGCCCGCCTGCGACGGGGACAGGACCAGGCCGCGCTGCCCCTTGCCGATCGGCGCGGTCACGTCGATCACGCGACCGATCAGGTTGGCCGGCGTGGTCTCCATCCGCAGGCGCTCGGAGGGGTAGAGCGGGGTGAGCGCGGCGAACTCGACGCGGGAGCGTGCCGAGTCGGGCTCGGCGCCGTTCACGCTGTCGATGCGCACCAGCGGGTTGAACTTCTCCTTGCGCTCCCCCTCGCGGGGCTGGCGCACCTGGCCCACGACGGCGTCGCCGCGCCGCAGGCCGAACTTGCGGACCAACGACATCGAGACGTAGACGTCGTCGGCGCCGGGCAGGTAGCCGCTGGTGCGGACGAAGGCGTAGTTGTCCATCAGGTCCAGGATCCCCGCGCACGGGGCCAGGACGTCGTCCTCGAGGATCTGCAGGTCGGGCTCGTGACGGCCGCCGCGACCGCCGGACCCCTGGCCCGCACGGTCCTGCGCCTGGGACCCCCGACCGCCCTGGTTGCCCTGGTTGCCCTGACCGGCCTGGTTGCCCTGGTTGCCGCCGCCGTCGTTGCCCTGGTTGCCCGCGCCGCCGGAGAGCGACTGCCGGTCGCGGTCCCGGCCGCGGCGCCGACGGTTGCGGCGCGAGCCGCCGTCCTCGTCGTCGTCCTGACGGTCGTTGCCGCCGCCGTTCCGGTCGTTGCCGTTCCGGTCGTTGCCGCTGCGGTCGTCCCCGCCGCCGTTGCGGTCCTGGGTGCGGCCGTCGTCGGCGCCGGTCCGGTCGCCGCCGCCCTGGCGTTCGTTGCCGCGGGCCCCGTTGCGGGAGCTCTCGGCGCCGTCCTGGCGGTCGCTGCCGCCCTGCCGGTCGTTGCCACCCTGGCGGTCCTTCCCACCCTGGCGGCCCGAGCGGTCCTGGTCGTCCTGGGCGTCGCCGCCGGCCCGCCGCTCGGTCCCGTTCTGCCGGTCGCCCCGGCCCTGACGGTCGTCGCCGCTCTGCTGACCGTTCCCGTCCTGCCGGTCGCCCCGGCCCTGACGGTCGTCAGCGCCCTGCTGACGATTGCCGTCCTGCCGGTCGCCCCGGCGGTCCGAGCCGCCCGCACGGTCGTCGGACGCGGTGCGGTCGCCGGCGTCGCGCTGGCGACCGTCCGACGCGCCACCCTGCGACCCGCGGTTCTCGTCGGACCCGGACTGGTCCTGCGCGTCCTGGCGGTCCTGCCGGGCGCGTCGGGCGCGCTTGGAGGGGGACTCGCCGCCCTCGGACCGGTCCTGACCGGCACCCTGCTCACCGGTCTGCTCGCCGACCTGCCCGCCGGCCTGCTCGCCGGCCTGCTCACGGCCCTGCTCACGGACGGGTCGGTCGGAGGCGCCCTCACGGCGGCCGTCGTCGCTCCGACCAGCCGCGGGGCTCCCCTCTGCGACTCCTGCCGGGGCCTGCGCGCCGGACGCGGCCGCGCCGGTCTCCTGGTGCCGCCGGTCGGGCACCGAGGCGCGACGGGAGCGACGGTTCGCCGTCGGCTGGTCGCCGCCCTGCTCCGCGGACGCAGCGGAGGGACCCGCGGACCCGGACGGACCGGCCGCGCGACCCCCGGTCGCCTCCGCGGCGCCGCGACCGTCGTCGGCCGGGCCGGTCGGGCCGGTCGGGCCGGTCGGGCCGGTCGGGCCGGTCGGGGCGGCGGGGCCATCGGTGACCTGCGGTGCCGCGGCGGTGCGGGCGGGGCCCGTCGTACGGGTCTGGTGGTCCTTGATGGCCTCGACCAGGGCGCCCTTGCGGAGCCCGGTGGTCCGGATGCCCAGGCCGCCGGCGATCCGCTTCAGCTCGGGCAGGAGCATGGCGTCGAGCCCGCTCTTGCGACCTGCGCGCGCAGCGGCGGGACCGTCCCCGGCGTCGGGTCCGGTCTCGGTGGTGTCGGTCATGCGGGGTCCTTCCCCTGGGACGGAGTACGACGACGTCGCAGCATCCGGGTCGGTGCGGTGACCGCCGATCCTCCGGCACGGCCTGCCCGCGGGGGACGCGGCGCCGCGCCGGTGGCGCGGGTCCGCGTCTCGCGGGCGGAGGATCGGGAGGAGGTGGTCGACGAGCGTCCGACACTCCTCGGCCCCGTGTCCGCGTCTGCTCGCGGGAGGCCGGGTCGTGACGCGTCGGTCACGCTAGCACGCGGGCTCCGGCGCCACCGACGCTCTGCGGGAGCACGGTCCACCCCGCGGGCGCGAGCTCCTCCACGAGGCGGCGCAGGGGCTCGCGGGCCTCGTCGTCGGTCGCGAGCGCCAGCACCGTGGGCCCGGCGCCGCTCACCGTCGCCGGCACGCCGCGCTCGCGCAGCGCGCGGACCAGCGCCAGCGTGGCGGGCATCGCCGGCTCGCGCTGCTGCTGGTGCAGGAAGTCCTCGGTGGCCCGCAGCAGCCGCTCCGGGGCCGCGGACATCGCGGCGACGAGCAGCGCCGCCCGACCGGTGTTGGCGGCGGCCTCCGCGTGCGGGACGGTCGCCGGCAGCAGTCCGCGGGCCACCTCGGTGGCCACGCCCTCGGCGGGCACGGCGACGACGGCGGAGATGCCGGCGGCGACGGGCACGTGCTGGGCCCAGACCTCGCCGTCCGCCTGGCCCGCGACCACGAAGCCGCCCAGCAGGGCCGGCGCGACGTTGTCGGGGTGACCCTCGATCGCGTTGGCCAGCTCCAGCGCCGCGGCGTCGGGCAGCAGCGTGGCGCCGTCCTGGACCAGGGCACGGGCCAGCACGATGCCACCCACGATCGCCGCCGAGGAGGAGCCCATCCCCCGGCTGTGCGGGATCCGGTTGGTGCAGCGCAGACGCAGGCTCTCGGGCTGGCCCCCGAGCCGCTCGAAGGCGGCCCGCATCGAGCGCACCACCAGGTGCCGCTCGTCGCGCGGGAGGTCGTCCGCGCCCTCGCCCTCGAGCACCACCTCGAGACCCGGGCTCCCGGTGGCTCCGCTCGGGAGCGGACCGCCGACCTCCCCGGTGAGCGTGTCGCTCAGCTCCAGGGCCAGGCCCAGGCAGTCGAAGCCGGGGCCCAGGTTCGCGGTGGTGGCCGGCACCTCCACGGTGACCGGTCCGGTGACGAACGACGGCGGCACGACCCCGGGGGTCGCGGACGACGACGCTCCTGCCGCGGCCACTACAGGCCCGCGGCCGCCGCCGCCGACTCGACGTCGGCGTCGCAGACCGTGTCGACGAGGTCGGTGAAGGTGGAGAGCGCGGTGTCGATGTCCTTGAGCCCGTGGCCGGTCACGGTGACGACGATCCGCTCGCCGTCGTACCGCACGCCCTCCTGGGCCTCCAGCAGCAGCCCGGCCACGCCGGCCGCCGAGGCGGGCTCGACGAACACGCCGTCGCGGCAGGCCAGCTCGCGCTGGGCCTCGAGGATCTCGGTGTCGGAGACGCAGCGGAAGCGGCCGCCCGAGGACGAGGCGGCGTCCATGGCCAGGTCCCACGACGCCGGGTTGCCGATCCGGATGGCCGAGGCCACGGTCTCGGGGTCGGTCACCGGGGCGCCGTGGACGAGCGGCGCGGCCCCGGCCGCCTGCCAGCCCCGCATGACCGGCAGGTGGGTGGTCTCGCCGGCCTGGTGGGCCTCGCGGTAGCCCATCCAGTACGCCGAGATGTTGCCCGCGTTGCCGGTCGGCAGCACGTGCACGTCGGGGGCGTCGCCCAGGAAGTCGACGATCTCGAAGGAGCCGGTCTTCTGGCCCTGGAGCCGCATCGGGTTGACGGAGTTCACCAGCGCGACCGGGTAGTGCTCGGCCAGGCCGCGCGAGATCCGCAGGCAGTCGTCGAAGTTGCCGCGCACCATGATCACCTGGGCACCGTGCACGATCGCCTGGGCGAGCTTGCCGGCCGAGATCTTGCCCTGCGGCACCAGCACGAGCGGCTTGACGCCGGCCCGCGCGGCGTACGCCGCCATCGAGGCCGAGGTGTTGCCGGTGGAGGCGCAGACCACGGCCTCGGCACCCTGGCCGACCGCGACCGAGAGCGCGACGGTCATGCCGCGGTCCTTGAAGGACCCGGTCGGGTTGTCGCCCTCGACCTTGAGCCACACCTCGGCGCCGGTGAGGTGGCTGAGCCACGAGGAGGACACCATCGGCGTCCCGCCCTCGCGCAGGGTGATGGTCGGGGTGCTCTCGGGGATGTCGAGGCGGTCGCGGTACTCCTCGATGACTCCCATCCAGGCGCGGCTCACTCGGTCTCCCCCTCCACGCGCATCACCGAGGACACGTCGCGCACGTGCGGCATCCGCCGCAGGTTCTCCACCGTGGCGGCCAGGTCGGCGTCGCTGGCGCGGTGGGAGACGACGACCAGCTGGGCGTCGTCGCCGCGGCCCTCCTGGCGCACGGTCTGGATCGAGACCCCGTGCTCGGCGAACGCCAGCGCGACGGCGGCGAGCACGCCGGCCTTGTCGTCGACGTCGATCTGCACGTGGTAGCGGGTCTGGGTGCTGCCCATCGGCAGCACCGGGAGGTCGGCGTACGCCGACTCGCCGGCGCCGCGGACCTCGGAGAGGCGGTTGCGCGCGACGGTCACCAGGTCACCCATCACCGCGCTCGCGGTCGGGGCGCCGCCGGCGCCGGGGCCGTAGAACATCAGCTGACCCGCCGCCTCGCTCTCGACGAACACGGCGTTGTAGGCGCCGCGGACGCTGGCCAGCGGGTGACTGGTCGGGATCATCGCGGGGTGGACGCGGGCCGACACGCTCGGGCCGTCGGGGCCCTGCTCGACGGCGCAGATGGCGAGCAGCTTGACCACGCAGCCCATCTCGGTGGCCGAGGCGACGTCGCTGGCGGTGACCTCGGCGATGCCCTCGCGGTGCACGTCGGCCGCGGTGACGCGGGTGTGGAAGGCCAGGCTGGAGAGGATCGCGGCCTTGGCGGCGGCGTCGAAGCCCTCGACGTCGGCGGTCGGGTCGGCCTCGGCGTACCCCAGGTCCTGGGCCTCCTGGAGCGCCTCGTCGAAGCCGGCCCCGGTGGTGTGCATCTTGTCCAGGATGTAGTTCGTGGTGCCGTTGACGATCCCGAGGACGCGGGTGACCTGGTCTCCGGCCAGCGACTCGCGCAGCGGGCGCAGGATCGGGATCGCGCCGGCGACGGCCGCCTCGTAGTAGAGGTCCCGCCCGGCGCGCTCGGCCGCGGCGAAGAGCGTCGCGCCGTCTTCGGCCAGCAGCGCCTTGTTGGCCGAGACCACGCTGGCGCCGTGCTCGAGCGCCCGCAGGATCAGGGTGCGGGCGGGCTCGATGCCGCCGATGACCTCGACCACCACGTCCACGTCGTCGCGGGCCACGAGGGCCTCCGCGTCGGTGGTGAACAGCGACTCGGGCAGGTCGACGTCACGGGTCAGCCCGAGACGGCGCACGGCGATCCCGACGAGCTCGACGGGAGCGCCCACGCGCGCGGCGAGGTCGCCGGCCTGCTCGTGGAGCAGCCGGGCCACCTGGGACCCGACGACTCCGCACCCGAGCAGGGCGACGCGGACTGGTTTCGGGGAGTGCTCGTCCATCGCCGCACAGTCTCGCACCTCGGACGCCCCGGCCCGACACCCATCCGCGGACTGGCAGCGGGCCGGCCGGGGCCGGAGGGCGTCGGCCGGGGCCAGGTGCGCTCAGCCGGGTGGGTCGGACTCAGCCGACGTCGGTGGCCAGCAGGTCGGCCAGCGTCTCCCGGCGCACGACGGCCCGCGAGGCACCGTCGCGCACGGCCACCACGGGCGGGCGCAGCGCGTGGTTGTAGTTGCTGGCCATCGAGCGGCAGTAGGCGCCCGTGCCCGGCACGGCCACGAGGTCCCCGGGCCGCACGTCGCCGGGCAGGAACTCGTCCTTGACCACGATGTCGCCGGACTCGCAGTGCATCCCCACGACCCGCGCCAGCAGCGGCACCTCTGCGGAGGTCCGGTTGGCCAGGGTGCAGGAGTAGTCGGCGTCGTAGAGCGCGGTGCGGATGTTGTCGCTCATGCCGCCGTCGACCGAGACGTAGGTGCGGACGGCGCCGCCGTCGAGCTCGACGGCCTTGACCGTGCCGACCTCGTAGACGGTGCACATCGAGGGTCCGGCGATCGCGCGGCCCGGCTCGATGGACAGGTGCGGCACGGCGACGCCGCGGGCGCGGCACTCCTCGACCACGATCCGGGTCATCTCCTGGGCCAGCTGCGCGGGCTCGGCCGGGGTGTCCTGGGTGGTGTAGGCGATCCCGAAGCCGCCGCCGAGGTCGAGCTCGGGCAGCTCCTGACCGGTCTCCTCGGCGATGGTGGCGTGCAGGGCCAGCACCCGCCGGGCGGCGACCTCGAAGCCCGAGGTGTCGAAGATCTGCGACCCGATGTGGGAGTGCAGCCCCCGCAGCTCGAGCCCGTCGGTGGCCAGGACCTGACGGGCGGCGTCCAGGGCGTCGCCGCTCGTGATCGAGAACCCGAACTTCTGGTCCTCCCGCGCGGTGGCGATGTACTCGTGGGTGTGCGCCTCGACGCCGGCCGTCACCCGCACGAGGACCTGCGCCGGGGTGCCCGCGCGCTCCACGACGCCGGCCAGGCGCTCGATCTCGGTGAAGGAGTCGACCACGATCCGGCCGACCCCGAGCCCGACGGCCCGCTCGAGCTCGGCGACCGACTTGTTGTTGCCGTGGAACTCCACGCGCTCCATCGGGAAGCCCGCCCGCTCGGCCACCGCGAGCTCGCCACCGGAGCAGACGTCGAGGCTGAGCCCCTCCTCCGCGATCCAGCGCGCGACGGCCGTGCAGAGGAAGGCCTTGCCCGCGTAGTAGACGCCCCACCCCTCGAACGCCTCGCCGAAGGCCCGGGCGCGCGCCCGGAAGTCCCCCTCGTCCAGGACGTACGCCGGGGAGCCGTGCTCGGCGACCAGGTCGGTCAGGGCGACCCCGCCGACCTGGAGCACGCCGTCGACCTTGCGCGCGGAGCCCGACCACAGCTGGGGCACCAGGACGTTGGGGTCGGCCGGCTCGCGCAGCCACTGCGGTCCGCGCACGGACTCGACCGCGTGGGCCCAGCCCGCCTCGTGGGCGCGCACGACTACATCCGCTCCGGGGCCGAGACCCCGAGCAGGCCCAGCCCGTTGGCGATCACCGTGCGCGTCGCCGAGACCAGCACCAGGCGGGCCTCGTTGGCCGCGGTGACCGGCTCGTCGCCCTGGGGCAGCATCCGGCACTCCTTGGTGTCGTACCACCGGTTGAAGATCGAGGCCGTGGACTCCAGGTAGCGCGCCACCCGGTGCGGCTCGCGCAGCTCGGCCGCGCTCGCCACCACGCGCGGGAACTCCGCCAGCGCCCGCAGCAGGTCGCCGTCGCGCTCGTGTTTGAGCAGGGCCGGGTCGAAGGGCCGCTCGGAGGCGTCGGTGGGCAGCACCATGCCCAGGTCGGCGGCGTTGGCCATCATCCGGCAGGTCCGGGCGTGGGCGTACTGCACGTAGAACACGGGGTTGTCGTTGCTGGCCTTGGTGATCTCGCCGACGTCGAGCACCAGCGGCGAGTCGGCCGGGTAGCGGGCGAGCGAGTACCGCATCGCGTCCACGCCGACGACGTCCGCGAGCTCGTCGAGGGTGACGATCGTGCCGGCGCGCTTGGACAGCTTCATCTCCTCGCCGTCGCGCAGGATCTTGACCAGCTGCCCGATCAGCACGTCCAGCGTCACGTCGGGGTCATCGCCGACGCAGGCCGCCATCGCGCGCAGCCGGTTGACGTAGCCGTGGTGGTCCGCGCCGAGCAGGTAGAGGCAGTTGTCGAAGCCCCGGGCCCGCTTATCGAGGTAGTAGGCGGTGTCGGAGGCGAAGTAGGTCAGCTCGCCGTCGGACTTGATCAGGACCCGGTCCTTGTCGTCGCCGAAGTCGGTCGTGCGCATCCACAGCGCGCCGTCCTGGGTGTAGACGTGGCCGAGGTCCTGGAGGCGCTGGAGCGTCTCGGGCACCGAGCCCGACTCGTGCAGCGACAGCTCGGAGAACCACACGTCGAAGTGGGTGTTGAAGCGCTCGAGCGAGGCCTGCTGCAGCCCCAGCTGGATCTCGTAGCCGGCAGCCCGCACCGCGGCGCGGCGCTCGTCGGCGGGCAGGTTGAAGATCCCCGGGTGAGCGGCGCCGACCTGGGTGGCGAGGTCGTCGATGTAGCCCCCGGCGTACCCGTTCTCGGGCTTGGGCAGGCCCAGCGCGGAGGCCACGATGGAGTCGGCGAAGTGGTTCATCTGCACGCCGCGGTCGTTGATGTAGAACTCGCGGGTCACCTCGGCGCCCGCGGCGGCGAGCACACGGCCGATCGCGTCGCCGAGCACCGCCCAGCGGGTGTGACCCAGGTGCAGCGGCCCGGTCGGGTTGGCGGAGATGAACTCCACGTCGATCTTCTGGCCCGCGAGCGTCCGCGTCCGGCCGTACGCCGCCCCGGCGGCCACGACCTCGGCGGCGATCCGGCCCTGGGCGCCGGCCTCGACGGTGATGTTCATGAACCCCGGCCCGGCGACGTCGACGGCCGCGATCCCGGCGTCGGCCCGCAGGAGCCCGGCCAGCTCCTCGGCCAGGGCGCGCGGGTTGGTCCCGGCCTTCTTGGCCAGCTGGAGGGCCACGTTGGTGGCGTAGTCGCCGTGCTCCTTCTGACGGGGGCGCTCGACGGTCACCTGGGACGGGACGCCGTCGGGCAGCGCGAGGCGCCCGTCGTCGACGAGAGCGGTCAGGGAGTCCACGACGAGGGTCGACAGCTGGGCGGGAGTCACCGACCCAGCCTATCGGCGGGCACCGGTTGGTCGCTCGGGAGCATCGGGCGGTAGTGTTCCGGCTCGTGCCACTGGCACGTCCCCACCCCGCCTCCGTAGCTCAGGGGATAGAGCACTGGTTTCCGGTACCAGGTGTCGCAGGTTCGAATCCTGCCGGAGGCACCACCCCTTCGCCTCGCCTCAGGCGGCGAAGTCCTGCACCACGTAGGTGCGACCGGACGACCCCGAGCGGTAGGCGTCCACACCGAGGTAGCGGAAGCGTCCGTTCAGGATGTTCGCGCGGTGGCCCGGCGAGTGCATCCACATGTCGACGACCCTCTCCGGCGACAGGTAGCCCGAGCCCCAGGCGATGTTCTCCCCCGCCCCGCGACGGTGGCAGCGGTTGATGATCGGCCACAGCGACTGGTGGCGGAACGCGTCGTGACCAGCCAGGTAGCGCGCCCACGAGGAGGCGAAGCCGTCGACGCAGGACTGCGCGCGCAGCGGCGCCAGGCCGTGGGCCCGCCGGGCGGCGTTGGTGAGGTTGAGCATCTGAGTGTCGTACGACGCCGCGATGGAGCTGTAGGCGACCCGCGCCGAGGCGGTGCCCGACGAGACGGAGGTGCTGACCGGCGTGGTGGCGGCGCCGGCAGCACCGGCGACGGCGACCTCACAGACGCCGACCCCGGCGACGAGGCCGGCTCCGAGGGCGAGGGACGCGAGCGTCCGGACGGTGCGGCGGTGGGACCGGACGTGGCTCATGGTGCACTCCCTCGAGAAACCCTGAAACGGTTGATAACGGACAAACCATCTCATACGTCCTCGGCTTTGGCACCCCCCTTCGCCGAACCGGATCGGTCCCGGACACGTCCGGGATTCCCCTCCTCCCCTGCGGTCCGCCGGAGCGGGGGTCTAGCCTTGACGCGAAGTCCCACACCCGCGTGTCGAAAGAGGCGAAACTGGCCGTGCCCGAGTCAACCGACGAAAGCTCGCCCTCGGGGTTCGGAGCCAACGAGTGGCTCGTGGACGAGATGCGTGAGCGCTTCGAGAAGGACCCCGACAGCGTCGACCGCGTCTGGTGGGACTTCTTCGACAAGGGCCACGCCGCCGACGCCTCGTCCGGCGACGGGTCCCCCTCGTCCAACGGGTCCACCTCGGAGGGCTCAGGGAGCTCGGGCGGCTCCGACACCGCCCACCACGCCGTGATCGAGTCCACCGGCGCCCCCAAGTCGCGACCCGCGGCGCCGGCGCCCTCCGACAGCACCCCCGCGAAGAAGAAGTCCGGTGCGTCCTCAGCGCCGGCGGCCACCACGAGCACGGAGAAGACGACGGACGACAAGGCGGCCCCGGCCCAGAAGCCGGCGGCGAAGAAGACCACCACCAGCAGCAGCAGCAACTCCTCCTCACGACCCACCGCCAAGGGGGCGGAGGAGAAGACCCGCGAGGACGCCCAGGACGCGGCCAAGGACGAGCCCACCTTCACCGTCCTGCGCGGCGCGCCGGCCCGCACCGTGGCCAACATGGACGCCAGCCTCACGGTCCCCACCGCGACCAGCGTGCGCTCGGTGCCGGTCAAGCTGCTGTGGGACAACCGCATCGTCATCAACAACCACCTGGCCCGGGCCCGCGGCGGCAAGGTCTCCTTCACGCACCTGATCGGCTTCGCCCTGGTCAAGGCGCTCAAGGCGATCCCGGACATGAACGTCGGCTTCGACACCGTCGACGGCAAGCCCAACCTGATCACGCCGGCCCACATCAACCTCGGCCTGGCCATCGACCTGCCCAAGCCCGACGGCACCCGCCAGCTGCTGGTCCCCAGCATCAAGGCCGCGGAGTCGATGGACTTCGCGCAGTTCTGGACGGCGTACGAGGACCTCGTGCGCAAGGCCCGGGGCGGCAAGCTCGCCGTCACCGACTTCCAGGGCACCTCGATCTCGCTGACCAACCCCGGCACCATCGGCACCAACCACTCCGTGCCGCGGCTGATGAAGGGCCAGGGCGCCATCATCGGCGTCGGCTCGATGGAGTACCCGCCGGAGTTCCAGGGCGCGTCGGAGGAGACGCTGACCCGCAACGCGATCAGCAAGATCATGACGCTGACCTCGACCTACGACCACCGCGTCATCCAGGGCGCGCTGAGCGGCGAGTTCCTGCGCCGGATGCACGGCCTGCTGCTGGGCGAGGAGGGCTTCTACGACGAGATCTTCCGGTCGCTGCGGATCCCCTACGAGCCGATCCGCTGGTCCAAGGACATCTCCACCAGCCACGACGACGAGATCTCCAAGCAGGCCCGGATCCTGGAGCTGATCCACGCCTACCGCGTGCGCGGCCACATGATGGCCGACACCGACCCGCTGGAGTACAAGCAGCGCAGCCACCCCGACCTCGAGGTCGAGAGCCACGGCCTGACCCTGTGGGACCTCGACCGCGAGTTCGCGACCGGGTCCTTCGGCGGCGAGCGCCGGTTCATGAAGATGCGCTCGATCCTGGGCATCCTGCGCGACTCCTACTGCCGCACCGTCGGCATCGAGTACATGCACATCCAGGACCCCGAGCAGCGTCGCTGGATCCAGGAGCGGGTCGAGCAGCCCCACCAGAAGCCCCCGCGCGAGGAGCAGCTGCGGATCCTGCTCAAGCTCAACCAGGCCGAGGCCTTCGAGACCTTCCTGCAGACCAAGTTCGTGGGCCAGAAGCGGTTCAGCCTCGAGGGCGGCGAGACCACGGTCCCGCTGATCGACGAGATCTGCGAGGCCGCCGCCGCCGAGGGCCTCGACGAGGTCACCATCGGGATGGCCCACCGCGGTCGCCTCAACGTGCTGGCCAACATCGTGGGCAAGTCCTACAGCCAGATCTTCCGCGAGTTCGAGGGCAACATCGACCCGCGCACCGTGCAGGGCTCCGGCGACGTGAAGTACCACCTCGGCGCCGAGGGCGAGTTCGCCTCCGACAACGGGGACCGGATCAAGGTCTCCGTCGCGGCGAACCCCTCCCACCTCGAGGCCGTCGACCCGGTCCTGGAGGGCATCGCCCGCGCCAAGCAGGACGTGCTCAACCAGGGCGAGCAGTTCCCGGTCCTTCCGGTGCTCGTCCACGGTGACGCCGCGTTCGCGGGCCAGGGCGTGGTCGCGGAGACGCTCAACCTCTCCCAGCTGCGCGGCTACCGCACCGGCGGCACCGTGCACGTCGTGGTCAACAACCAGGTCGGCTTCACCACCTCGCCGGCCGCGTCGCGCTCCTCGCTCTACTGCACCGACGTGGCCCGGATGGTCCAGGCGCCGATCTTCCACGTCAACGGCGACGACCCCGAGGCCTGCATCCGGGTCGCCCGGCTGGCCTTCGAGTACCGCCAGGCGTTCAACAAGGACGTCGTCATCGACCTGGTCTGCTACCGCCGTCGCGGTCACAACGAGGGCGACGACCCGTCGTACACCCAGCCGCTGATGTACGACCTGATCGAGAAGAAGCGCTCGGTGCGCAAGCTCTACACCGAGTCGCTCATCGGGCGTGGCGACATCACGCTCGAGGAGGCCGAGCAGGTCCTGCGCGACTACCAGCAGCAGCTGGAGCGCGTCTTCACCGAGGTCCGCGAGGCCACCTCGACGCCCGACGGGTGGACGACGGTGCCGGACTACCCCGAGAAGAGCCACGAGGACTTCACCACCGCGATCAGCGTCGAGGCCCTCAAGCGGATCGCCGACTCCTACGTCAGCGCGCCCGAGGGCTTCACGGTGCACCCCAAGGTCCTCCCGCAGCTGCAGAAGCGGTCCGCGGCGATGACCAACGGCCCGATCGACTGGGGCTCCGGCGAGATCCTGGCCCTCGGCTCGCTCCTGATGGACGGGCGACCCGTGCGGCTCTCCGGCCAGGACTCGCGCCGCGGCACCTTCGCCAGCCGGTTCGCCACGATCATCGACCGCACCAACGCCGCCGAGTGGACGCCGCTGGCCAACCTCACCGAGGACCAGGCGCAGTTCTACGTCTACGACTCGCTGCTCTCGGAGTACGCCGCCCTCGGGTTCGAGTACGGCTACTCCGTGGCCCGGCCCGACGCGCTGGTGGCCTGGGAGGCGCAGTTCGGCGACTTCGTCAACGGCGCCCAGACGGTGATCGACGAGTTCATCACCTCCAGCCACACCAAGTGGGGCCAGTCCTCGGGCGTCGTCCTGCTGCTGCCGCACGGCTACGAGGGCCAGGGTCCCGACCACTCCTCGGCCCGCATCGAGCGGTTCCTCACCATGGCCGCCGACGAGGCGTTCGTGGTGGCCCAGCCCTCGACGCCCGCCAGCTACTTCCACCTGCTGCGCCGCCACACCCTCGGCGAGCAGCACCGGCCGCTGATCGTCTTCACCCCGAAGTCGATGCTGCGCCGCAAGGAGGCCGCCTCGCGGCCCGAGGACTTCACTTCGGGCACCTTCCGGCCGCTGATCGGCGACGACCAGGTCGACCCGGAGAAGGTGGACACCCTGGTGCTCTGCAGCGGACGCATCACCTGGGACCTGATGGTGGAGCGCGCCAAGCAGCAGGGCGACTCGCCCACGACCGCGATCGCGCGGATCGAGCGTCTCTACCCCCGCCCCGAGGAGGAGCTGGCCGCGGAGATCGCGCGCTACCCCCACCTCAAGGAGGTCCGCTGGGTGCAGGACGAGCCCGCCAACATGGGTCCGGCCCCGCACTTCCAGCTCAACCTGTTCCCCATGCTGGACCACGAGGTCGAGGTCATCTCGCGGCCGATGTCCAGCTCGCCGTCGGTGGGCCAGCACTCCCGCCACGTCGAGGAGAACAAGGGCCTGATGAGCGCCGCCTTCGCCGAGGTGCGGGGCGCCGCGGAGGCGAAGTACTAGACGCCCATGTACTTCACCGACCGCGGCATCGAGGAGCTCCAGTCGCGCCGGGGTGGCGAGGAGGTCACCCTGGCGTGGGTCGCCGAGCGGCTCCAGGAGTTCGTCGACGTCCACCCCGACTTCGAGGTGCCGATCGAGCGGTTCGCCACCTGGTTGGCGCGACTCGACGACCCGGACGACGACTAGATGTCCACGCCGGGCTCGTCGACCACGCAGCCGCGGTCCGCCGGGTCGGCGTACCCGCCTGCGCCGTGGCACCTGCACGGCCAGCTGTGGCTCTCGCTCTTCACGGTCCGTCCCGGCAGCGACCCGGTGCACCCCGACCGCCCCGGAGGGGTGTACGGCGTGGCGCTGGTCTCCTACGAGGACCCGAGCCCGTTGGTCTACTCCGAGCTCCTCGTGGCCCGACCCGTGCGCGCGCAGGCGCAGATCACCGACATCTGGGTGGACTCCCCCGCCTCGCGCGACGGTGGCCGCGACCTGTGGGCGATCCCCAAGGACCTCGCGACCTTCCGTCGGGGTGACCGACCCGGACCGGCCGACCGCACGACGTGGGACGTCGCGGTGCGGGGCCGCCACAGCCTGGCGGCGCGCTTCACCGACGTCTCGCGCCACGCCCCCGTGCGCACGCCGTTCGCCTTCTCCACCCGCCAGGTGCGCGAGGACGGCGAGGTCGTGGTCACCGGCGTGACCGGCACCGGCCGGGTGCTCCCGTGCCGCTCCCGGTGGGACGTCGACCCCACGGGCCCGCTCGGCTGGCTCGCCGGGGCCCGTCCGCGCGGCAGCGTGCGGGTCGCCGACTTCGCGATGACCTTCGGCACGGCCGGCTGACCGGCTCGTCCCGGACGTGCGTCACCCCCCGCCGCGGGCGAACGGCAGGGGGGTGACGACGAGGTGGGCCCGACCGACCAGTGTGACGGTCGGACCGGTCAGAGGTCGGCGTCGTCCTCGCGGGAGGAGGGACCACGCCGGGGCTCCTCGAGCGTGTCGCGCGAGGCGCGCCTCGCCGAGTCGCGGATCTCGAACATCTCGGTGGCGAACCCGCCCAGGGTGCGGGCGACCTCTCCCACGGCCGAGGTGATGATGGTCGTCACCGAGCCCACGGCGTTGCTCGCCGCGGTCACGCCCTCCTGGAGCGCGTCCTTGCGGATCTCAGCCTTGCTGAGCCGGTCCTTCATGGCGCCATCCTCCCCCATCGCCGCCGATCAGGCAGCCATCGGGCGGGCCGAGGGCGTCTCGGCCTCGGGCGACGCCTTCGGCGCGCGCGTGCCGGGCAGGGCCAGCCGGACGATCTTGGCGAACACGCTGCCGAGCTGACGGTGCAGCGGACCGGAGTTGTACTGCAGGCCGTAGCGCTCGCAGATCTCCTGGACCTCGCCGGCGATTTCGGGGTAGCGACGCGCCGGGATGTCGGGGAACAGGTGGTGCTCGATCTGGTGCGAGAGGTTGCCGCTCATCAGGTGCATCAGCCTGGAGCCGGAGATGTTGGCCGAGCCGAGGACCTGGCGGTAGTACCAGTGACCGCGCGACTCCTCGGGCTTGCCGTCGGGGCCCACCGAGTCCAGGCACTCCTCCTGGCTGAAGCTCTCGACCCCGGCCGGGAAGTGGCCGCAGAAGATGATGTTGAAGGCCCAGACGTTGCGCACCAGGTTGGCGGTCACGTTGCCGGCCAGCGTCAGCGGGAACAGCGGGCCGGTCAGGGCCGGGAACAGGACGTAGTCCTTGAGGGCCTGGCGCTTGACCTTGGCCATGATCCCGCGGTGGAGGGCGGTGTTCTCGGAGATCTTGCGCTTGCCGGCGACGATGTTCTCGACCTCGAGGTCGTGCATCGCCACGCCCCACTCGAAGAACGTCATCAGCAGGAACGCGTACACCGGGTTGCCCAGGTAGTAGGGGTGCCAGGGCTGGTCCTCGTCCATCCGGAGGATGCCGTAGCCGATGTCGCGGTCCTTGCCGAGGATGTTGGTGAAGGTGTGGTGGATGTAGTTGTGGGAGTACTTCCACTGCTCCCCGGGGCAGACGTTGTCCCAGTCGAACATCCGGGAGTTCAGGCCCGGGTCGCCCATCCAGTCGTACTGGCCGTGCATGACGTTGTGGCCGATCTCCATGTTGTCCAGGATCTTGGAGATGCTCAGCGAGGCCACGGCCAACGGCCAGGCCGGCGGGAGGTACATCAGCGCGCGGCCGGCGACCTCGAACTGCTTCTGCTTCTTCACCACGCCACGGATGTACGCCGCGTCCTCCTCGCCGAGGTCGGCGATCACGCGCTGGCGGATGGCGTCGAGCTCGCGGCCGAACTGCTCGAGCTGCTCGGCGGACAGGCGCACCTTGGCGCCGTCGCGCTCGGTGGCCTCGATGGGGCCGGACGGGGTGGTCGTGGGGGTCTGGGTGGCGGTGCTCACGATGGTGGTTCCTTCCACTCGGGGTGTCGGGTCGGGCCGTGCCGGACGGCCCGGGTCAGGAGGTCAGAGGTCGACGGCGACGTCGCCGACGGGGGCGGAGACGCAGATGCGGATCTCCTCGTCGGGCTGCGAGGACTCCTCGCCGGTGAGGACGTTGCGCACCGTCCCCTCGGTCTTGCGGCACACGCAGGAGAAGCAGATCCCCATGCGGCAGCCGAACTCCGGCGTCAGGCCCGCGGCCTCGGCCTGCTCGAGGATCGAGTCGCCGCTGTTGGTGGCCGTGGTGCCGGCCCGGTCGAAGGACAGCTCGCCCTCGGCGTCCTCCCCGTCGACGGTGGCGCGGCGGGTGGAGAGCTTGAAGAACTCGGTGCGCAGGCGGGGCGACCCGGCGTACGCCTCGGTGACCAGCTCCATCATCCCGGCCGGGCCGCAGGCCCAGGTGTCGGTGTCGCGGAAGTCCGGGACGATCCTGCGCAGGCGCTGCTCGGTGAAGAGCTGGTCGCCGTGGAAGAGGTGCACGTCGACCTGGTTGTCGGCCCAGGCGATGCGCTGGAGCTCTTCGGCGAAGATCTGGTCCTCGGCGCTGCGCGCGAAGTGGATGAAGGTGACTTTGCGGTTGGCCCGGCCGTCGTACCCGTCGCGCAGCAGGGTGCGGACGTGGGACATCGCCGGGGTGATGCCCGAGCCGCCGGTGATGTAGACGAGGCGGTTCACCGTCGGCGTGGCCGCGCTCTCGTGGAGGGTGAACTCCCCCTGGGCCTGGCTCAGGTGCAGGACCTCGCCGGGCTGGGCCTCGTCGACCAGGTAGGCGCTGACGCGCTGCTGACCGGGACGCTCCGGCTCGTGGGCGCGCACGGTGATCGTGAACTGCTCGCCGGGGGCCGAGGCGGCCGAGGAGATCGAGAAGCACCGCGTGGTGCGGCGGTTGCCGTTGATCTCGACCCCGACCTGGACGTACTGGCCCGCGCGGTGCCCGCGCCAGGTGCTCGTGGGCTGCAGGGTCAGCGTCGCCACGGGGGTGCGCTCGGACTCCGGACCGTGGGTCTCGCGGGTGACGTCGACGATGCGGGCGCGCACCTCGGTGGCGGCCCACATCGGGTTCACCAGCTCCAGGTAGCGGTCGACGCCGTGCGGCGAGGTCAGCGCGGCGAGGGTCTTGGAACCCAGCACGCGGTCGGCGAGGGGCTGAAGCAAGGACATGACTTCTCCCGTCGTAAGAATTGAGTGAACATCTGTTCACCGAAAAGGATGCTCTGCTGCTCTGCCGGGGTCAAGGAGGAGCACGCGTGACGCCGACCACCACGGCCTCCGGGGCGGCGGGTCCCCGCCCGGGACGGGCCCGACTGCGACGCGGGTCACCCCCACGGAGCCGTGATCCGGGCGGGGTAGGGTCGCCGTCATGGACCGGGCCTCCGCAGCAGCGCTGACGGACGACGTCGTCCGGACCCCGGAGTCCCGCGGGGAGCGCAAGAGCCGCACCCGCCGCGCCATCATGGACGCGGCCCTCGAGCTGTGCGAGGACTCCAGCCTGGTGGCGCTGTCGCTGCGCCAGGTGGCCAAGGAGGTCGGGATCGTGCCGACCGCCTTCTACCGGCACTTCTCCTCGATCGACGACCTCGGGCTGGCCCTGGTCGAGGAGTCCTTCGTGTCGCTGCGCGAGATGCTGCGAGACGTGCGCCGGACGGACCCGACGTACCGCAACATCATCGACCGGTCGGTCGAGGTGCTGCTCGAGCACACCCGTTCACGGCACGCCCACTTCGCCTTCATCGCGCGCGAGCGTCTGGCCGGCCCTCCCGGCGTACGAGCGGCGATCCGGCACCAGATCGAGCTGGTCGAGCGGGAGCTGGCCACCGACCTCGCACGCCTGACCGACCCCGACCACTGGTCCACCGAGGACCTGCACGTGCTGTCGAACCTGATCGTCACCTCGATGGTCGGCACCACCGAGGCGGTGGTGACCGCGCGCCCCGAGGCCGAGGCCGCGATCATCGAGCACGCCCGCACCCAGCTGCGGATGATGCTCGTGGGCGCCCTCAACTGGCGCTCCAGCTGACCCGCTAGCGGCCCGGGCCCGGGCTCACCGTGAGGTCGGGGATCGTGGCGTCGCGGGGCAGGTCGAGGACGTGCAGGATCGCGTCGGCCACGGTCTCGGGGCGGATCCAGGCATCGGGGTCGTAGTCGGCCCCCTCCTGGTCGTGCACGCGCTGCTGCATCGGGGTCGCCGTGCGGCCGGGGTGCACCGTCGTCACGCGCACGCCGTGCGGGGCCTCCTCCTGCCGCAGGGCGTCGGCGAGGGCGCGCAGCCCGAACTTGCTCGCGGCGTACGCCGACCAGCCCGGGTTCGCACGCAGGCCGGCGCCGGAGTTCACGAAGACCACGGTGCCGCGCGCCGAGCGCAGGGCCGGGAGCGCGATCCGGGTCAGCTCGGCGGGGGCGAGCAGGTTGACGTCGAGCTGGGAGCGCCAGGCCCCGGCCGACAGCTCCCCGACCGTGCCGAGGTCGACCACCCCGGCGGCGTGGACCACCGAGTCGAGGGGTCCGGTCAGGTCGAGCAGCGCGACGGAGGCGACGTCAGCCAGGTCGGCCACGACCGTCCTCGCGCCCCCGAGGGACGCGGCCAGCTGCTCGGCCCGCTCCTCGTCGCGCGCGAGCACGACCAGCTCGTCACCCCGCTCGAGCAGGGCCCGCGCCACGCAGGCGCCGATGCCGGAGCCGGCGCCGGTCACCAGGTGCGTGCGGCGGTCGTCGGTGGCCCTCACCGGGTGAAGACGATCTTGCCGAAGACGTCACCCTCGGCCATGGCCGCGAAGCCGTCGGCGGCCTGCTCCATCGGCAGGGTGCGGTCGATCAGCGGCTTGGTGCCGGTGGCGTCCAGCAGCGTGACCAGGCTGGCCAGCTCCTGCCGGGTGCCCATGGTCGAGCCGATCACCCGCAGCTGGAGGAAGAAGATCCGGGTGAGCTCGGCGTCGTCGAGCTGCGGTCCCGAGGTGGTGCCCGAGGTGACCAGCGTGCCGCCGGGGCGCAGGGAGCGGATCGAGTGGGACCACGTGGCCTTGCCGACGGTCTCGATGACGCCGTCGACCTTGACCGGCAGGCGGGCGCCGGACTCGAAGACCTCGTGGGCCCCGATCTCCAGGGCGCGGGCGCGCTTGGCCTCGTCGCGGCTGGTGGCCAGGACGCGCAGGCCCGCGGCCCGGGCCAGGGTGATCGCCGCGGTGGCGACGCCGCCGCCGGCGCCCTGCACCAGCACGGTGTCGCCCGCGCGCAGGCCGCCCTGGGTGAACAGCATCCGGTAGGCGGTCAGCCAGGCGGTCGGCAGGCAGGCGGCCTCGGCGAAGGAGAGCGACGCGGGCTTGGGCACCACGTTGCCGCGCGGCACGGCGACCTTGTCGGCGAACGTGCCCTGGAAGCGCTCGCTGAGCAGCGACCGCTTGGGGTCGAAGGTCTCGTCGCCGGTCCACGACGGGTCGCTGATCACCGCGTGCACGACGACCTCGTTGCCGTCCTCGTCCAGACCTGCGGCGTCGCAGCCCAGGATCATCGGGAGCGCCTCCTGGCGCAGGCCCACGCCCCGCAGCGACCACAGGTCGTGGTGGTTCAACGAGGCGGCCTTCACGGTGACCGTGGTCCACCCGTCGGGCACCTCGGGGTCGGGGCGCTCCCCGACGACGAGGCCGTCGAGGGGGGTGTCGGAGGAGAAGCTGTCGGCGTAGACGGCGAACATGCAACCGACCCTAGCGGGCGCTCAGCGCCGCGCGACCCCGTCCCGACGGGCGGCCTCGGCGACCGCCTGCGCCACCGCCGGGCCGACCCGCGGGTCGAAGGCCGAGGGGATGACGTTGTCCTCGCTCAGGTCCTCGCCCACGATGCCGGCCAGGGCCGCCGCCGCGGCCAGCTTCATGCCCTCGGTGATCGCCGTGGCGCGCACGTCGAAGGCCCCGCGGAAGATGCCGGGGAAGGCCAGCACGTTGTTGATCTGGTTGGGGAAGTCCGAGCGCCCGGTCGCCACGACCCGCGCGTGGCGGTGGGCCACGTCGGGGTGCACCTCGGGGGTGGGGTTGGCCAGCCCGAACACGATCGAGTCCGGCGCCATCGTGGCCACGACCTCCTCCGGCACGGTGCCGCCGGAGAGACCGATGAACACGTCGGCGCCGACCATGGCGTCGGCCAGGGTGCCGGTGCGGCCGGTGAGGTCGGCGGTGATCCGGGCCAGCGCGGCCTTGGAGTCGTTGAGGTCGGTGCGCGTGGAGCTGATCACGCCCGTGCGGTCGGTGACCGTCACGTCGCGGATGCCGGCGGCCAGCAGGATCTTGGTGACCGCCACCCCGGCCGCGCCCGCGCCGGAGACCACGACGCGCGTGGTCTCCATCAGCCGCCCGGTGAGGCGCACGGCGTTCTCCAGCGCCGCCAGCGTCACCACCGCCGTGCCGTGCTGGTCGTCGTGGAAGACCGGGATGTCGAGGCGGGCCTTGAGCCGGTCCTCGATCTCGAAGCAACGGGGCGCGGAGATGTCCTCGAGGTTGACGCCGCCGAAGCTCGGGGCCATCCGGACCACGGTCTCGACGATCTCGTCGACGTCGACGGTGTCCAGGCAGATCGGGATCGCGTCGACCCCGCCGAACTGCTTGAACAGCACCGCCTTGCCCTCCATCACCGGCATCGCGGCGCGCGGGCCGATGTCGCCCAGCCCGAGGACGGCCGTGCCGTCGGTGACGACCGCGACGGTGTTGGGCACCCACGTGTAGTCGTCGCTCATCGAGGGGTCGGCCGCGATCGCCTCGCACACCTTGGCCACGCCCGGGGTGTAGGCCAGGGACAGCTCGGCCGGTCCGGTCAGCGCCACCCGCGAGGCGATCTCCATCTTGCCGCCGACGTGCAGCGCGAAGACCGGGTCGTCGGCGTGCGCACCGCGGGGAGCGGGCGCGGCGGGCGCGAGCGAGCCGGTCGGGTCGGCGGGGGCGCTGGTGGGGGTGCTGGCGGGGTCCGGTGCGGCCATGGGGCGGTCCTTGACGTGGGGCTCCGGGGAGGGAGCACGGGGAGGCGGGAACGGTGCGAGAGGTGACGTGGGTGTGGTCCGGCGACTCGACGCGAGGCCCGTGATGAGGCCGCGGAGTCGCGCACACGCAGGGGGATGACCCTGGTCGTCATCGTGCCACAGCGACCTCAGGCCCGGGACCGGGGCACCGGACCGGGGCGCGGCCACACGCGGACCACCACCGTGGCCAGGACGTCGGCGTCGGGCACCGCGCCCGCCGACCAGGAGTCGCGCCCCTCACGCGGGTTGTCGCGACTGACCCACCAGCCCTCGGGGGTCAGCCGGTCCAGCCGCTTCACCGCGACCACCCCGTCGGAGAACCGCACGATCGCGACGCCGCCCGCCCTCGGGACGCCGTCGTAGCGCACGAGCAGCCGGTCGCCGTCGACCAGCGTCGGCTCCATCGAGCGGCCCCGGACGAGGGCCAGGCCGAAGGGCAGTGTGACCCGTCGCAGACCGGGTACGTCCACCCCGGCACCTCCTCGTGCACCTGCCTCAGGGCACCTCCCCGGCGGGAGTAGTGTCGCAGCAGAGCCAGGCGCTCGAGCCACCCGGCGCCGTACCTGACACCACGTGAGAGGACCCACCCATGCTCAAGAAGCTGTTCGCCCCCACGATCGAGGTCTCGGCCCACTGCGACCTGCCGTGCGGCGTCTACGACCCGGCCCAGGCCCGCATCGAGGCCGAGTCCATCAAGGCCGTCATCAAGAAGGTCGCCGACAACGACGACCCCGACTTCCGCACCCGCGCGATCCTGATCAAGGAGCAGCGCTCGGAACTGGTCAAGCACCACCTGTGGGTGCTGTGGACCGACTACTTCAAGCCCCCGCACTTCGAGAAGTACCCCCAGCTGCACACGCTGGTGAACGAGGCCACCAAGCTCGCCGGCGCCAGCGGCACCAAGGGCGAGCTCGACGAGGGCGTCGCCGACCAGCTGCTGGCCAAGATCGACGAGATCGCCGAGATCTTCTGGGAGACCAAGAAGGCGTGACCTGCGTGGCAGGTCCCTGACCTGCATATTCACGCATCGGACGCCGCCTCAGTCCGCAGAGAGTCCGCAAGCGGACTGAGAGCGGCGTCCATCACGCTCCGGGTGCGGTCCTCGTCACCCGGCCACAGGTGGGCGTAGGTCCGCAGCGTGATCACCGCGGACGCGTGCCCGAGCACCGTCTGCACCTGCTTCACCGACGCCCCTCCCGCGATCAGCGCCGAGGCGAAGAAGTGCCGGAACCCGTGAGCCGTGACGTCGACACCGGCCTCCTCGGTCGCGGCCGCGAGCAGCCGCTTCCAGCGGCTGTAGTGCAGCGGGTCGCCGAACTCGTCGACGAACAGCGCGTCGCCGCTGCCGTACGCCGTTAGGTGGCCCGCCAGCTCGTCGAGCACGACCTGCCCCACCGGCACCGTCCGGCGCGACGCCTTCGACTTCAGCGAGGCCACCACGTTGGCCTGGGTCCGCTGGCGCTCGACCCGGATCGTGCGTCGCAGGAAGTCGACGTCGCCGACCTCGAGACCACGCAGCTCGCCGATCCTCAGCCCGGAGCCGGCGAGCAGCACGACCACGGCCCGCCACCGCTCCCCCATCGCGTCGGCCACTGCGGCGACCTCCTCGACGGTCGGCGGGATCACCTCGGCGCCGTCACCGCGCGGTAGCCGGATCCGCCGGCACGGGCTTGCCGATATGACCCGGTCCTCGACCGCGGCCGCGAACACCTGAGCCGTCACGTCGTAGATGTTGCGCACCGAGCCCGCGGACAAGCCCTTCGCCTCGAGCTCGCGGACAAAGCCCTGCACCGCGGTCGCCCGTACGCCCGCGATCGACGCGGCGCCCAGCGCAGGCAGCAGGTGGAGGCGCAGCGCGTTGTCGACGATGCGGCGCGTGCCCTCGCTGGAGACCTGCACAGCCTGCCACTGGGCGGCGTACGCCGCGACCGTGACCCGGCCGGCGCGCGGGTCGACGTAGTCACCGCGGACGACAGCGGCGGTGACCTGGTCGAGCCACCGCTGGCCGTCGACCTTCCGCGCGAAGTGCCTGGAGTGCTCGCGGCCGGCGTCGTCGCGGTAGCGCGCGCGCCACCGCCCGTCCGGACGCTTCGCGATGCTGGCCACGAGTCAGAGGTCCTTGAGCGGGTTGCGCGAGATGACGGCCTCGACCGAGTAGCGCTCGGCCGCGTCGTGGGCCAGTTGGAGCACCTCGGCGGGTAGCTCGCTGCCGTCCCACCGGGTCTCGGCGATGGTGTCGAGCAGGTTGCGGCGGGTGGTGGCCACGTGGCTGGCGGCCAGGTCGAGTTCACGGGCTTGCTTCTCGAGGTGGGTGACCACGCCTCGGACGAAGCTGGTCAGGCGGGCCGACTCGTGGCTTTCGCTCAGCAGCGCGTCCAGCTCGAAGCCGATCACCTCAGCCAGCGCCACGGCCTCGGCCCACTTCAGCGACCGGGCACCGCTCTCGAGACGGGTGATCGTCTGCGGGTAGATGCCCTCGAGACCGTGCTCGCCCAGTCGGTCGGAGACCTGCGCTTGAGTCATGCCGGCCTTCTCGCGGAGCTGGCGCAGCCGCGCCCCGATTGCCTGATCGCCCTTAACCACAACGGCACCGTAACACCAAAACCACACACTAGGCAGGTGTCATCAGGGTGGTGAGCGTGTACGCTTCTAGCACTAGCACTGCACAACATTTTGGCAAGGAGCCCGCCATGGAAACCTTCCTCCGCATCGAGGACGTCTCCGAGATGACCGGCGTGCCGGTCCCCACCCTTCGGCACTGGCGCGCCGCCGGCACCGGCCCGCGGTCCGCCAAGTTCGGCAAGCGCATCGTCTACCGCGAGGCCGACGTCCAGCACTGGATCGACGTGCAGTTCGAGCTCGACGCCCAGGAAGCGTGAGGTGACCTGGACCAAGCTCGACGACGGATTCCACGCGCAGGCGTCGCTCCTTCGCTGCAGCGACGCCGCGTTCAGGCTCTACGTCACCGGGCTCACCTGGGGCAACCAACAAGGCACCGACGGCCGCACACCGCTCGAGGCGGTCTACACGTTCGGGATCCGCGGCGAGGTCAAGGACGCCATCGACGAGCTGGTCCGCGTCGGGCTCTGGAGCGAGGTCCACGACGAGGACGGCGAGGCGTGGCAGGCCGACTGGGCCCACCAGGAGGACTCGGTCGTGGTCGCCGAGCGGCGTGCGCGTCAGTCCGAGAAGAGCGCACGAGACCGGCTGCGTCAGGACATGCACAAGGCCGGCGATCATCGGCTGTGCGCCGCGCCGCGCTACTGCGGGCACGCCGACCCACGTAACGCACAACGTGTCGTACGTCGTGGCGTAGTGGGTGAGATACCTGATGACACACGAGGTGTCGCACGTGGTGAGACACCTCGCCCCGTCCCGACCCGGTCCGACCCGTCCCGACCCGACCCGGCCCGACCTCAAGGGAGGGTCGAGAGGGGAGGGGGCACGGGCGCCAACTCCGCTGGAGCTACGTCGACGACCGGCCCCGGAGGGGACAAGCCGCGCCCGCACGACTTCCCCTACGACGCCTTCCCGGACCTGGAGGCCCTCTACCCAGAGCCCTTCCCGCGCGGCACCATCTGCCCCGCCTGCGGCCTGCCCGAGGGTCACATCGCGCACATGTCTCACGACTACAGCGGCGACGAGACCGTCACGACCTGCAACGACTGCGGCGCGCCCCCAGACCACATCTGGCACACCTGGCACCTGGAGGCCTCGTGACCACAGCCCCCGACGACTCCTGGACCACCCGCATCACCAACCCGCAGCTCCCGCTTTGGATGCGCGTCGCCGCCTACGCCGAAGCCCACGCCAACCGTCACGGCCACTGCCCCCTCACCCCCGAGCAACTCCACCGCGGCATCGACCCCACCCTCCCGAAGTCCTCCATCAGCGAAGCCATCCGCCGAGCCATCACCGTCCGCTGGCTCGACCCCGCGTCCACCGCACGATGCCTCATCCTCGCCGGCTACAACCCGGCCGACCCACGCTGCCCAGCCACCCACCGCACAGGAGCCTGACCATGACCATCTGCACCTGCACCGGACGCGGTCCGAGAGGCATCGAGCACCTCGTCTGGCCGGCCCGCCGACTCCGGAACAGGATCCGCAGCGCCTGGCTGTGGCGTCGGCAGGGCCGCCCGCTAGACGAACCGATCGTCGTACGCCGCGGCCAGATCACCTCCTGCCGACACGGCCACTACCTCGTGACCGACTGGTGTTGGGATTTCAGGCACCAGACCAGCCCGATCGCTGCCGACATCCTGGTCGACCGCTACACCGGCCGTTACCCCGTCCAGCGGGTGCGCGACCTGCACTGCTGCCCCGCCTGCCGATCGGAGTGACCAGCACCTGGTCAGGCCGCGTGGTCACCGAGGCCCGAGCCATCGTGGCCACGTGGCTGCCCGCACCCTGCGGCCAGTGCCGCAAGCCCGTCGCCCTCGACGACGACTGGGTCGTCGGCCACACCCTGGCCAGAGTCACACACCCCGAGCTCACCCTCGACCCCACCAACTGGCGACCCGAGCATCGCGCCTGCTCCGACAAGACCGGCCAGGCCGCCGTCATCGCGAAGGCGAAGCAAGACGCGCTCCGATCCGTCGGGATGTCCGATTTTCCCCGTTCGGGGGCCGGCGGGGAGCCCCCGCCCCTTCCCGTCTCTCTCCCTGCCGTCGAGGACCGCTGGACGGTGCCCGCGCGGCTCCGGTGGGCACATCACGTCCGCACGGCGCCTGACTGGCTCGCTCCGTACCTTCGGGTGCCTGGGGATGCGTCACCACCGCTGGCCATGACGGAGGTGCACCCGCTCGCGGTGTGCAGCTTCGCCGCAGAGTCGTGCACGCACGCGTGGCGCGGGGTGCCGTTCCTGGTGGAGCCGTCGGCCATCGCGTGGGTCGAGCAGAAGCTGGGGATCCGGCTGCGGTGGTGGCAGCGTCTGGCGATGCTGCGGCAGCTTGAGCACGACGCGGCGGGTCGGCTGGTGTGGCGGACGGTCGTCGAGTCCGGGACGCGGCGGATCGGGAAGAGCGTGCGGCTGCGGTCGATCGCCCTCTGGCGGCTCGAGCACGGCGTGCGGCTGTTCGAGCCTGGGCAGACCGTCATCCACTTCGGGCGGAAGCTGGACGTGGTGCGGGAGGTGCAGGAGCAGGCGTGGCCGTGGTGTGAGGCGCAGGGCTGGGCGGTGACGCGGAACAACAACGCCCGTGGTGTCACCCACCCGAACGGCGCCCGGTGGCTGGCGAAGACGTCGGCGTACGGGTTCGACGTGCACCTGGGCTTGGCCGACGAGTGCTGGGACATCGAACCGAGCCGGATCTCCGACGACCTCGAGCCGGCCGCGCTGGAGCGGGAGTCGTCGCAGGTGGCGTTGACCAGCACGTCGCACCAGCTGGCGACGCCGCTGATGAAGCGGCGGATCTCGGCGGCGATGGCTTCGGACGACGGCCGGACGCTGCTGCTGCTGTGGGGTGTGGAGCCGGGTGCGGACATCGAGTCGCCGGCGACGTGGAAGGCGGCGTCGGCGCACTGGTCGCAGGACCGGAAGGAGCAGATGGCGGCCACGCTCGCCGAGGCGCAGGAGGCGGAGCCGACGCTGGCCGAACCGGATCCGGTCGGGGCGTGGGCCTGCCAATACTTGAACGTCTGGGACCTGGTCGCGCGGAAGAAGGTCAAGGGCGAGCAGGTCGTCACGGCCGAGTCGTGGGGCGAGCTGCGCGAGGAGCTGCCGCTCGAGGATGTGCCGGCGTCGGTGGCGGTCGAGTCGTGGTTCGGTGACGGGATCAGCGTCGCGCTGGGCTGGCGGTCCGGTGCGCGCGCGGCGGTGACGGTGCAGGATCACCCGACCCTGGAGGCCGCGGCGGCCGCAGTGTCAGCGACCGGGTACCGCGGCGTCGTGCTGGTCGGATCGTCCCTGGCGACCGACCCGGCGCTGGCCGGGCTGCGACTCCAACCCATGACCCAATCGCCGTCGGCCGCCGTCGCGGAGCTGATGCGGCTCCTCGGCGAGGACGCGGTCCGCCACGACGGCGACGAGCACCTCTCCGGGCAGGTCCTGGGGGTCCGGACGGAGCCCGGGACGGGCGGGATCCGCCTCACGTCGCGGAGCCGCGTCGACGCCGTGAAGGCCGCCGTTTGGGTTATTTCCCGAAGCCGTTTAGCCGGTTCCGGTAAGCCGCGGATCGTGACGGCCAGAAGGCGTGCTTCTGCCTGAGGTAGGCGCCCAGGCTTCTCTCTGTGGGCGTGCTGAAGTCGTGGTTCCTTGGTCGGGCAGACCCGCTTGTGGAAGCCGCTCTCTCGTCGTCGGCGGACGCTGCTGGCCCCTCTGGTGCCTCCTCCTCCCAGTCGGGTCCGGCGTTCGCCGTCGACGAGGTCTCCTACCCCGCCAGCGTGGTCGGGTTGGAGTCCTACAGCTCCTCGCTGGCGCTGGCGCCGAGGATCGACCGGGCCCGCGCGCTGCAGGTCCCGGCCGTGAAGCGGTCCCGTGACCTGATCGCCGGGACGCTCGGCGGGCTCCCCCTCGAGCTGTTCGGCCCGGACCGCCGGCAGCAGTCGTGGCGGCTGTTCGAGCAGCCTGAGGCGAACGTGCCGCGGTCAGTGACGATGACCAAGACCTTCGAAGACCTCCTGTTCGACGCGGTCGCCTGGTGGCGGATCGCCGAGCGCGACTACCGCGGCTGGCCGACGGCCGTGAAGCGCCTCGAGGTCGGCCAGGTCACCGTCACCAACGGCGTGGTCTACGTCGACGGCAAGGCCGTCCCAGACGCGGACCTGATCCGGTTCCACAGCCCCAACCCCGGGCTGCTGACGGCCGGCGCGCTCGCGATCCGAACGTGCCTGCGGCTCGACCACGCCGCGGCCAACGCCGCCGACGGCGTCCCGCCCGTCGACTACTTCACGCCGAGTGAGCAAGCCGACCCCGCCGGCGACGGCGTCATCGAGGAGCTGCTCGACGACTGGGACGAGGCGCGCCGCAACCGCACGACCGCCTACGTGCCGTACGCCCTGAAGTACAACGTGGCCGGCTGGGACCCGGAGAAGCTGCAGCTGGCCGAGGCCCGGCAGCACGCCGTCCTCGACATCGCCCGCCTGACCGGCCTGGACCCCGAGGACCTCGGCGTCTCCACCACCTCGCGGACCTACCAGAACGGCTTCGAGCGCCGGAAGGCGCTGATCGACTTCACGCTCGCGCCGTACATGGTCGCCGTCCAGGACGTGCTGTCCATGCGCAACGTCACCCAGCAGGGGTACGCCGCGCAGTTCAACCCCGACGGCCTGCTTCGCGCCGACGCGAAGAGCCGCTACGAGGCCTACGCCGCAGGCCTCGCCGTCGGCGCCATCACCCCCGAGCGGGTCGCCGAGATCGAGGGCGTGCCCGTCGCGAGCGTCCGCGCGCTCCCTGGCGCCCAGACCGTCGACCAGAACGGAGCCCCCGTGGCTGCCTCGCACCTCCGCCCCGTCCAGAACTTCAGCACCGGCCCCGACGTGCGCCTCGACGCGGTCGGCGCCGAGGTGTTCGAGGTCAACGTCGAGGAGCGCACCATCCGCGGTCTCGCGGTGCCCTACGGCAAGGCCGCGCTCTCGGGTGGCATGGCCTGGCAGTTCTCCAAGGGCACCCTGCAGTACGCCGACGTCAGCCGCGTGAAGCTCTGGGTCCAGCACGACGCCTCCCGCGCGGTCGGCGTCGCCACCAAGCTCGAGGACACCGACGCCGGCCTGGTCGCGACCTTCAAGGTCGCCCGCGGCGCCGAGGGCGACCAGGCCCTCTCGCTCGCCGAGGACGGCGTCCTGGACGGCCTGTCGATCGGGCTCAAGAACGGCGGGAAGTTCCAGACCCGCGACGGCATCCAGCACGCCGTCGAGGCGCCGCTGATGGAGATCAGCCTCACCCCCGCCCCGGCGTTCGACGACGCCCGGGTCCACGCAGTCGCGGCGTCCGCCGCCAGAACAGGAGTCACCATGCCCTGCACCCTCTGTGGAGCCGTCCACGCCGCCGGCGTCACCGAGTGCGACGCCACCGTGCGCGCCGCGTTCGAGGCCGCCAACACCGGCCCCACCTTCGACGCCCAGCCGATCGCCGACGCGATCACCGCCGGGTTCGCCGGCCTGGTCAACCCGCAGGGCGGCCCCGGCCTGGTCCAGGTCGGCCAGTTCGAGGTCAACGAGCCCTCGCCCTACCGCTTCGACGGCACCGAGGGCGCCGAGTCCTTCTCCGAGGACCTCCGCAGCTACAACCAGGACCCCGAGGCCCGGCAGCGCCTCGAGACGTTCATGGAGGACGCCTGGAACCACCAGTTCGCCGTCACCTCCGGCAACACCGGCGCCCTCAACCCGGCCCAGAACCGGCCCGACCTGTTCGTGCCGAACCTGACCTTCACCCGCCCCCTGTGGGAGATGGTCTCCACCGGCGTCGTCACCAACAAGACGCCGTTCACCATCCCGAAGTTCGCCTCGGCCTCGGGCCTGGTCGGCCCCCACACCGAGGGCGTCGAGCCCACCCCCGGCGCGTTCTCGGCCACCAGCCAGACCGTCACCCCGGCGCCGGTCTCCGGCAAGGTCGAGATCGTCCGCGAGGTCTGGGAGCAGGGTGGCTCGCCGCAGGCCGACCAGATCATCTGGGGCGAGATGCAGAACGGCTACTACGAGGCCGTCGAGGCCAAGATCGCCGCCCAGCTCGCGGCCGTGTCCACCGCCGAGATCAACCTCGCCTCGGCCGTCGACGCCGCGCTGGTCAACCTGATGACCGGCATCTTCGTCGACCTGCAGTTCGTCCGCGGCGGCAACCGCTACAGCCGCCTCGCGCTCGACGGGCTGCTGTTCAAGGCGCTGGTCAACGCGGCCGACGGCAACCAGCGCAAGCTCCTCCCGCTCCTCGGCCCGGCCAACGCCCAGGGCCAGACCTCCGGCGGCTTCGACCGGGTCGCGATCGGCACCCAGGAGGGCCGCGCCGCCTGGGCCCTCGGCTCGACCAACGCCTCGAAGTCTTACCTCTTCGTGCCCTCCAGCGTGTGGGCCTGGGCCTCGGCCCCGAAGAAGTTCACCTTCGAGTACCGCGTCTCCGCGATCGACCTCGCGATCTGGGGCTACACGGCCTCGGCGGTCCTGCGGGACTCCGACGTCAAGCCGATCGACTACACCACCGCGGACGTCTGATGAGCACCGCGCAGGAGCGCTACCTGGGGGGCAACGCGCCCACGCCGTTCGCGCTGGGCGACGCCCCGGAGCCGGCGACCTTCCCCGAGGCGAAGAAGCCCCGCGCCAACGTGAAGCCGTCAGCGACCCACACCGGCACCGACCCCCAGGGTCGCGCCGTGGGACCCGCCGAGGACCACACGAAGCTCAAGCGCGACGTCGACGGCCTCTCGGTCAAGGAGGGCGCCACGCGGGCCCAGGAGGCGTCCCGGTGACCGCCGCGAAGCCCAAGGTCGTCGGGACGATCGTCGACGTCCCCGAGGGCGGCAAGGTGACCCGCCCCGACGGGACCGTCTCCACCGTCACCGGTGGGTCTTACGTCCTCGACGAGCCCGGCACCTTCGTCGTCGACGACCAGGAGGTCGTGGTCGAGTGAGCCCCTTCGTCGTCCCGAACACCATCACGCTCCCCGACGGCGTCCCGCCGGTCGAGGACGTCGTGGAGTACCTCGGCCTGCCCCGAGCCACGGACGACGAGCTCGAGGGCTCGGTGGCGAAGATCCAGTCGGCGTACGACGCGGAGATCATCGCCCAGGGCGTCAAGTGCCGCATCACGCCGTACAGCTCGGACCTCGCCGAGGCCTTGTACCGCCGGGTGAAGCGGAACCTGGCGATGCGCAACGTGCCCCTCGGGGTGCAGATGGACGAGACCGGCGGCACCCGCATCGGGTCGATCGACCCGGAGGTACGCCGCCTCGAGGCGCCCTACCGGAAGCTGGTCGTCGGATGAGCGTCCGTGACGAGCTCGCCGCCGCGGCGTCCACCGTCGACGGGGTCACCGCGACCCCGTTCTACCGACAGACCACCGAGGCCGGGTCGGCGTTCATCCGCCTCGACCGCATCGACTACCCCGACCGGTTCGGCGGCGTCCGCACCTGGAACGTCGTCGTGGTCCTCCCGCAGGACCTGGCCGAGGCCGAGCAGTACCTCGAGGCGAAGCTCCCGGGCCTCCTCGAGGCCCTCGAGCCGCACATGACCGTCCGCGAGGTCGTGCCACAGCGGCTCAGCATCACCGACGTCGGCGCCCTGCCGTGCGTCTTCATCAACGGCTCCCGCGAGGAGAACTAGCTATGGCCGGACTCGGCACTCGTTCGCTCATCATCACCATCGGCGCCACCGACTACACCGCCCAGGTGTCCAAGGCGGTGATCACCTCCAAGGAGTCCGACGCGGACTTCCAGACCTTCGCCGACGCCGCGGCCGGTGGCGGTCGCGACTACCAGCTGGAGTTCACCGCGGTCCAGGACCTCGTCACCGGGACCCTGTGGGACAAGGTCTTCACCGCGCCCGGCACCACCGTCGCGTGCGTCCTGAAGCCCTACGGCGGGGCCGCGGCCAGCCCCACCACGCCGTGGTTCAACTTCAACGCGGTCGTCTCCGAGCCCGACGGCGACTTCCTCGGCGGCGAGCAGGACAAGTCCACGTCGGCGCGGATGACCTTCGACTGCAAGTGGGACCTGACCGCCAAGCCGACCCGCGTCACGGCCTGACCGATGGCCGCCGGCACCCGCGTCGGGTTCAAGGTCACCGGGCTCACGCAGCTCGTCCGTGACCTCAAGGCCCTTGGGCTCGACGTCGACGACCTCAAGGACGCCTTCTCCGCGATCGCAGACGAGGGCGCCAAGGCGGTCAGCCGGCACGTCCCGCGCCGCTCGGGGCGCCTCGCAGCGTCCGTGCGGGGCAACCGAGCCCAGTCCAAGGCCGTGGTCGCCGCCGGCCGCGCAGCTGTCCCGTACGCCGGGCCCATCAACTACGGCTGGCCCTCCCGGGGCATCGCCGCGGCCGGGTTCATGCAGAAGGCCGACGACGAGATGCGGCCCAAGGCCGTCGAGCTGCTCGAGCAGAACATCAACGCCCAGATCCAGAAGCGAGGACTCGCATGAGCCAGGCACCGCACTACTACCCCGGCGGCGACGCTGCGCCGTCGTACCCGCCCACCCTCGGCGATGCGCCGCAGCCGGCCCAGACCCCGGCCGAGGCCGCCACCGCGGTCGCGCGCGAGGGCTACGACGTCGAGGAGGTCGTCGGGTCCCTCAACGGCTTCGACGAGCTGGCCGTGAAGAAGGCGTTCGGGACCCCCGTCGGCGAGCTCGAGGGCACCTTCATGCTCCGCGCCTGCGCCTTCGTGCTGTTCAAGCGCCAGGGCCAGTCCGACCGGGAGGCGTACGACGCCGCGATGACGCTGACGCTCACCCAGTGCGACGAGATGTTCGTCGGCCACGAGGACGAGCCGATGCCCGACGAGCCGGTGACGCCCGCGGGAAAAGACGCCTCGCTGCCCAGCGTGACGCCGAGCAGCTCGCCGCACTGATCCTCCTCACCCACCTGTCCCCGGACGAGATCCAGCAGCTCACCCGACAGCAGAAGAACGCGATCGTCCAACTTGCCAACCGCCGCTAGGAGCCCACCATGGCCGGCCCGATCCGCATCGCGGTCCTCGCCAACGCCTCCCAGGCCAAGCGCGAGTTCAACGACGTCGCCGACACCGGGCAGTCCCGCTTCGGCAAGCTCGGCGGCTTCGCTCGCGGGGCCGGCGTCGCAGTCGCCGGCGGTCTCGCGCTCGGTGCCGCCGCGGCGGTGAAGTTCGGGTCGGTGGCCGTGCAGTCGGCCTCGGACGCCCAGCAGTCGATCGGGGCCACCGAGACGGTCTTCGGGAAGTACGCCGGCACCGTCATCAAGACCTCGAACCAGGCCGCCACGCAGTTCGGGCTCTCGGCCAACCAGTACCGCGAGAACGCCAACCTGATCGGGTCGCTGTTCAAGGGCCAGGGCGTCTCCACCGACCAGCTCGCGTCGAAGACCAAGAGCATGATCGGCACCGCGGCCGACCTGTCCGCGACGTTCGGCGGCACCACCAAGGACGCCGTCGAAGCGCTGGGGTCGGCGTACAAGGGCGAGTTCGACCCGCTCGAGCGCTACGGCATCAGCATGAAGCAGTCGGACATCACCGCCCGACTCGCGGCTAAGGGCCAGGACAAGCTCACCGGCGCCGCGCTGAAGCAGGCCACCCAGGCCGCGGCGACCGACATCATCATGAAGCAGGCCGCCCAGACCCAGGGCGCGTTCGGCAAGGAGTCCGACACCCTCGCCCACCAGCAGCAGGTGCTGGGTGCGAAGTGGGACGACATGAAGGCCAAGATCGGGGCCGCGCTGCTCCCGGTGCTGACCAAGCTCGCGGCATTCGTCGCCGACCGGATGATCCCGGCCATCACTCAGCTGTGGACCAACATCCAGCCGGCGGTCGCCCGGTTCGGGGCCCTGTTCACCTCGGCCGGGAGGGGCCAGTCGATCTTCGCCACCCTGGCCGGCATCTTCGGCCGGGTCGGCGCGTTCCTGGTCGGCACGCTGGTCCCGGCGGTCGTGCGGTTCTACCAGCGGGTCGCGGTCAACCTGCTGCCCATCGTGCGGCAGCTCGTCACCACGTTCCAGACCCGGGTGCTCCCGACCCTGATCCGGGTCGCCCCGACCGTGCAGCGGATCGTCACCCAGGTCGCGAAGGCCGCGGCCAAGTTCCTGGTGTTCGCCGCCGCCGTCGCCGGCCGGGTGCTTCCGCCGCTGATCCGGTTCGCCGGGTTCATCTTCTCCCGCGTGGTGCCGGCCATCGTGCGGATGGTCGCGATGAACGTCCGCATCATCGCCGTGCTCGCCCGCGTCGTCGGCGCCATCGCCCGTGGCGTCGCCGCGTTCGTCCGGTTCCAGGTCGCCGTGGTCCGCACCGTCGGCCGCGCCCTCAGCTACATCGCGGGCATCCCGGGCCGGATCCGAGGCGCCCTGGGGTCGGCCGGGTCGATCCTGTACGGCGCGGGCAAGGCCGTCATCCAGGGCCTGATCAACGGGTTCACCGCGATGTTCGGGAAGGTCGCCAGCGTCCTGGGCAACCTCACCGGCTACATCCGAGCCCACAAGGGCCCGCCGTCGGTCGACCGGCGGCTCCTGACCCCGGCGGGTATCTCGATCATCCAGTCCCTCATGGACGGGTTCGACGTCCAGACCCCGGCGCTGCGCCGCCAGCTGCAGAACCTCACCCAGGACATCAGCGGCTTCACCGCCAAGCCGACCGCGACGCTGCAGCTCGACGCTGCCGGCGCGTACACCGCCCTGCAGCGCGAGGACCGGACTCTGTCCATCCGGTTCACCGCCGAGCAGATGACGGCCGTGCAGCGCGGCAAGCAGGCGACGATCGACATCCGCGAGTACCGGTCCGCCGGCGGCAAGCTGTGATCGGCCTCGACAGCGTCAAGCTCGAGGTCTCTACCGACCCGCCAGCCGGCATCCTGACCAACCAGGTCGCCAACCCCTCCGGTGAGTACGGCGGGTCCGGGTGGATCACCCCGCCGGCCGGGGTATCGATCAACGCCGTGCCGGGCCGGCTGCTCGAGCTGCGCACCAACGGCGGCGTGAACACCTACGGCTACACCGAGCTGATCCCGATCGTCCCCGGCCAGTGGGCCAGCGCCAGCTACGAGGCCCCGGTCGTGCGCGGGGTGTACGCCGCGCGCCTGCAGTTCCAGAAGGCCGACGGCAGCGACTGCGCCACTCAGCCGGCCGCCGCCGCCCGCGTCGGAGCCTCGGCCACCCGACTGGCACGCCCGGCCGCCCAGGCGCCGTCTGACGCCGCCTTCGTGCGGTTCCAGTGGAACCTCTACAAGAACACCGCCGGCACGATGCCGCCCAAGGGCTACTACATGCGGTTCACCCGGATCATGGTCGCCGTCGGTGCGACTGCGGCCGCGGTCACCAGCAACCCGCCGTTCAACGACGTCACCTTCTGGCGCGACGTCACGCCGACGACGTCGAAGATCACCACCCACCGCGGCGACCTCGACGCCGGCGAGCTCGTGGCCACCATCTTCGACAACACCCTCGACCCGGCCACCTCCACCGCGCTGCGCTCCGGGCGACGTGTGCGGCTCTCTGCGGTCGACGCCGGCGGCGACTGGGACACCGTGTGGATCGGGACCGCGCAGCGCCCCAGCGCCGACTACGACCCCGTCCTGAAGGCGTCCAACGACCCCCGCGGCACCCGCATCACCCTCTCGGCCGTCGACGACACCGCGAAGTGGGCGGCCCGCACCCGGGCCCGCGGCTACTACGACGTGGCGAACCTGCCCGCCCTGTTCGAGGGCGCCGGGGTCCCGTGGGTCGTCGACGGCAACAACGGCCAGGTCGCCGCGCCGGCCGCCTCTCGCAGCTACAACGCGCCGGCCGACACCAGCGTCCTTGACCACACCCGCCGCGTCCGGAACAGCTACTACTCCACCGACCCGACCTTCTACGTGGCCGCCTGGATCGACCGGTACGCCGTCGCGCAGGTGTGGTTCAACGACACCGACCGCACCGGCCGCCGCGCGCTGCTCGAGGACCCCAACCTCGACACCGGGATCGACGACTGGGAGCCCAACCCCGTCGACCTCACCCCGATGCCGCCCAGCGGCCAGACCTACTCCGCGGCCGGCCTCGCCTACGTCACCGACACCCTGACGGTCAACGACCACGCCCTGCAGATCACCACCACTGCGGCGGGGATCAACTGCGCCCGCACCGCACCGGTCGCCGTGCGCCCCGGACAGCGCCTCAACGCGGCGTTCTCCATCCGCCTGGTCAGCGCCCCGGTCGGGCGGCAGATCCTCACCAACGCCGTGTTCCGCGACTCCGACGGCGCCAAGGTCGCCGCGCCCACCCTGGCCAACACCGCCGGCTACAGCGCCACGACCTACCTCGGCTACGGCGACCGACAGGTCGACGTCCCCGCCCGGGCGGTCACCGTCGAGCTCGAGCACATGATCTTCAACGCCGCCGGAGCCGGGGAGACCATCAACGTCGCCTCCACCGAGCTCTACGTCTACCGCGACGTACGGCTGGGCCAGGCCGACCTCAACTCCGCCCCGCTCTCTAACGGCGACGGCGACAACTTCAACCAGCTCACGATCGACACCATCTACAGCGCCACCGACGGCACTGGCTCCACCTCGGAGACCCACGGCCCCTATGTCAGCGCCTCCTCGGTCGCCCAGTACGGGCCCGCCGCAGCGACCGTGCCCACCGTCGGCTGGGCCTCGACGAAGTCGAACCTGAGCACCTTCACCAACTACCTGCTCTCGCGGAACAGCACACCCGAGACCCACGTCGGGGAGCTGGTCATCCCGATCCGCACGACCCTCGACGTCGCCCGCCACGCGTTCCGCGACGTCTGGGACCTGGTCGACGTCACCTGGCCCATCGCCGACTTCGTCCGCGTCGTCGAGGTCGACCACACCATCACCGCCACCAGCAAGGGGGCGCGCTGGTCGTGCTCCCTCGTCGTCGCCTCACCCACCCGCCTCGTGCTCTGAGAGGACATCGAATGGAACTCGTCGCCGAGCAGCCGCTCAGCATCGCTCAGACCGCAACTCTCACGCACGGCTTCACGCTGGCCGACGTCGAGCGCGCGGCCCGCATCGCGGTCAGCAAGCACGTCTTCTCCTGCGGGCTGCTCGAGGACGAGGAGCGCTACAACAGCGCCTGGCACGGCATCGCCGTCCACCTCTACGAGTGCGGCTGCGGCTGGGACGAGCAGCAGTGCAACCGCACCGGCGGCGTGATCTTCCGCGACCTGCTCTTCGCCGGCATCCACGGCATCGACGAGGCCCTCAACGCAGCTGGTCACCACCACGGCCGACCCCGAGGCGGGGCCGTCGGCACGGCGCCGAACTTCGTCCGCTACTGGGGGAGCGAGCCCCCGGCCTACACCCTGCCCAGCCGGCGCCCGAAGTACCGCGAGTCCGACGCCGACTTCGTGAGCCAGATCTGCAACCGCTTCCTGCTCCGCGAGGCACTCGCAGTCCTCACCGCCGACCAGTACGACGCGATCGCGACCCTGGCCGCGTTCGACAACGACCGCGAAGCCGCCGCCGATGCTCTAGGACTCTCGGCCACCACCTACAGCGGTCGCGTGGCCCGCGCCAGAAAGCTGATGGTGGAGGTGTGGTTCAACGGCCAGCCCGAGCTAGCGCCGCCGGTGGTGGACCCGGTCACCCAGTGCAAGCGCGGTCACGCTCGGGACGAACACGGCTACCAGCGCGGGAAGGGCGGCGCCAGCAAGTGGGGGTGCCGCGAATGCGACCGGATCACTGGACGGGAGCGCGCGCGCCGCTACCGGGCCGAGGCCAGCGCCGCCAGGGTGCTCGCCTCCGAAGACGACGTGGCCTGACGCCCTAGGACGTGCCAGAGGCACGTGGGACCGTGTTGGGCATGACCCTCTCAGCCAGCGACCCCTGCCAGGCGTGCCAGTCCACCGTGCACATCGAGAAGCGCGACGGACCCCGCCGGCAAGGCGCCGCCACGACGCCGCAGTACGAGGTCCGCGTCTGCGACAACCCAAACTGCCGCACGAACGACCCGCGCCAGCGGCGGGTCCTCGAGTCGCCCTAAAGCTTGAACCGCCACGAGATCCCGCGGCCGAGGCGAACACTGCCCCGACCGCGGGAACTCACACTCACGCGCCCACGCCGCTTCGACACCGACACACCCGACTTCGACAGGTTGAGGCCGAGGCCACGGCCCAGCCGGTAGCGACGCGAGAACGAGAGACCCATGACCGCAGGCTAGGCCTGCTCCTCCCCGGTGTCATCGAGCTCGTTCACCACGTCCAGCCAGTGGTCGAGCCGCCCCTCGAGGTCACGGACGCGCCGCTTCAAGTCGTCCTCACGGAACTCACCCGCCCACGCCGCGCCCTGCATCGCCGCCCGGGCGAACTCCTGGGCGTCTTGCGGGCCAAGGTCGACGTACAGGTTGTCGAGCCGCAGACGCACGATCCACCGGTCGTCGTCCTTCGCGACCGCGTCGATGCTCCACGCGTACTCCAGCGGCCCGTCCGGGGCCGAGATGTCGACGCCGTGGCCGACGCCCACCCGGTGGGTCACCACGCCCTGGTCGTCGGGCCGGTGGTTGCGGCGCTTGCGGGACGAGTCGCACGGCTGACGAGTGCAGCGACGCGGCTCGGGGGTAGCGCTCTCGGGCGCAGGGGTAGTACCTTCTGTCTCAGACATTGCTTTCCCCTTCGGGGACCTGGCCCTCAGAGTTGCACCTCTGGGGGCTTCTTCACGTCCTGGCGGAGTTGCACCTCCACCTGGACCTGGTGTGCGACGCGGGACGCGTCCCGCCACGACGCTCGGCTACACCAACGGCCCACCCGCCCGCCGGCTGTTCGCCTCGATGAACGCCTCGAGCTCGTCAGCCCGCACCCTCGTCTTGGTGCGAGCGCCCTTGGCGCGGATCTCGACCGCGGTCAACTTGCCGACCGCGATCAAGCCGTAGATGTGGCCGCGTGAGCAGTCGAGCTGCTCCGCTGCGCTGGTGATGGACAGCAGCCGGGTCACGAGCCCTCACCGGCCTTGCGTCGACGCGCCTGGGCCGACTTCAGCGCGATCCGCTGGTAGAAGGCACTGCGCGCGTTCTCGACCCGCCTGGCCCGCTCGTCCGGGGCGAGGGCCCCGTCGGGGTCGACCTCCCGCTCGAACCGGCGCGTCATCCCGTCCCGCGCGGCCTGCGTCGCCGCCGACCTGTCCGTCTCCCGCGCCCACCGGGCGTTCGCCGCGATCTTCGCGATCTGCCTCCGGTCACTCATGGCTCTGCTCCCTGCTCCTGGGGCGCGGTGAAGTCCGCACCCGGTCCGCAAGAAGACCATCGAGAACGGACAATGGCGGCGCACAACGAACACAGACGCGCAGGTCAGCGGGGCACATTCGGCGGCATGGCCCACAACGGGCCATGCGGGCCTCCTAGGAGACCAAGAAGGCCTGACCGCGCCTCGGCGACGAGCCCCCGTCCTCCCCCGGGAGGGCGGGGGCTCGACCGTTCCCGGACCGGCCCCGTCTGGACCGAACGCGAGCGGACCCGACCTCCTCCCACTAGTCTCGGCAGCACCCCACTCCCCCTCGTGAGGATGCCGCTGTGAGTCGCCGACCCGACGTCGAGCTCCGTCTGCCCGCCGAGACCGCGTACGTCGCGGTGCTGCGGATGACCACGGCCGGCCTGGCGGCGCGACTGGACTTCACCCTCGACGACATCGAGGACCTGCGGATGGCGGTCGGCGAGGCGTGCGCCCTGGTCCTGGAGGACGCGGTCCCCGACACCGACCTGCTGGCCGGGTTCGACCTGGGCGACGGGTCCATCCGGGTCAGCATCTCCGCCGAGGAGGTCGCCTCCGCCCCGTCATCGGGCACCGACAGCTTCGGCTGGCAGGTCCTGACCGCGCTGACGGCCGACGTCACCACCGGCACCGACGGCCCCCGTCGCGTCGTCTCCTTCACCGTGCGCTCCAGCATCGCGGCGTGACGTGGACGGCCCTGGCGACGGCGACCACCGGCGCCGTCCTCCGACCGGCGCCCAGCTCGACGTCCGCGAGCAGAGCCACCGGCTCTTCGACGAGCTGGGGAGGTCGGCGACCACCGACGCCCGGCGCGCCGACGCCCGGGAGGAGCTGGTGCGGCTGCACCTGCCGCTGGTGGACCACTGCGCGCGTCGCTTCCGCAACCGCGGTGAGCCGCTCGAGGACCTCGTGCAGGTCGGCACCATCGGGCTGATCAAGTCCGTGGACCGGTTCGACCCGCAGCGGGGGGTGGAGTTCTCGACGTACGCCACCCCGACGATCCTGGGCGAGATCAAGCGCTACTTCCGCGACAAGGGCTGGGCGATCCGCGTCCCGCGACGCCTCCAGGAGCTGCGGATGGCCCTGGGGTCCGCGACCGCCGAGATGTCCCAGGACCTGGGCCGCTCCCCGACCCCGCGCGAGCTCGCCGACCGTCTCGGGATCGAGGTCGAGGAGGTGATGGAGGGCCTGGAGTCCGCCAACGCCTACTCCACGCTGTCGCTGGACGCCAGCGACGACTCCGACGGGGTGGGCCCGAGCATGCTGGACCACCTCGGCGAGGACGACGAGGCACTGGCGCACGTCGAGATCCGCGAGTCCGTGCGGCCGCTGATCGAGGGCCTGCCCACCCGGGAGCGCCGGATCCTCGTGCTGCGGTTCTTCCGCGGCATGACCCAGTCGCAGATCGCCGACGAGATCGGCGTCTCCCAGATGCACGTGTCGCGGCTCCTGAGCCGCACCCTGGACCAGCTGCGCACCTCGATGAGCGAGGTCGGCTGAGCCGGTCGGATCAGGTCGGGCCCCGTCAGGTCAGTCGGCGCGCTCGAGGGCGTCGATCGAGCGGGGGTGCAGCAGGCCCGCCAGGACCACCGCGGCGGAGACCGCCAGCACCACGGCCACCACCAGCGTCGACCCCGAGCGGAAGTTCCAGGCCAGGCCCAGCAGCATCAGCTGGGCCAGCAGCACGGGCCCACGCGCCCACGGCCGCACGCCGTGCAGCCCCCACGCGCAGAAGAGGAGCGCCGCTCCCGCGGCCAGGAGGAACGCGGCCGTCGTCAGCCCCATGGTCAGCCGGCCGGAGCTGAGGTTGGCCACCTCGCCGATGCCGTAGAGCAGCGCCAGCAGCCCCTGCACGAAGGTCAGACCGGCCGCGGCCGAGAGCGGGGCCGGCGTGCCGTGGGGGGAGTACGGCGACCGCGTGGTCGGGTCGTCGGCCCGATCGGACTCGTCGCCCGGGTCCCCGTCAGGTGTGTCGTGGTGTGATGGCACCAGCCGAGCCTATTCCTCGGGCGCCTGTGACCAAGGCGACCTAGGGTGGGGGTTGTCATCGCGATGGGCTGTTGCGACGATCGACGCTGGGCCGTGCACCGCCACCCATGCGAGTGTGCCCGCACGACGTTTCCCCGCCACTGACACACCAGGTGAGCGGGTCACTACTAGTGAACACGTTCACGAGATGCTGGAGGGTTCCCCCACCCATGGATTGGCGCCATCGTTCCGCGTGCCTCGACGAGGACCCGGAACTGTTCTTCCCCATCGGCAACACCGGCCCCGCGATCATGCAGATCGAGGAGGCCAAGCAGGTCTGCCGTCGCTGCGAGGTGCGCGAGCAGTGCCTCGCCTGGGCTCTCGAGGCCGGGCAGGACCACGGCGTGTGGGGTGGACTCAGCGAGGACGAGCGTCGCGCTCTGAAGCGTCGCAACGCCCGTGCCCGCGTGCGCACCGCCTGAGCGGCTCGCGCCGCGCGATCAGCCGCCCCCGAGCGGCACGTCCACCGCGACCCGGGTGCCGGGGCCGTCCTGACGCGGCCCGAAGTCGATGGTGCCGCCGATCTCCCCGACCAGCGTGGTCACGATCGAGAGCCCCAGGCTGGCCGACCCCTCGACGGTGAACCCCGGCGGGAGACCCCGGCCGTCGTCCTCCACCACCAGGCGCAGCCGCTCGGGCGTGCGCGAGCCGTCCACCACGAGCCGGCCTCCCGACTCGGGCGCGAAGGCGTGCTCGACGGCGTTCTGGACCAGCTCGGTGAACACCATCGCCAACGGCGTCGCCAGCTCCGAGGGGATCGGCCCGACGCTGCCCGTGCGGGTCGTGCGCACCCGGGCCCCCACCGAGCCGATGTCGCTGACCAGGCGGGTCAACCGGTCGGCGACGTCGTCGAAGTCGACCGCCGGATCCTGGGCGAGGCTCAGGGTCTCGTGGACGACCGCGATCGCGCCCACGCGGCGTACGGCCTCCTCCAGGGCGGTGCGGCCCTCGGGTGACCCGATGCGCCGCGCCTGGAGCCGCAGCAGCGCGGCGACCGTCTGGAGGTTGTTCTTGACCCGGTGGTGGATCTCCCGGATGGTCGCGTCCTTGGTGACCAGCTCGCGGTCGCGGCGGCGCAGGTCGGTGACGTCGCGGAGGAGCACCAGCCCGCCCGTCCGCTCCCCGGTCGGACGCAGCGGGATCGCCCGCACGATCACGCTGGCCTGGGCGTTGCCGAGCTCGGTGTCGCGCGGCGCCTGCGCCCCCAGCACGGCGCCGATGGTCTCCTCGTCGGGGCGCAGGTCGGCTGGGACCAGGTCCCGCGTCGTCCCGGCCAGGGACCGGCCCGCGAGGTCGCCGGTGAGCCCGAGCTTGCGGAAGACCGACAGCGCGTTGGGGCTGGCGTAGGTCACCAGGCCCTCGGCGTCGACGCGGATGAAGCCGTCGCCCACCCGCGGGGTGTCGGCGTGCTCCGAGCGCTGCCCCGCGAACGGGAAGGCGCCCCGGGCGATCATCTGCGACAGCTCCGTGGCCGAGGCGAGGTAGGACAGCTCCAGCCGGCTGGGCGTCCGCACCCCCTGGAGGTTGGTGTTGCGAGCCACCACCGCCACCAGGTGGTCGCCCCGGCGCACCGGGATCGCCTCGACGCGCACGGGCACGTCGTCGCGCCACTCCGGGTCGCCCTCGCGGGCGATCCGGCCCTCGCGCAGGGCGACGTCGAGCAGTGGCCGACGGCCGGCGCCGAGGAAGGAGCCGACGATGTCGTCGACGAAGGCGGTGGGGCCGGTGGTCGGGCGGATCTGGGCGCCCGCCCAGTAGCCGGAGCCGTCGCGTGCCGGCAGCCAGAGCACCAGGTCGGCGAAGCTGAGGTCGGCCACGATCTGCCAGTCCGCGACCAGCATCGCCAGCCACTCCACGTCGGCGGCGGAGAGGTCGGTGTGGGTGCGGGCCAGGGCCCCCAGCGACGGCACGCGGACCACCCTAGGTGTCACCCCGGCGACGACCCGCCTCGGCCCGTGCACCGGGCTAGCCTGACGGCCATGACCTCCGAGGACCCGAGCCAGAGCGCCGCCCCCACCGAGGCCCACTCCGGCCGGCACGCGGTCGAGGTGGCCCGGGCGCACGGGGTGGAGACCATGTTCACGCTGTCGGGCGCCCACGTGTTCCCGATGTACGACGGAGCGGTGCACGCCGATCCGCCGATGCGGATCCTCGACGTGCGCCACGAGCAGACGGCCGCGTTCGCCGCCGAGGCGACCGGTCTCACCCGGGTGCCCGGCCTGGCCGTCCTCACCGCCGGTCCGGGCGTCACCAACGGGGTCAGCGCCGTGACCCAGGCGCAGTTCAGCGGCTCGCCCCTGGTCGTGGTCGGCGGCCGCGCCCCGGCCGAGCGCTGGGGGTCGGGGTCGCTCCAGGAGCTCGACCAGCCGCCGATCCTCAGCACCGTGACCAAGTCGGCCCGCACGATCCACCACGCCGAGGAGGTCGCGGACGGCGTCCACGAGGCCTTCACGCTCGCCGGGTCCTCCCACCGCGGCCCCGTCTTCGTCGACGTGCCGATGGACGCCTTCTTCGCCTCCTCCACCGTCACCCGGCCCACCACGGGTCCCCGGAGCCGGGTCGAGCCCGACGGCGAGGCGGTCGCCGCGCTGGCCGAGCTGCTGGGGACCAGCCGCCGGCCCGTGCTGGTCCTCGGCACCGACGTGTGGGCCGACGGCGCGGAGGAGGCCGCGCTGCGCCTGGTCGAGGAGCTGGGCCTGCCCGCGATCACCAACGGCATGGGCCGGGGCGTGGTGCCCGGCGGGCACCCGCTGCTGGTGACCAAGGCCCGCAGCGCCGCCTTCGCGGGCGCCGACCTGGTGGTCGTCGTGGGCACCCCGCTGGACTTCCGGCTCGGGTACGGCGTCTTCGGCGGGAAGTCCGTCGACGGCGCGCCCCCCACCCCGGCCGCCCGGGTCGCCCACGTCGCGGACTCCCCCGGCCAGCTGTCCCGGCACGCCGAGCTCGCCGCGCGCGTCAGCGGTGACCTGGGGATGGCGCTCGACGGCCTGTGCGAGGCCGTCGGACGGCTGCCGCGCCGACCCGACTGGGCCTCCTGGGTGACCACCCTCCAGGACACGGTGCGGGCGGCGACCGAGCGGGACGCCGGCCTCCTCGCCGCCGAGGCCGACCCGATCCACCCGGCCCGCATCTACGGCGAGCTGGTCCCGCGGCTGGCCGACGACGCGGTCGTGATCGGCGACGGCGGCGACTTCGTGTCCTTCGCCGGCAAGTACGTCGAGCCGAAGCGCCCCGGCGGCTGGCTCGACCCAGGCCCCTACGGCTGCCTCGGTGCCGGTCTCGGCGCGGCGATCGCGGCCCGGATCGCCCGGCCCTCGGCCCAGGTGGTGCTGCTGTACGGCGACGGCGCCGCCGGGATGTCGCTGATGGACGTCGACACCCTGGTGCGCCACGACCTGCCGGTCGTCATGGTGTGCGGCAACAACTCGGCCTGGGGGCTGGAGAAGGCCCCGATGCAGATGCTCTACGGCTACGACGTCGCCGCCGACCTGGCCCCCGCGACGAGGTACGACGAGGTGGTGCGCGCCCTGGGCGGCGCCGGGGAGACCGTGACCGACCCGCGACGGATCGGCGAGGCGCTGGACCGCGCCTTCGCCTCCGGGGTGCCCTACCTGGTCAACGTGATCACCGACGTCGACGCCGCCTACCCGCGCGCCACGTTCGGGATCTGAGCGTGGACGTCCGGCTGGCACGGCGCTCGGACCTCGAGCGCGTCGGCGAGATCACCGCGGCGGCGTACGCCGACTTCCTGGTGGGTCCGCGCGACCCCTACCTCGAACGCCTGCGCGACGCCGAGGCACGGGCGCGCGAGGCCACGCTGTGGGTGGCCGCCGACGAGCGCGACGGCCCGGGGTCCTCGGTCGTGGTGGGCTCGGTGACCACCTGCCCGCCGGGGTCGCCCTGGCGCGAGATCGCCGAGGACGGCGAGGGCGAGATGCGGATGCTGGCCGTCGATCCCGGGGAGCAGGGGCGCGGCGTCGGCCGGGTCCTGGTGGGCCACGTGCTGGCCCGCTGGCGACGCGAGGGCCTCGAGGCCGCGGTGCTCTCCAGCCTGCCCGAGATGCACGCGGCGCACCGGCTCTACGAGTCCCTGGGGTTCACCCGGGTGCCCGGGCGCGACTGGAGCCCCGTGGCGGGCACCCGGCTGATCGCCTACCGGCTCGAGCTCACGCCGGGCTGACGCGGGCCAGGAAGCGGGCGGCGTCCACCACCACCCGGGTGACCTCGCCGCTGGCCAGCAGGCGGCCGGCGGGGGCCTCGCGGACGGCGACGGAGAACCGCACCAGCCGGCCGTCGACGTGCACGACCCCGGCCGACACGGCCACGCGTCCGCCCACCGGCGTGGGCGCGGTGTGCTCGAGGGAGACCCGGGTGCCGACGCTGGTCTCGCTGTCGTCGAGCACGGGCGCGAGGGCCGCGCAGGTCGCGGCCTCGCACCACGCCAGCAGTCGCGGCGTGGCCAGCACCGGCAGCGAGCCGGACCCCAGGGCCTCCGCGGTGTCCTCGGGCGTCACCACGCGCTCCTCGCGGGCCTCCAGGCCCACCTGCAGCTGGCCGCGGGGGCTCACGGGAGCAGCACGTCGAACTTCTCGACGTCTCCCCCGGCGGGCTCGATCGTGACCTCGCCGAAGACGACGTACGTCGCCAGGCGGCCGTCGTAGGGGTGGTAGAGGCCGGTGCACCCGCCGATGGCGAAGGCCAGGGCGACGAGGTCGCGGACCTGCTCCTCGCCGACCTCCAAGGGGGAGGTGGTCAGCGCGACCACGTCGTGCTCGGTGCCGAAGGCCCGCACGCGCTCGGCGGTGCGGCTCATCTCCTCCAGGATGGTGGCGTTGTCCCAGGCCCACACGAAGCTGCCGGCCTTGCTGCTCCAGGAGCCGAGGATCTGGGCGGGGGCGGAGACCACGCGGTCCGCGAAGGTCCACACCACCCGGCCCTCGCGCTGGTCCAGGCTCCACCGGTCGGCGGACCCCAGGCCCCACCGCTCGGCGTGGGCGCGGGTGCTCTCGGCGATGTGGTCCTGCCCCTGCATCAGCAGGTCGGCGAGGTCGTTGTCCATGGGGTCATCCAAACACCCGGGCCCCAGCAACGGCGTCCCGGACGGCCCTCGGGACGGGCCCCGGACGCGCAGAAGCCCCGGACCCGGCTACGACCGGTGGTCCGAGGCCTCGACGACAGGTGCCCCACGTGGGGAGGCACCCGGGCCCGAGCGGTGCTCAGGCGTTGGGGCGCTTGCCGTGGTTGGCTGCCTTCTTCTTGCGAGCGCGGCGCTTGCGTCCGGTCTTGCCCATGGTGGTCCTCCTGTGGCTCGGTGTCCCGGACGTCTCACCCGGGACCGCCGACCATCCTCTCAGGTCCCCCGCACCTCTGACGAATCCGGTGCGGTACGACGCCGTGGTGGCCCTGGTGGGGAGCCCGGCTCAGTCGTGGCGGGTGATCTGGACCTGCGCCTGGTGCAGCGAGAACATCACGCGCTGGCGCAGTCCCTCGGGGGCCACCTCGGTGCAGGACCGGGCGACCAGCGTCTTGACGGTGCGCTCGAGGTCGTAGCGCGCCAGGCACGGCCCGCAGTCGTCGAGGTGCTGCTGGATCTCGGCGCAGTCGGCCTTGTCCAGCTCGTTGTCGAGGAAGAAGAAGACGCGTCCGAGGACCTCGGAGCAGTCGGTGGGCTCCTGCGCGCTCATCGGGTGACCCCCTTGGTCGCCGAGCTGGAGATCAGGTCGTTGTCGCGGACGTAGTCGGCGAGCATCTCGCGCAGCTGGCGCCGACCGCGGTGCAGACGCGACATCACGGTGCCGATGGGCGTCTCCATGATCTCGGCGATCTCCTTGTACGGGAAGCCCTCGACGTCGGCGAGGTAGACGGCCAGCCGGAAGTCCTCGGGCAGGCGCTGCAGCGCGTCCTTCACGTCGGAGTCGGGGAGGTGCTCCAGCGCCTCGGTCTCGGCCGACTTCAGGCCGGCGGAGGAGTGGGACTCGGCCCGGGCGAGCTGCCAGTCCTCGACGTCCTCGGCCATCGACTGCTGCGGCTGCCGCTGCTTCTTGCGGTAGGTGTTGATGAAGGTGTTGGTCAGGATCCGGTAGAGCCACGCCTTGAGGTTGGTGCCCGGACGGAACTGGTGGAAGGACCCGTAGGCCTTCGCGAACGTCTCCTGGACGAGGTCCTCGGCGTCGGCCGGGTTGCGCGTCATCCGCATCGCGGCGGAGTAGAGCTGGTCCAGGAACGGCATCGCGTCGCGCTCGAAGCGCAGCTGGCGCTCGGCGTCGGACTCGGTGGCCGGGTCGATCGTGGCGGGGTCGATCCCGTCCTCGGCGGCACGCAGGTCGTCGAGGGGGCTGAGCGGTGCGGTGTCGGAGCTTGTGGGGTCACTCATCGTGTCCCAGAGTAGCGACTCGTGGGCGACCTGTGGTCGCTCGATGGTGTCCAGCAACGGACTCCCCCTCTGCTCGTCGTGACGGTGACGTGGAGGTGAACACGGGCAGGTCAGGTTCGATTCCCCGCCACGTCGCGCACGATCCACTCCAGCGTCGCCTCGAGCACGACGGCCAGCGCCTCCTCCTGCGTGACCGGCCCCGACCTCAGCACCTTCATCCCGTGGTCGGCACCCGGCACGACGGCCAGGTCGAGGTCGTCCGGGAACTCCTCGGGCGTCCCGAAGGGGTCCCGCTCGCCCTGGACGACCAGGGTCCGCACGCGGGCCCGGTGCAGCTCCTCCAGGCGGGACCGCTCGGGCTTGCCGGGCGGGTGCAGCGGGAAGGCCAGGGCCAGGACGCCGACCGCACCGACGCCGCGGGCGATCCGGCAGGCCGAGCGCGCCCCGGCGCTGCGACCACCCACGACCAGCGGGGTGCGCGTGCGCATCGAGTCCATGACGGCCACGAAGCACTCGTCGATGACCGCGGGTCGCGGCGCCAGCCGGCCCCCGGCCACGCGCCAGGGCATCTCCACCAGGGTCGTGGAGATGTCCTGCTGCGGCAGCGAGCGGGCCAGCCGGACCAGGTCCGGCGCGTCGATCCCGCCCCCGGCCCCGTGGGTCAGCACCAGGGTGGCGATCGGTCGGCTCGCACGGCGTACGACGACCCGGGCATCGCCCCGCGGGGTGGGGACGAGCCGCGTGCTGACCACCCCTCAGCCCTCCTCGAGGGCGATCGGCGCCACCAGCTCGGGACCGTTGTTGCGGACGTTGGAGACCAGCGTGGAGACCGGCCGTGCCTCAAGCCGGCCGGGGGCGGCGGGCTCGAGCAGCCCCAGCAGGGTGTCGCGGTCGTGCACCCGGGGGTCCAGCCACGCGTCGTACCGGTCGGGGGTGAGCATCAGCGGCATCCGCTCGTGGATGTGGCCCAGCGAGTCCTCCGCGGTCGTGGTGAGCACCGTGCAGGTCCAGCGGAAGCGGTCCGGGTCGTCCTCGGCCCGGTCCGGGTCGCGCCAGATCTCGTAGAGCCCGGCCATCGCCAGGACGCCGCCGTCGGCGGGGGCGATGTAGTAGGGCTGCTTGCGGGGCTTGCCGGCGCGGGTGAGCTCCTGGGTGGGGTACCACTCGTAGTAGCCGTCGGCGGGCAGCAGGGCACGGCGACGCTCGAAGGCGCGGCGGTAGGCCGGCTTCTCCGCGACCGTCTCCATCCGGGCGTTGATCATCCGGCTGCCGATCGAGGGGTCCTTGGCCCACGACGGCACCAGCCCCCAGGTCAGGACCCGCAGCTGACGCTCGGGGGCCGTCGGCTCCCCCGCCCCGTCCGGGTCCGCCCGGGGCGGGCGCTCCACGACGGCGTACACCGGCTTGGTGGGGGCCACGTTCCAGTCCGGGTCGAGCCGCGGGAGGTCGGGGCCCTGGGGACCACGGAGGATCTCGAACTCCTCCACCAGGTCCTCGGGCTGCCGACTGGAGGCGTAGCGACCGCACATGCGGCTCAGGCTAGTGCGTCCCCCGTGCGTCTCCCGAGCGTCTTCCCTGCGTCCGGGGTCCTCGCTTCGGCCGCTTGATCCCCCGACGATCGGGTAAAGATGTAGCCATGACCGTCACACGACTCCTCGCCCGCCCGATGCTCGCCTCGATCTTCGTCGTCGGCGGGGTCAACGCGCTCAAGAACGCGCCCGCCCTGGCCTCGGCCGCCAAGCCCGTGGTCGACAAGATCCGCCCGACCCTGGACCAGGCGCTGCCGGTCAACGTCCCCCAGGACACCGTCACCCTGGTGCGCATCAACGCCGCCGCACAGCTGCTCGCGGGCATCTCGCTGGCCCGCGGCCGCGCCCCCCGCGTCTCGAGCACCGTGCTGGCCGCCTCCCTGGTCCCCACCACCGTCGCCGGGCACCAGTTCTGGAACGAGACCGACCCGGCCGCCAAGGCCCAGCAGCGCATCCACTTCTTCAAGAACCTCTCCCTGCTCGGCGGCCTGATCCTCGCCGCCGTCGACACCGAGGGTCGTCCCGGCGTGGCCTGGCGCGCCCAGCACGCCGGCACCACCGTCAAGCGCGAGGCCAAGCTGCTCAAGCGCCAGGCCAAGGTCGAGGCCAAGCTCGCCGCGAAGTCGGTCCGGGCCTAACCTCGGGGGCGTGGAGACACGCCTAGACCTCTGGCCCGCGCCCGTCGCGCGACGGCCCCTCGACGCCAGCATCACGCTGCCCGGTTCGAAGTCCCTCACGAACCGGGCCCTGGTGCTGGCGTCGTTGTCGTCCGGCCCCTCGGTGGTGCGCCGGGCGCTGCGCTCCCGCGACACCGAGCTGATGGCCCGTGCGCTGACGGACCTGGGGTCGGCCGTCGACGTCTCCGGCGACGACTGGACGGTCACCCCCGGGGCGCTGGGCGCCGCCCACGTCGACTGCGGGCTCGCCGGCACCGTGATGCGGTTCGTCCCTCCCGTCGCGGCCCTGGCCCACGGGGCGGTCACCTTCGACGGAGACGTCCACGCCCGCACCCGTCCCATGTCGGAGGTCCTGGTGGCGCTGCGCGGCCTCGGCGTCACCGTCGAGGACGAAGGACGCGGCACGCTGCCCTTCACCGTGCGGGGCGACGGCTCGGTCCGCGGCGGGACCGTGGTCATCGACGCGTCGGCCTCGAGCCAGTTCATCTCCGCGCTGCTGCTCGCCGGGGCGGCGTACGACGAGGGGGTGGACGTGCGCCACGACGGCAAGCCGGTGCCCTCGCTCCCCCACATCGACATGACGGTCGCCTGCCTGCGCGAGCACGGCGTCGAGGTCGACGACAGCGACGCCAACCGCTGGCACGTGCCGCCCCAGCCCATCCGGGCCACCGACGTGACCATCGAGCCCGACCTGTCCAACGCCGCGCCCTTCCTGATGCTGGCCATGACCAGCGGCGGCCGGGTGACCGTGCCGGGCTGGCCCACCGGCACCACCCAGCCCGGGGACCACCTGCGCGACCTGCTGGCCCGGATGGGCGCCGAGGTGACCCTCGACGACGCCGGCCTGACGGTGGCCGGCAGCGGCACCGTCGGCGGCCTGGACGCCGACCTGCACGACGTCGGCGAGCTCGCCCCCGCGATCGCGGCGCTGTGCGCGGTGGCCGACGGCCCCTCCCGCCTGCGCGGCATCGCCCACATCCGCGGGCACGAGACCGACCGCCTCTCCGCCCTGGCCGCCGAGCTCACCGGCCTCGGCGCGGGCGTGGAGGAGCACGAGGACGGTCTGAGCATCGTGCCGGCGCCCCTGCACGGCGGGGAGTTCAAGACCTACGCCGACCACCGGATGGCCCACGCCGCGGTCATCATCGGCTCGGTGGTCGAGGGCGTCCTGGTGGAGGACGTGGGCACCACCGCCAAGACCTTCCCGGGGTTCGCCGAGGTCTGGGCGGGCCTCGTCGGGTGACCCGCTACGACCAGTACGACCCCGAGAGCTTCGACCGGCCGCGCCGGCACACCCGGCCGCGCACCAAGGACCGACCCAGCTACGACGACGCCGTGCCGGCCGTCGTGGTCACGGTCGACCGGGGCCGCTACACCTGCCGGCTCGACCTGCCGGCGGGCACCGAGCGCACCGAGCTGCTGGGCGGCCCCGGGGGCGGCCTGGTCACCGCGATGAAGTCGCGCCCGCTGGGCCGCAAGGGCGTCGTCGTCGGCGACCGCGTGCGGCTGGTGGGCGACACGAGCGGCGCCGACGGCAGCCTCGCGCGCATCGTGCTCGTGGACCCGCGCTCGACGGTGCTGCGCCGCACGGCCGACGACGACGACCCGGTCGAGCGGGTGATCGTGGCCAACGCCGAGCAGCTGGTCATCGTCACCGCCCTGGCCGACCCCGAGCCCCGGGTGGGCCTGATCGACCGCGCCCTCGTGGCGGCGTACGACGCGGGGATGGAGCCGCTGCTCTGCCTGACCAAGGCCGACCTGGCCACCCCCGACGCCCTGCTGGCCGCCTACCGGCCGCTCGGGGTCGACCACGTCGTGACCCAGCGAGGCGGTGACGTCGGCGAGCTCACCGACCGCCTGCACGGGCGCACCAGCGTGATGCTGGGCCACAGCGGCGTCGGCAAGTCGACCCTGGTCAACGCCCTGGTCCCGGACGCCCGCCGCGAGGTCGGCGTGGTGAACGCCGTGACCGGGCGCGGGCGGCACACCTCGACCAGCGCGCTGATGCTCTCGCTGCCCGGCGGCGGCTGGATCGTGGACACCCCGGGCATCCGGTCCTTCGGGCTGGCCCACGTGCAGCCGGACGTGCTGATCACGCACTTCGGGGACCTGACCGAGCTCACCGCGTCGTGCCCGCGGGGGTGCACCCACGGGGCGGGCGAGCCCGAGTGCGGCCTCGACGAGGCCGAGGGTCAGCAGGCCGAGCGCGTGCAGTCCTTCCGGCGGCTCCTGGCCAGCCGGGAGGCCGGGGACGCCGGCTGGTGAGCCTGGTGCCCACCGGCCGACGCCACCCGAGGTCCCGCGGCGAGGGGCCTCAGCCCTTCCAGACCGAGCGGGCGCCGGCGTCACCGGTGAGGTAGACGAGCACCAGCACGACGATCGCGAGCAGCGGGAGCAGCACCACCAGGGGCTTCTCCAGCACCGCGACCCTGGCGACGCGGTCGCCGCCGGTGATGCGGCTGACGACCGGCATGACCACGAAGGCCACGATCATCACCACCGCGAGGACGTACATCGCGACCTGCAGCTTGTCGGCGTACTCGGAGTGCTCGTGGATCAGGGCCGAGCGCGGCCCCCTGGTCTCCTGGAGGTTCTCCCCGGTCAGCGTGGCTGCCTGGACAAAGAGAGCGGCGAGGATCGAGAGGACGAGGGCGGGCCAGCGGGCCGCCCACCTCCACCTGGGTACGACGAACGCGATCACGGAGAGCGCGGCGAGCGGGACGAACACGACGGCTGCGTGCACGACCAGGGGGTGCAGGGGAACACCGTTGATTTCCATGTCGGCAGGGTAGCGGCGCAGGTCACGCCGCCGCGGGCTTAGCCTGTGACCCATGCCGTCCGACTTCACCGACGACCTCCGGCTCGCCCACGTGCTGGCCGACGACGCCGACTCCACGGCCTCGTCGCGCTTCAAGGCCCTCGACCTGCACGTGATGACCAAGCCCGACCTCACGCCGGTGACCGACGCCGACAAGTCCGTGGAGGAGGGCATCCGTCGGGTGCTCTCCCGGGCCCGCCCCCGCGACGCCGTCCTGGGCGAGGAGTCCGGCTCGACCGGCCACAGCCAGCGTCGCTGGGTGGTCGACCCGATCGACGGCACCAAGAACTTCGTCCGCGGCGTCCCGGTGTGGGCCAGCTTGATCTCCCTGATGGTCGACGACGAGGTCGTCGTCGGCGTGGTCTCGGCCCCGATGCTCAACCGGCGCTGGTGGGCGATGAAGGGCGGCGGCGCCTGGACCGGCAAGTCGCTCCTGCGCGCCTCCCGCTGCCAGGTCAGCGACGTCTCGCGCGTCGAGGACGCCTCGCTGTCCTACTCCTCGCTCTCGGGCTGGGACGAGCGCGGGCGGCTCGACGACTTCCTGTCCCTGTCGCGCCGCTGCTGGCGCACGCGGGCGTACGGCGACTTCTGGTCCTACATGATGGTGGCCGAGGGCGCCGTCGACATCGCGACCGAGCCGCAGCTCGAGGTGTACGACATGGCCGCCCTCGACGTGATCGTGCGCGAGGCCGGCGGCGTGTTCACCTCGCTCGAGGGGGAGCCCGGACCGGCCGGCGGCAGCGCCCTGGCCACCAACGGCAAGCTGCACGACCAGGCGTTGGCCTTCCTCGGCGCGCTCGGCGAGGAGGACGGGGGCGACCACCACACCGGTGGGACGGTCCACGACCTCAACTCCCGCCGCGGCGAGCAGTCGACCCCCTCCCCCCGCCCGTACGAGGACTGAGGCCGGCCCGCACGCCCTCCCCGCGGGACCCGGCCGCGGGGTCACCTGGTGGCCTTCGCCCCTGGGCAGGGGCCCGCGCGAGCACTATGTTCGTCGGACCCCGGGCACGACCGGTTCGCGCGCCCGGCCCACCGAAGGGCTCGCCATGAAGATCTCCGACGTCATCCGCACCAAGTCCAGCGCTGGCACCGTCACGGTGGCGCCCGAGTCCACGGTGCGCGAGCTGCTCGCGGTGCTGGCCGAGCACAACATCGGGGCGGCCGTGGTGAGCTCCGACGGCAGCACGGTCGAGGGGATCGTGAGCGAGCGCGACGTCGTGCGCCACCTGCACCGCGAGGAGGGCGTCCTGGACGGCTCGGTGGCCGCGATCATGACCGCCCGCGTGCGCACCTGCGAGCCGCACGAGGACCTCGACGGGTTGATGGCCCAGATGACCGAGCACCGGATCCGGCACGTGCCCGTCGTCCAGGACGGTCGGCTCGTCGGCGTCGTCAGCATCGGCGACGTCGTGAAGAACCGCATCGACCAGCTGGAGTTCGAGCGTGACCAGCTCGACTCCTACGTCCACCAGGGCTGAGCCCGGGCGGGTCAGGCGCGCTGGCGCGGACGCAGCTCCTTGGCGGCGTACTTGCCGACCTGCCAGGTGGCGTGGGCGTCGGAGCTCGCGCCGACCAGGCCGCCGGCGACGGGGACCCGCTTGCCGACGGTGGTGACCAGACGGCGCCCGGCGACGCCGCTGATCAGGGCGGCGGCGACCTGGCGGGAGACCTGGCGGTCGAGCTCCTCGGAGTGGTCCTGCACCGTGGCGATGTGGCGCGGGGTGCCGGGCAGCTTGCCGGACTTCACCAGCTGCCGCACGTCGCCCTCGCCCAGGATGCAGGCCAGGATCGCGTTGTGGACCCGGGGGTCGGCCAGGTCGTAGCCGTGCAGGTGGGCGATGCCGGCGACCATGCGGCACTGCAGCAGGGCCAGTCCCGCCAGGTTGGCGGGGATGGTCGCGGCCAGCGTGACCAGGCCGCCGAGGTTGGTGGCGAAGCCCTGGGCCCCTGCGAACTTCACGTGGTTGGAGATCAGGTCCTTGACCGCCGCGTCGACGGCCGCAGGGCCGGTGCCCTGCTGCTCGGCCAGCTGGCTCTCGGCCGCCGCGGCCGCACCCTTGAGCGGACCGACGCCGGCGATGGCCTGGGCCAGCGCGCGGTGGATGACCGCGGACGCCGGTCCGGGCGCGATGTCGGCGGCCCTGGGGGCGAAGCGGTGGGTGATCCGGCTGGTGATGCCCATGCTGGGGGCTCCTTCGTCGATGGACCGTCCGGCGGACGTCTGAGGTGTGCGGCCCGAGGGCGTGCTCGTACCCCGTGCCGCCCTCGTGAGACGCGCGGGAGCCGGGATCGTCACGCCGGGGTGAGCAGGCTCACGCGGCCGCGGGGTCCGTCCCGGTCGGGTCGACCCACAGGCAGAACGGGTGTCCTGCGGGGTCCAGGCAGACCCGGACGTCCTCCTGGGGCTGGTGGTCGGCGAGCGCCGCCCCGCACCCCAGCGCGTGGGTCAGGGCACCCTCCAGGTCGTCGACCTGGACCTCCAGGTGCACCTGGAGGGGCGGGGCGTCGGCGCGGGTCGGCCACGCCGGGGGCCGGTGGCCCTCGTCGAGGTCGAAGGCCAGCGTGATCGTCGGCGTGCGCAGGACCACCCAGGTCGGGTCCTGGGGCACCGGGCGGTCCTGTCCCAGCAGGTCGGCGTAGAAGCGCGCCAGACCCGCCGGGTCGGCGCTGGAGAGGGTCACGGTGGAGACGCGGATCCCGTACGGCACGGGACCAGTGAACCTCGCGGACGGGGTCAGGCACCACCCTCCCCGACGTGGGTCCGTGCGTGGGAGGGTGTCGGGATGACTGAGCAGAAGCCTGAGATCGACTTCATCGACGGCCCGCCCCCGGCGGACCTCCAGATCACGGACGTGACCGAGGGCGACGGCCCCGAGGCCACCGCCGGCAGCACCGTGTCGGTGCACTACGTGGGCGTGGCCCACTCCACGGGCGAGGAGTTCGACGCGTCGTACAACCGCGGCGCCCCGCTGGACTTCCGCCTCGGGGTCGGCCAGGTCATCTCCGGCTGGGACACCGGCGTGCAGGGCATGAAGGTCGGCGGCCGCCGCCAGCTCGTGATCCCCCCGCACCTGGGGTACGGCGACCGTGGGGCCGGCGGGGTCATCAAGCCCGGCGAGACCCTGATCTTCGTGGTGGACCTGATCTCGGTCCGCTGACCCCCGGGCGGCTCCTGGCTACCAGGGGACGTCGATCTCGGCGTCCCCGCTGGCCACCCGGGCGGAGACGCCCCCCAGCGTGACCACGTCGCCGGCCACCAGCTGGCGCCCGCGGCGGGTGTCCACCTCGCCGTTGACCTGCACCAGGCCCCGACCGACGACCTCCTTGGCCTCGGCCCCGGACTCGATCAGGTTGGCCAGCTTGAGGAACTGACCCAGGCGGATCACCTCGTCCCGGATGGGGACGTCCTCGACCGGGTCCTGCGGCTTCTTGCGGGTCCAGCGCTTCACGGGGTCCTCCCGGACTCAGACGACGAGCGACACGGCGTGGATGACCAGGCCGACCAGGCCGCCCACGATGGTGCCGTTGATGCGGATGAACTGCAGGTCGCGGCCGACGTGGAGCTCGATCTTGCGCGAGGCCTCCTGGCCGTCCCAGCGCTCGATGGTCGCGGTGATGACCGCGGTCAGCTCGGTGCCGTAGCGGCCCACGGCCCAGACCACCAGGTCGGAGGTCCAGCCGTCGAGCCGGCCGCGCAGCGCGTCGTCGCGCTGCACCCGCTCGGCGAACGCGACCAGCTCCACCGTCGCCTTGTCGCGCAGCGGGCCCTGCTCGTCGTCGAGCGCCTCGAGCAGGGCACGGCGGAAGGCGGCCCACAGCGACATCCCGGTGGCGACGACCTGCGGCTGGGAGAGCACCCGGACCTTGAGCTTCTCGGCGCGCTCCTGCGTGGCGGGGTCGTGGAGCAGGTCCTGCGCCAGCTGGGCGAGCAGGCTGTCCAGGGCCTGGCGGGCGTGGTGGTCGGGGTCGCGCCGGATGTCGGCGACCCAGCGCACGGACTCGACGTACAGCCGCTGGGTGACGACCTCGTTGAGCCGGTCGGGGGTCCACCAGGGGGCCCTCTCGGTGATCACCTCGGTGAACTCGTCCTGGTGGTGCTCCAGCCAGCGGTGCGCCTCGTCCAGGGCCAGGTCGACCAGGCCGTGGTGGGCGCCGTCGGCGACGATCTCCTGGAGCAGGCCCCCGGCGAGCGGTGAGATCGGCTCGGCCTTGAAGCGCGGCACGAGCACCTCCTCGACCGCGGTGCGGACGTCCTGGTCGCGCAGGCGGGTGACGACGGTGGACAGGACCGACGCCCCCTCGGCCACGACCCGGCGGGCGTGCGGCTCCTCACCGACCCAGCGGGCGACGCGGGTGACGACGTCGGCGGCGGCGAGCCGCTCGCGGATGACCGCCTCCTGGAGGAAGTTCTCGGCGAAGAACTCCTCGAGGCTCTTGCCGAACTCGTCCTTCTTGCGCGGCACCAGCGCGGTGTGCGGCACCGGCAGGCCCAGTGGGTGGCGGAAGAGCGCCGTCACGGCGAACCAGTCGGCCATCGCCCCGACCATGCTGGCCTCGGCGCCGGCGTTGACGAACCCCCAGACGCCGGTGCGTCCCAGGGTGAGCAGGTAGACGACGGCGGCGAGGACGAGGAGGGCCAGCGCGACGGTCTTCATCCGCCGCAGGCGCCGGAGCCGTTCGGCGTCGGCCGCGTCGGCGGTGGTCAGGGGCGCGGTCATGGTGGGCCGAACCTATCGGACCCCGTCGGAGCGCCCTGTGGGAAACCCCGGTCAGACGGCCGCCGGACCGTACACTCAGGCGGTGTCGAACACCCGTGGCCCTCGCGGCCCCCGTGGCCCCCGCGCCCGCCTCCTCGTCCCCCTGCTGCTGGTCTCCGGGCTGGTCCTGCCGTCGGCGGTGCTGGCCTCGGCGACCCCCGCCACGGCGCAGGACCGGACCCACGGCTCCACGACGCGCGTCACCCCGGGCCCCGACCGGTCGAGCCGACCGGTCACCCGCGGCCAGGCCCTGGCGCTGCTCCACCGGGCCCAGGCCCGCCTGGAGCCCCGCACCCCGCGCTCGGGCCGCGTGAGCGGTCGCGGCCCCGCCACCGAGGTGACCACGACCCTCGTGCAGCTGTTCCACGCGCGCTCGGCCCTCACCGGCGCCGACCGCCGTGCGGCCGACGCGCTCCTGGCCCGGCCCACCGACGGCGGCGGGACGGACGCGGCCACCTACGGCGACGCCACCGACCACGCCTACTGCGGGTCGGCGGACTCGCACTTCTGCATCCACTACGTCACCACCGGGGTCAACCGCGTCTCCCCGACCGACGCCGACCACGACGGCACGCCCGACTACGTCCAGACCGTCGCGGCCACGATGGACACCGTCTGGAACGCGGAGATCGACCGCCTGGGCTACCGCGCGCCGCTCTCCGACGAGGCCACGGTGGGCACCGAGCCGGGCAACCCCGACGGGCGCGTCGACGTCTACCTCGCCCAGCTCGGGCCCCAGGGCCTCTACGGCTACTGCGCGCCCGAGGGCGCCAGCGACGACCGGCAGGTCCCGGGCTACTGCGTGCTCGACAACGACTACTCGCTGCGCGAGTACGCCACCTCCAACCCGCTGCTGCCGATGCGGGTCACCGCCGCCCACGAGTTCTTCCACGACGTCCAGTTCGGCTACGACGTCGCCGAGGACACCTGGTTCATGGAGGGCACCGCCACCTGGATCGAGGACGAGGTCTTCGACTCGGTCAACGACAACTACCAGTACCTCGCCGACAGCCCGATCCGCTTCCCCAGCCGCGCCGTCGACTACTCCGTGGGGCTGCACCCCTACGGCGCGTGGATCTTCTTCCGCTACGCCGCCGAGTCCCTGGGCGGACCCGACGTGGTGCGCTCCTTCTGGGACGCCGCGGACGCCGCCACCGGCTCGCAGTACTCCCTCCAGGCGATCGTCTCCACGGTCTCCCAGCGGCACTCCTGGAGCGACTTCTTCGCCCGGTTCGCGACCTGGAACCTGCTGCCCCCGGGCACCTACTCCGAGCGCGCCGGCTACCCGGCGCCGGCGTACCGCAGCACCCGCACGCTGACCACGCGGTCGCCCTCGACCGGGACCGTGCGCACCGACCTGGTCCACCTCAGCAGCGCCTCGGTGCGCGTCAGCCCCGCCTCCACCCTCCCGGTGGGCCGGCACCTGCGCGTCACCATCGACGCCCCCGACCGCAGCCGTCAGCCCGCCGCGCTGCTGCTGGTGCGGGCCACCGACGGCACGGCCCGGACCGTCCCGCTGACCCTGGACGCCGCCGGCAAGGTCACCACCGTGCTCGGCTTCGACCGTCGCAAGGTCCGGTCGGTGACCGTCACGGTGGCCGACACCTCGCCGACCATGCGGTCGTGCGGGACCGTCGCCGCCTCCGACGGCGGACCGCTCTACAGCTGCTTCGGCCGCGGCACCACCGACCCCACGTCGGCCAACCGCAACACCTACGCCGTCACCGCCCGGGCGTTCTGACCCGGTCGCCGACGCCCCTCGCCGCCACCCCATCCACCGCGGGCGGCGGCGACGAAGCACCCCCGAGCCCGATCCAGCACGACCCACCCGTCCCCACCCCACGAGGAGATCCCTGTGCCGACCCTGAGCGACTTCACCGCCACCACCATCACCGGCGAGGAGCAGCCGCTGTCGGCGTACGCCGGCCAGGTCGCGCTGGTGGTCAACACCGCGTCGCAGTGCGGCTTCACCCCGCAGTTCGAGGGCCTGGAGAAGCTGCACGAGCAGTACGCCGACCAGGGACTCGTCGTGCTGGGCTTCCCGTGCAACCAGTTCGGCGAGCAGGACCCCGGCAGCGACAGCGAGATCGGCTCGTTCTGCCAGAAGAACTACGGCGTCAGCTTCCCGATGTTCTCCAAGGTCGACGTCAACGGCGACGACGCGCACCCGCTCTACAAGTGGCTGCGCACCGAGAAGAAGGGCCTGCTCGGCGAGAAGATCAAGTGGAACTTCACCAAGTTCCTGGTCGGTCGCGACGGCGAGGTCGTCAAGCGCTACGGCTCGACCACCAAGCCCGAGAAGATCGCCGGCGACATCGAGAAGCAGCTGGCGCACCAGGCCGGCTGACCCCTCCTCCCACCGGCCTCCACCGGCTCGGGGTACTCCGCGGTAACGTGGCGAAGCACGTCCCGCGCCCGCCCGACAGGAGCAACAGATGCAGCTGGCCCTGACCGAGGAGGAGTCCGCCTTCCGCGAGGAGATGCGCGACTTCTTCACCACCAAGATCCCCCAGGAGATCCGCGACCAGGTGGCTTCGGGCCACCACGTCGGCAAGGAGGGGATCGTCGAGACCCAGCGGATCCTCAACGCCGCCGGGCTCGCCGTCCCCAACTGGCCCGCGGAGTGGGGCGGCCGCGACTGGTCGCCGCTCCAGCGCCACATCTGGCACGAGGAGATGCAGCTGGCGTGCGTGCCGCCGCCGCTGGCCTTCAACGCCAGCATGATCGGCCCGGTGATCGCGCAGTTCGGCAGCCAGGAGATGAAGGAGAAGTTCCTCCCGGCCACCGCCAACCTCGACATCTGGTGGTGCCAGGGCTTCTCCGAGCCCAACGCCGGCTCCGACCTGGCCTCGCTGACCACCAAGGCCGTCCGCGACGGTGACGACTGGGTCATCAACGGCCAGAAGACGTGGACCACGCTCGGCCAGCACGCTGACTGGATCTTCTGCCTGTGCCGCACCGACCCGGACGTCAAGAAGCAGGCCGGGATCTCGATGATCCTGATCCCGATGGACACCGAGGGCGTCACGCTGCGCCCGATCCAGCTCATCGACGGCGGCCACGAGGTCAACGAGGTCTTCTTCGAGGACGTCCGCGTCCCCGGCGAGAACCTCGTGGGTGAGGAGAACCAGGGCTGGACGATGGCCAAGTTCCTGCTCGGCAACGAGCGGGTCGGCGTCGCGCCGGTCGGTGCGACCAAGCGCAACCTGGCCCACGCCAAGGAGCTCGCCCAGGAGACCGGCGCCCTGGAGGACCCCGTCCTCGCCGCGCAGATCGTCTCGCTGGAGAACGACCTGCTGGCCCTGGAGCTGACCGCCCTGCGCGTGGTGGCCCACTCCGCCGACGGCAAGCCGCACCCGGCCTCCTCGGTCCTGAAGCTGCGCGGCACCGAGCTGCAGCAGGCCGTCAGCGAGCTGCTGGTCGACGTGGCCGGCCCGCTCGCGCTGGCCTCCTTCGCCGAGGACGGCTCCGACGTCCCGGTGTGGGCGCGGACCAGCGCCCCGACGTACCTCAACCTGCGCAAGGCCTCGATCTACGGCGGGTCCAACGAGGTCCAGCGTCAGATCATCGCCGGCACGATCCTGGGACTGTGAGGAGAGACCATGGACTTCACCCTTGACTCCGAGCAGACCGCGCTGCGCGACGCCGCACGCGGGCTGCTGAAGGGCTACGACGCCGAGACCCGGCGCCAGACCGTGGCCAAGGACCCCGGCTTCGACGAGGCGATGTGGGGCCGGCTGGCCGAGATGGGCCTGCTGGGCCTGCCGTTCAGCGAGGACCACGGCGGCATGGGCGCCGGACCCGTCGAGCTGTCGGTGGTGTGCGAGGAGATCGGGCGCGTCACCGCCCCCGAGCCCTACGTCGAGTCGGTCGTGATGGCCGGCGGCCTGGTCGCGGCGCTCGGCACCGACGAGCAGCGCACCGACGTCCTCGGTCGGCTCTCCGAGGGCGCGGTCATCCTGGCCGCGGCGGTCCACGAGCCCGGCAAGCGCTGGGACCTGGTCGGCGGCGGCGTCACCGAGACCGACGGGAAGCTGACCGGCGTCAAGGAGCCGGTGCTCGCCGGCGGTCGCGCCGACCTGCTGGTCGTGACGGCCCAGACCGCCGACGGCCCGGCCGCGTTCCTGGTCGAGCCCGGCGAGGGCGTGAGCGTCACGTCGTACGCCACCTTCGACGGCACGCGGGCGGCCCGGATCGCCTTCGACGGCGCACCGGCCACCCGCCTGGGTGACGGCTCGACCGACACCCTGGCCGCGCTGGAGCGGGTCGTGGCGGCGGCGAAGATCGCCTACTGCCACGAGGCCGTGGGCCTGATGGAGTCGGCGCTGAAGATGACGACCGAGTACCTCACCACCCGCAAGCAGTTCGGGGTCACCCTGAACCGCTTCCAGGCGCTCACCTTCCGCGCCGCGGACATGTACACCTCGGTGGAGCTCACCAAGAGCATCGTCACCTGGGCGACCATGGTGCTCGCCGACCGCAGCTCCACCCCTGACAAGGTCACCGAGGCCTCGCGCCGGGCCAAGCTGCAGGTCAGCAAGGCCGGGCGTCACGTCGGGCAGGAGGCGATCCAGCTGCACGGCGGCATCGGCATGACCATGGAGTACGCCGTCGGGCACATCACCGCCCGCCTCACCGCGATCGACCACCTGCTCGGCGACGGGCGCGCCCAGACCGGGCACCTGGCCGAGCACCTCACGGAGTACGGCGTGGTCGACCCGCTGCGCTGAGCCGCCACGTGCCACGGCCCGGGACCCCTCGAGAGGGGGGCCCGGGCCGTCGTACGTCGTGGCTCGTCCGGTCGACTCGCGCGAGGTGGTGGACGGTCTCGGGCCGGCAGGAGCCTCGTGGAGCGTCTCCAACCCCGATCTGCATGCCGTTCGAGCCCACCGTCAGCCGGCGTACCAGGAGCCGCGACCGCCGGGGAACCAGTCCTCCATCGGGTTGCCGCCACCGCCGCGGCGGCCGCCGCGGCCACCCCGGCCGCCGAGGTAGCTGCCCACGACCGCCGCGCCCAGGTCGTCGAGCTCCGGTGCCACGACGCGTCCCTCGACCCGGTCGGCGAGCTGGTCCAGGAAGCGGGCCAGGCCCGGGTCGTCGCCGAGCCGGAAGATCGTCACCTGGGCCCCCAGGCGGGCGCTGGTGTCGAGCTCGCGCACCGACCACGCCACCGTCAGCGGGTGCGGCGGGTAGGAGAACCACACCTCGCCGTCGGGCTCGAGGTGGCTGGTGGGCTCCCCGTCGGTGACGATCAGTAGCACCGGCTGGGCGCTGGGGTGCTTGCGGAAGTGGCGGTTGGCCAGCAGGAGGGCGTGGTGGAGGTTGGTGCCCTTGTCCCAGCGGGCGTCGAGGCCGGTGAGCTCCTCGATCTCCATCACCCGCGCGGACCGGCCGAAGCCGATCAGCTGGAGGTGGTCGCCGCGGAAGCGGGTGCTGATCAGCTGGTGCAGCGCCAGGGCCGTCCGCTTCATCGGCACCCAGCGGTTGGCCATCGCCATCGAGAACGAGGTGTCGACCAGCAGCGCGACCGCCGCCTGGGTGCGGGCCTCGGTCTCGTCGACCTCGACGTCGCCGATCTGGAGGCGGACGCCGTGCGCGACTTCGCCGCCCTCGCCGACGGTGCGGGTGATCGCGTTGGTGATGGTGCGCGTGACGTTCCACGGCTCGGTGTCGCCGTACGCCCACTCCCGGCTGGCCCCGCTCAGGTCGCCGGCCGCGCCAGCGTGGCGCAGGTCGCGCTGGCCCTGGCGACCCGAGATCCGCTGGGCCACGTCGCGCAGCAGCGCCTTGCCCAGCTGGCGCATCGCCTTGGGCGAGAGGGTGAGCTGGCCGTCGGAGCTGCGCTTGAGGTAGCCGGTCTCCTTCAGCGCCTTCTCCAGCTCGGCCAGCGTGCGGGCGTCGATGCCGGCCTGCTCGCCGAGCTGCTTCTCGAGCTTGTCGACGTCGACGTCGTCCATCCGCGAGCCGTTGTAGGACTGCGCGAGCTGCTCGGCCAGGTCGTCGAGGTCGGCCAGGTCCTGGAGCACACCGGTGCCGTCGCCCAGGCCGAGGCCCTGCTCGCCGCCGAAGTCCTCCGACCCGCCCCAGTCCTCGCCGGGGCGCAGCGAGCGCAGGTTGTCGTCGAGCTGGGACAGCGACTGCATCAGCTCGGGGCTGCCGAAGGCCTCGGAGGCCAGGGCGTCGAGCTCGTCGCGCTGCTCCTGGGTCATCGAGTTGCGCATCCGCTGGGCGGCCGCGGCCCGCTGGGCCAGGGAGTCCATCAGCTCGTCGATGTCGCGGGGGTTCTCGGGGAAGAAGTCGCCGTGGGCGTCCATGAAGTCGGTGAAGTCCTGCTCGGTGTCCTCGCCGCGCCGGTGCTTGTCCAGCAGCGCGTTGAGGTCGGTGAGCATCTCGTTGACCCGGGCGCGGTCCTCGTCGGTCGCGTTCTCGAGCGCCTGCTTCATGCCGGCGAAGCGCTGGTCCAGCATCTCGCGACCGAGCAGGTCCTTGATCTTCTCGAAGTCAGCGCGGGCCTCGGGGCTCTTCCAGTCGTAGTCCCCCAGCTCGTTGACGGCCGCGGCCGTGCTCGGGGGCAGGGCCCCCAGCTGGAGCTCGCGGAAGGCCCGGTCGCCGTCGTCCATGTCGACGTCGCGCGCCAGCTGTCCACGCTCGGCCAGGACGGCCTTGTCCAGGAGCTCGCGGACCTCTTGGAGCGTGCCGTCGAGGTCGTGCTTGCTCAGCAGCTCGCGCCGCTTCTCGGCCACGCGACGGGCGAGGTCGTCCAGGCCGGCCTGGTTCTCGCCACCGCGACGCAGGAACTCCCGCATCGCGCGCTCGGGGCTGTAGCCGGCCATGACGTCCTCGCCGATGGCGTCGAGCGCCTCGGCCAGGTCGACGGGCGGGGCGAGCGGGTCCGGCCCGCCGGAGTAGCGGCCGTAGCGGGACCGCCGCCGCCGGTCAACCACCGTGCACCCGCGTCACGAGGGTCGGGTGGGCCAGGGTGCGGGGGATCTCGGCATCCTGCTCGACCCGGGCGATCAGGTCCTCGACCTCGGCGTCGTCGAGCGAGGAGTCGACGGCCACGTCGTAATCGATGCCGTGCGAGCGCCAGGAGTCCGGGTCGAAGGCGCCCCGGGCGGTGACGCGCACGCCGTCCAGGCGGGTCCCGCGCCGCTGGGCCTCGCGGTAGACGCTGTTCAGGACGCACCCCGCGACCGCCAGGTGGAGCAGGTGGGCGCCCGAGAACGCGGCGTCGAAGGTGACCCCGGAGCCGGTCCAGGGGTGCTCCACGGCGATGCCGTCGTCGACCGCGAGCGTCCCGGCGCCGACCGTCGCGGTGTGGTGCTCAGCCATAGACGGTCTCGCCCTCGCCGGAGGCCTTGTCGACCCGCTTGGCCAGGAACAGCCCCTCCAGGGCCAGCTCGATCGCGCCGGCCCGCTCGCCGTCGTCGGTCGCACCGAGGCGCTCGCAGACCTGGTCGTAGAGCTCGGACTCGCCCAGCGGTGGCAGACCGGTGAGCACGTCGCGGGCGGTGACCTGCTCGCCCGTGGTGATGCTGGCGCCGCGCTCGATGGCCTGGACCAGCAGGCCCAGGTCGACGCCGGCCAGGTGGGCGCGCACCGTCTCGGCGGTCGCCTTGCGCAGGAGGTGCTCCAGGACCTGCTGCTCGCGGCCCTCCTCGCCGGTCTCGAACTCGATCTTGCCGCCGAGCACGTCGACCGAGGTCTCCAGGTCGACGACCCGGGCGACGGCGCGCTCCTCGCCCTGGGAGGTGGCGCGGTGCAGCGCCGCAGCGGCGATGGTCTCGGCGCCCGCGATCGAGAACCGGGCGGAGACGCCGGAGCGCTGGTCGACCGAGGAGGACTCGCGCAGCGCCCGGGTGAAGCGGGCCAGGATCTCGATCAGGTGGTCGGGCACGTGGGCGACCAGGTCGGCCTCCTGCCGGATCACCGCGACCTCGTCCTCGAGGTCGAGCGGGTAGTGCGTGCGGATCTCGGCGCCGAAGCGGTCCTTGAGCGGGGTGATGATGCGGCCGCGGTTGGTGTAGTCCTCGGGGTTGGCGCTGGCCACCACCAGGGTGTCCAGGGGCAGTCGCAGCACGTAGCCCCGGATCTGGATGTCGCGCTCCTCCATCACGTTGAGCATCGCGACCTGGATCCGCTCGGCGAGGTCGGGGAGCTCGTTGATGGCCACGATGCCGCGGTGCGAGCGCGGGATCAGCCCGAAGTGGATCGTCTCGGGGTCGCCCAGGCTGCGGCCCTCGGCGACCTTCATCGGGTCGACGTCGCCGATCAGGTCGGCGACCGAGGTGTCGGGGGTGGCGAGCTTCTCGGCGTACCGCTCGTCGCGGTGGCGCCACGCGACCGGCAGCTCCTCGCCCAGCTCGCGGGCCCGGCGCTGGGAGGCGTGGGTGATCGGGTCGTAGGGGTGCTCGCCGAGCTCGGAGCCGTCGATGACGGGGGTCCACTCGTCGAGCAGGCCGACCAGCGTGCGCAGCAGCCGGGTCTTGCCCTGGCCGCGCTCGCCCAGGAGGACCACGTCGTGGCCGGCGAGGATCGCGCGCTCGAGCTGCGGGATGACGGTGCTCTCGAAGCCGTGCAGCCCGGGCCAGGGGTCGCGGCCCGTGCGGAGCGCGTCGAGGAGGTTCTCGCGCAGCTCCTGGCGCAGGCTGCGCTGCTCGTGACCGCTCGCGCGCAGGGCGCCGACGGTGGCGAGGTCGGGGGCGTTGGTGGGGCGAGCAGTGTGGGTCGTCGTCACCCTGGCCACGCTACTCAGCACGGGAAACGAGGTGGCGCGGGCGGGCAGGATGGGGGCATGGCTGCCGCACTCCCGTCCCACCCGGCGCTCCCCCGCTCCGGCGCCTGCCCGTGCGGGCTGGCGGCGTACGCCGTGTGCTGCGGGCCGCTGCACCGGGGCGAGCGGCAGGCCGCGACGCCGGAGGAGCTGATGCGCTCGCGCTTCGCGGCGTACGCCGTGGGCGACACCGACCACGTCTGGCGCACCTGGCACCCGCGCACCCGCCCCGACCAGGTGACGCACGACCCCACGACGCGCTGGACCCGGCTGGAGGTCGTGGAGGCCACCGACGACGTGGTCGAGTTCCGCGCCCACCACGAGTCGCCGGACGGCCCCGGGGTGCTCCACGAGCGCAGCGTGTTCGCGCGGCGAGCCGGGCGCTGGTTCTACCTGGAGGCCGTGTGAGCGACGCCCCGGGCGCGGCGACCGTGCGTCCGCGCCGTCCCGTGGACCTGCCCGTGCTGGAGCAGCTGCTGGGCGAGCAGCAGGCGGCCACGGAGTACCCCCTGCGCTGGCCGCTGCCGTTCCCGGTCGAGCGGTTCCTGGTCCGCACCGGGGAGCAGGCGGCGTGGGTCGTCGAGGTCGACGGCGAGGTGGCCGGACACGTGGCGGTGTCGGCCCCGGAGCCCGACGACGAGCTCTGCCGGGCGGTGCTCGACCTGCTCGGCCACGGGGACTTCGCCCTGGTCACCGTGCTCTTCGTCGGGTCCGACCACGGGGGCCGGGGGCTGGGCTCGTTGCTGCTGGAGACGGCCACCGGCTGGATCCGCGGGCAGGGGCTCACGCCGGTGCTCGACGTGGTGCCGACCCACGGCCGCGCGGTCGCGCTCTACCTCGCGCGCGGGTGGGTCGAGATCGGCCGGCTGCGGCTGGACTGGCTGTCCCCGGACCGTCCCGACCTGCTGGTGATGACCCCGGGCCGAGGAGGGTTGTGAAACCCTGTCGAACGTGTCCCCCGGCCTGGTGTCCGTGCTCCTGGTCGTGCTCGGGGTGCTGCTCGTCGGTGCGGTCGCCGGTCTGGTGGTGACGACCCGGGAGCTCCGGATCACCCGCCGGCGGGTCGAGGAGCTCGAGGACCGGCTGGCGGCGTACGCCGTGGAGGAGAACCGCAGCGGGCGGGCGGTCAAGGCCGCCGGGCTCGCGATGCGGACGGCCGTCGACGCGGTGAGCCGGGTGCGCTCGCAAGGCGTGCGCGGCATGCTGCTCAGCTCCATCGACGACTTCGCCGCCTGGACCGCCGAGGCGCGCGAGGACGTGGTCCGGGTGGCCGACGAGGACGGCAACGTGACCGTGCTGTTCACCGACATCGAGAACTCCACGGCGCTCAACGACGAGATCGGCGACGAGAGGTGGGTGCGCCTGCTCGACGCCCACGACGAGCTGCTCGGCCACTGCTTCGACCGGCACCGGGGCCACGTGGTCAAGAACCAGGGCGACGGCTACATGGTGCTGTTCTCCACCCCCGAGCTCGCCCTGGAGGCCGCGCTCGACGTGCAGCACGCGTTGAACGCCAAGCGCCAGCGCAGCCGTCGGCTGCGGTGGAACCCGATCCGCGTGCGGATCGGTCTGCACACCGGCACCGCGATCGAGCGCGACGGCGACTGGTTCGGGCGCAACGTGGCCAAGGCCGCCCGGGTGGCCGCGATGGCCGACGGGGGCGAGATCATGGTCAGCAGCGAGACGGCCGCACGTCTCTCCGAGTCCGCGAGGTGGACCATGAGCCAGACCGAGCCCGTCGAGCTCAAGGGCCTGCCCGGCGAGCACACCCTGTGGCTGGTGGAGGAGCGGTGATCCGGCGCGTGCTGGTCGTCGACGGCGCCAACGTGGTGGGCGCCACCCCCGACGGCTGGTGGCGCGACCGGGCCGGCGCGGCGGTGCGGCTGCACGGCCGGCTGGCGGTCGCCGACACGGCGTACGACGAGATCGTGCTGGTGCTCGAGGGCAAGGCCAAGGGCGGCCTGCGACCCGGCCGCGACGCCCACCTGCGCACCGTCCACGCCCCGCGCGACGGCGACGCCACCATCGTCAAGGAGTCGCGGGCGGCCCGCGAGCGGGAGCACGAGGTCACCGTGATCACCGCCGACCGGGCGCTGCAGATGAAGGTCGAGGCGCTCGGCTGCCGCACGATGAGCCCCACCTGGCTGCTGGCGGTCATTGCCGACTGAGGTGGAGCCGGCAGTGTGGGTGGGCCGACCGACGCGCCGTCAGCGGCCCTGGGCGCGCTTCTGCCGGATCACCGAGGCGAGGTCGAGCTCGTTCTCCTCGCGCCAGCGGGCGAGCTTGCGCAGGTCGGTCTCGAGCGACCCGGGCGGGCTGGCGAGCCGCTCGTGGTGCCAGCGCAGGGCGTCCTCGGCGTACGCCACCCAGGCGACCGGGCGTGCCGAGCGGATGGCGTCCAGCGCGGGGACGGGCTCCCAGCCCTGGCCCAGGAGGACCGCGAAGCCGAGCGAGGGGCCGCGGTTGACCCCCATGTGGCAGTGCGTCAGGACCGTGCCGCCCGCCTCGAGCGCCTCGAGGGCCCAGCCGACGCCGTGCTCGAACCACGAGGTGGGCACCTGCTGGCCCGCGTCGTCCATGCCGTGGTGCAGGTAGCTGATCTCCGGCGCCAGCCGGGCCACCCACTGCTCGTCGTTCCACTCCACGCGGGCGTCGACCACGTGGGTGACGCCGGCCTCGCGCAGCTCGTGCAGCTGGCTGGCGGCGAGCTGCTCGTCACGGGTGTCGAGGTCGCCGCCGACGACGAGGTGGTCGGTGACGAAGTCGGCGTCGGCGGTGGCCAGGTTCGGTCGCGGGTTCGGTCGGGGAGTCGGTCGCGGGTTCGTCGGGGGGCCGGGCACCGGGAGAACCTAGCCCGCCGCGCCCGGCGTGGCGCCGGTCGGGAGGTCGAGGACCTCGGCGAGGGAGGTCCGGAGCCGCTCGGACGCCGCAGCCGCAGCCGCGGCGTCGCCACTGTCGGTGTCGGCGCCGGGAGCGCGACGGCCCTGCCCGTCGTCGCGCTCGCCCTCCGCGCCCGCGTCGCTCGAGCCGGCGGAGCCCGCCGCCCGGCCCCGTCCGGGCTGCTCGTCCCCGGAGGAGCCCTGGCTCGCCTGCTCCTGGCCCGACTTCTTCTGGCTCGTCGTCGCCGGCTGGCCCGACTTCTGGCCCGACTGCTTCTGGCTCGACTGCTTCTGGCCCGACGTCGCCGGCTGGCCCGACCCGGCTGCCTGGCTGGGCTGCTCGCCGCCGCCGGACTCCGAGTCGGCGTGGCCCGGAGGGGACTGGTCCTGAGAGCTCTGGCCCTGGGGGCTCCGGTCCTGGCCGGTCGACTGCTGACCGGTCCCGGACCGGCCGGGAGCGGGCCCGCGGTCGGCCCCCTGCGACCCCCGGGACGGTCGGTCGTCCGCGTGCCGACCGGCCTCCCCGGCGTCCCCACGGGCGGGCCCGGAGGCGGCCGGGGCGGGGTCACGGGTCCGCGAGACCCCGGTGGGGTCGGCGTCGTGGTTGGCGTCGTGGTCGGTCGGGGTCAGCGGTGCGGCCAGGCGGGCGGCGAGCCGCCCCGGGGTCTCGACGTGCGGCGGGCGGGTGTCGGAGGCCCGAGGAGCCCCGGGAGCCGACGACAGCGGGCGGTCACCCGCGCCTGCCGGGGGCTCGGGGAAGTCGAAGGGCAGGTGGATGCGCGAGAAGTCCGCGACCTGGCGCTGCCACGGCCGGGGCAGGGTGTTGGCCGCGGCCGAGAGCCCCGTGGCACCGACGCCCGCCGCGGCCAGCACCAGGGCACCGGCCAGCGCCCGTCGTCCCCGGACCCGCAGCGGCAGGACGACTCCGGGCCGGTCCTCCGGGTCGGGCCGACGAGCGGGGGCTGCCGCGCGGGACGGCGCCCCCCGGTCGAGCAGCCCGCGCAGCTCGGGCGACGGCACGGGAGCGGTCCGCAGGAGCGGTGAGAGGGCACGGGACAGCGCGTGCTCGAGCCCGTCGTCGGACGCCGGGGCGGCGTGGCCGTCGGCCGTGGCGGCGTCGTCGAGCGCCGACTCGCGCAGCACCGCGGCGACCCGCGGCAGGAGGTCCGGGACGTCGTTCACCGCGCCACCTCCCGGTCGAGCATCAGGGTGCGCAGGCGCTCGAGGCCCCGCCGCTGGAGCTGCTTGACCGAGGCCACCGTCTTGCCGGTCACCTCGGCGGTCTGCTCCAGGGTCAGGTCGCCCAGGATCCGCAGGGTCACCACGGCGCGCTGGTCCTCTCCCAGGTCGGCCATCAGGGCCACCGCCCGCTGCGCCTCGAGGGAGGACACGGCGACGTGCTCGGCGGACTCGCTGACGCGGTCGTCCCACTCGGGCTCGTAGGACAGGTCGACCGGGCGGCGGGCGCGCCGGCGCACGTCGTCGACCGAGCGCGCGTGCGCCACCGAGAACACCAGCGTGCGCAGGCCGGCCGCGCCGCCCCGCAGCGAGGGCAACCGGGGGTAGACGCCCAGGAACACCTCGCTGGTGAGCCCGTCGGGGTCCTCGACGCCGCGGGAGCGGAGGTAGCCCAGGACGCGCGGGGCGAGGGCGGCGTACACCTCCCGGAAGGCCTGCGGGTCGCCGGCCGCCGCCAGCTGGGCGACGTCGTCGGTGAGCTCCACGACCTGCGACTCCTCGAGTGGGGGGACGCCCAAGTAGCCTGCCGGCCACCAACGGGGGGTAGGGGTGGCCGACAGGCTACGTCATGGGGGGCACGCCCCGGCTCGGCCCGCCGGAGCGAGCCGGGTGCCGTGGAGGTGGTGCTCATCCGCCTCACCGTCCCTGGGTCGTGCACCAGGGTGATCGACGCCGGGGGCCGGAGGTTCCGCTTGAAAACGAAACTTTCTCGTTCGCCCTGGTCAGCGGCTGAAGCGCTCGTCCCGCCGCTCGGCGTTGTGGTCGGCGTTGTTCTGGTAGTGCATGACGACGTCGCTGAAGGTCTTCCAGTCCACGTCGCGGGCCGAGACCAGGACCCAGTTGTCCATGTAGTGGGCGAAGGCGATCTCACCGTCGCGCACCCGGATGTCGACGGCGGGGTCCTCGAGGTCGTAGCGGTGGGTGTGCCCGTCGCGCCGGATCTCGATGATCGCGCGGTCGACGGTGATCCGCTGCGGGATCCGGGCCTTGAGGTAGGTCCACCCCCCGACCACGACCAGCCCGCAGACCGCAGCGAGCACGGTCAGCGGCGTCGTCCGCGTCGACGACAGCTGCAGCAGGCTCCACCCCAGGCCCACCAGTCCGGCGACGATGAGGACGCCCACGACCTTGCGTCCGGGGCTGGGGGCCACGAAGACGTGCTGCCCCCCGACCTTGTCCGTGCTGGTGCTCATCGTCGCGCTCCTGTCCGGGCGCGCTGCGCCGTGCGCCCGGACCCCAGCGTGGCACTGCAACGGGCTAGACGTGGGGGAAATGTCAGGATCCGTAGGCGCCCGACGACGGTGTGACGAGGTGGTCGAGACCGGCGTACACCGACAGCGCGTTGCCGGCGAGCACCAGCGCGGCGGTCTCGTCGTCGGGGCACAGGGCGGCCACGGCGGCGGCGTTGCGGGCGGTGCCGGGCACGCCGGGCCAGTCGGTGGCGAAGATGAACCGGCGGGCCAGCCGGGCGAGGTCGAAGCGCGCGTAGTACTCCGGCAGCCGGCGGGGCGGCAGCCCGGAGAGCTCGATCCACACGCGCGGGAAGGTCAGCGCCATCGACGCGGCCGCGTCGTACCACCACCCCCGGCCGCCGTGGGCCAGCACGACGTCGACCTCGGGGAAGTCGCGCAGGACGGGCAGCAGGTGCTCGGGCGAGGCGAGCTCGTTCATCGACCCGGGGAAGGTGCTCGTGCCGCAGTGCACGACGAGCGGGACGCCCCGCTCGGCCAGGACGGCGTACGCCGGGTAGAGGGCGCGGTCGTCGCAGCGGAACCCCCCGTGCACCGGGTGCAGCTTGAGCGCCGCCGCCCCGTGGTCGAGCTGGCGGGTGAGCTCGCGCGCGATCGGGAAGTGCAGGTGGGGGTTGACGTTGGCCACCGGCCGGAAGCGGCGCGGGTCGTGCTCGACCAGGGGCAGCAGGTCGTCGAAGAGCTGGTAGCCGGTCGCCTTGGGGCTGTGCTCGCAGAACAGCAGCGCGGCGTCCACGCCCTGCTCCTCGAACACCTCGGTCAGGGCGGCCGGGACGGGACGGCCCTCGGCGTCCCACACCCGCTCCAGGACGCCCGCGGGCCCGAACTCTCTCGCCCAGTCGGTCCACGCGGGCGCGACCGACCCCAGGACCGGGACGTGCACGTGGGCGTCGACCAGGAGGTGCTCGGCCAGCATCAGGACCAGGTCCGGACGCGCTCGGTGTCGGTGCCGAGGTCACCCACCTTCGCGGCCCCTCCCGGCGCTCCCAACGGCCCGTCGCGACCGGGCAGGACCTCGAGGAAGAACGCCGCGTTGTCCTCCACGAAGGCCTCGTCGCCGTCGGCCACCCGGCGGTCCTGGGTGATCGCCTCGACCGGGCACACCGGCTCGCAGGCGCCGCAGTCGATGCACTCCCGGGGGTGGATGTAGCTCTTGCGGTCGCCCTCGTAGATGCAGTCCACGGGGCACTCGTCGACGCAGGCCTTGTCGTTGACGTCGATGCAGGGGCTGGCGATCACGTAGGGCATCAGGAGACTCCTGGCTGGGTGCGCGGGTGGGGCCGGTGGTGGGTGGACCGGGTCACGAGGTCACCTCGGCGGCCTCGCGCGCGCCGGTGGTCGCGGGCTCGGCCTGCGGGTCGTCCCGGACCATGCCACGGACCTTGAAGCGCTGGAGCTTGCCGGTGGCGGTCTTGGGCAGGTCCTCGACGAACACGACCTGGCGCGGCGCCTTGAAGTGCGCCAAGCCGTCGCGGCACCAGGTGACCAGGTCCTGCTCGACGAGGTCCGGCTCGCCGTCCCCCCGGCGCACCACGACCACGGCGACGGGCTTGTCGAGCCCGTCGGCGTCGGCCACCCCGACCACCGCGGCCTGCTGGACCGCCGGGTGCTCCAGGAGCCGGCTCTCGACCTCGGCCGGGGAGACCCAGATCCCGCCGGCCTTGAGCATGTCGCTGTTGCGGCCCAGGCAGGTGAAGTAGCCGTCCTCGCCGCGCACGTAGGTGTCGCCGGTGGAGAGCCACTCGCCCTGGAAGACCAGGCGCGAGGCGTCGGTGCGGTGCCAGTAGCCCAGCGCGATGGAGGCGCCGCGGACGAAGAGCGCGCCCGGATGCCCGGCGGGGACCTCGTGGCCCGCGGCGTCGCGCACCTGGAGGTCGTAGCCGGGCACGGCCGTGCCGGTCGTCCCGGGCCGGATGTCGCCGGGACGGTTGGAGAGGAAGATGTGCAGCGCCTCGGTGGAGCCGATGCCGTCGAGGACCTCGACGCCGAACCGGTCGGTGAACCGGCGCTGCAGCGGCGCCGGGAGGACCTCGCCGGCCGAGGCGCACAGCCGCACGGAGTCGAACGCGGTCGCGGGCAGGTCGCTGCCGACCAGGGCGGCGTAGAAGGTCGGCACCCCGAAGAACAGCGTCGGCCGGTCGCGCTCGAGGCGCTCGCGCACGACGTCGGGGGTGGGTCGCCGGGGCTCCAGGACCGTGGTCGCCCCGACCGAGAGCGGGAAGAAGACGGTGTTGCCGATGCCGTAGGCGAAGAACATCTTGGGCACCGAGAAGGTCACGTCGTCCTCGGTGATGCCCAGGACCTGGGTGCCGTAGGTCTCGCAGACGTGCCGGACGTTGGCGTGACGGTGCATCGCGGCCTTGGGCTGGCCGGTGGTGCCCGAGGTGTAGAGCCACAGCGCCCACGAGTCGTCCACGGTCGGCGCGGTCGAGGTGTCGCCGGACGCGCCCGCGACGACCAGGTCGGCGTACGACGTGAGCGCGACGCCGTCGGGCAGGTCGATCCGCCCCTCCCCCGCGAGCACCACGTGCTCGACCGCGGGGCAGGACGCGACCGCCGCGGTCACGGCGTCGGCGTACTCCGGGGAGGCGACCAGCACCCGGGCGCCGGAGTCGGCCACGATCGAGGCCAGCTCGGCCCCGGTGAACATGGTCGAGACCGGCACGGCCACGAAGCCACCGCGGAACGCGCCGAGGATCGAGGTCAGCATCGGCACGTCGTCGGAGGTCACCAGCACGACCCGGTCGTCGTGGTGCAGCCCGAGGGTGCGCAGCCCGGCGGCCACCGCGCCCACCCGGTCGTCGAGCTCGGCGTAGGTCCACCGCTCGGCGGCGACCACGGCGGTGCGGTCCCCCCGGCCGGCGTCGACCTGGCGGCGCACCAGGTAGTCCGCGGCGTTGAACCCTCCAGCGGTCGGGCCGGTCGTGACCACCTCACACCCGCCGGTGGTCGTAGGAGCCCCGCTGGCCGGTGCCGTAGCGCCGCAGCGCGCCGTCGGGGCCCGAGGCGTTGGGACGCACGAAGATCCAGTTCTGCCAGGCCGTGAGCCGCCCGAAGATCTTGGTCTCCATCGTCTCGGGACCGACGAAGCGGTGGTTGGCCTCCATGCCGGTGAGCGCGTCGGGGCTCAGCGAGGCGCGCTCCTCGAGCACGATCCGGAGCTCGTCCTCCAGGTCCAGGTCGTCCAGCGCCATCGTCACCAGCCCGGCCTCCTCGGCGGCGCGGGCGTCCAGCGGCCGGTCGAGCACCTCGCGGGCGCGGGCCAGGTCCTCCTCGCGGCCCCAGAAGCGCGAGGCCAGGCGGGTCAGGCCGTTGCCCATCGGGAACGGCCCGTCGTTGCTGGCGGTGAGCGCGACGCGGGCAGGCTCGGCGTCGGGGTCGACGTCCTCGTAGACGCCGTCGAGCATGTACTGCCGGTCGCAGGCCAGCGCCAGCTCGGCCAGCAGCCCACCGAAGCAGCTGCCCGGCTCGACGACCGCGACCAGGCTCCGGCTGGTGACGTCGAGGCGCTTGAGCGTCCGGGCGGCGTACGCCGAGGTCTCGTGCGCGAACCAGTCGCCCGCGTCGACCAGCTCGCGCAGCCGGGCGTCGTGGGCCAGCACCCGGTCGAGGTCGCCCTCGGTGCGCAGCACCCACGTGCCCAGCTCCTGCTCGTTGGTCCGCAGGCGCAGCACCAGGTCGTCGAGCTCCCGGGCCACCGCCAGGGGCCACCACGCGACCCCCTGGGCGCGCGCCGCGGCGGCGTCGGCGGGCGGCTCCTCGCCGGGCCCCAGCACGGTGACGTCGACCCGGCGTCCGGCCCGGTCGAACCGCGCCTTCACGTGGGGGTAGGACAGCCCGTCCTCGTCCTCGGTGCGCTCCAGCGGGGTCAGCGCGACCCCGTCGTCGGCCGTGGCCGGTCGCCGGTCCGAGGCGGCGACGGCCCGCTCGGCCCGGGCCCGGATGTCGGCGTCCCAGCGGGCCCGGCTCACGGTCGCGTCCACGAGTCCCCACTCGACGGCGGTGGCGCCCCGGTAGCCCTCGGACCGGGTGGCGAACAGGTCGGCGCGGTCCTTGCGCACCAGGCGCTTGTCCACGACCCGGGTCAGTCCGCCGGTGCCGGGCAGCACGCCCAGCAGCGGCACCTCGGGCAGGCTCACGGTCGAGGAGCCGTCGTCGATCAGCACGATCTCGTCGCACGCCAGGGCCAGCTCGTAGCCGCCGCCCGCCGCGGTCCCGTTCAGCGCCGCGATCCAGGTCTGCCCGCTGCCCTCGCGAGCACCCTCGATGGCGTTGCGGGTCTCGTTGGTGAACTTGCAGAAGTTCACCTTCCACGCGTGGCTGGACTGCGCGAGCATCCGGATGTTGGCCCCGGCGCAGAACATCCGGTCCAGGCCGCCGGTCATCACCACGGCCGTGACCTGGGGGTGCTCGAAGCGCAGCCGCTCGACCGCGTCGTGGAGCTCGATGTCGACGCCGAGGTCGTAGGAGTTCATCTTCAGCGCGTAGCCCTCGACCAGGCCCGCATCCTCGTCGACCAGCAGGGTCAGGGTCGCGACCGCGCCGTCGACCTCCAGGCGCCAGTGGTGGTAGCGGTCGGGGTGGGTCTCGAAGTCGACGACCGGCACCGGCGCCGGCCGGGTCTGGTCGGCGCGCTCGGGCGCGTCCAGGACGGACATGGGTGCACCTCGTTCGGTGGGGTGGGCGTCGCCTGGGACTCTACGCCGACACGGCGGACCGTCAAGAGTTTGTCGCACGTCCTCCGGGAGCGGCGTACGCCGACGCGGGGCGACGACGCGCGACAATGACGCCCGTGCCCACCGACCCCGCCCCCACGTCGCCGGTCTCGCGCCGCCGCGAGACCGGGGCCGCCAGCGCACGGTCGCTGCTGCTGACCGTGCTCGGGGAGTTCGTCCACCCGCGCCACGCGTCGGTGTGGACCGCGACCCTGATCGAGGCGCTCGGCGCCCTGGGCGTCGAGGAGAAGTCGGCCCGGCAGTCCTTGGCCCGCACCGCCCGCGAGGGCCACCTGCGCTCGGAGCGCCACGGCCGCCGGGTGCTGTGGGAGCTGAGCCCCGAGGGCGCCGAGCTGCTCGAGAGCGGCACCCGCCGCATCTACGGGTTCATGGGCGAGCGGCACCCCTGGGACGGACGCTGGCTGGTGCTGACGGTCCCGGTCCCGGAGACCCAGCGACGCCTGCGCCACCGGCTGCGCACCCGCCTGACCTGGCTCGGCCTCGGGTCCCCCACCTCCGGGCTGTGGATCACTCCCGACGCCGCCAAGCGGGCCGGTGTGCAGGAGGTCATCCGCGACCTGGGGCTCGAGTCGCAGGCCTTCGCCTGGACCGGCTCGGCCGCCGGCCTCGGCGACGAGCAGCGGCTGCTCGGCGACGCCTGGGACCTGGCCGAGGTCGAGGAGCGCTACCGCGAGTTCCTCCTGGAGTACGCCGACCGCGAGGTCGCCTCGCCCCAGGAGGCGTTCACCGCCCAGGTCGAGATGGTGCAGGAGTGGCGCCGCTTCCCGTTCCTGGACCCCGACCTGCCCCGCGAGCTGCTCGACCACGACTGGCCGGGCCCGCGCGCCGCGGCGGTCTTCCACGCCCAGCACGCGGCGTGGCACGAGGCCGCCCAGGCCCACTGGGACGGGCTCGACGCCGCCGCCCGCGCCGGCTGAGGACGCCCCTCCGCGCTGCGCCGGGGATCAGGCGTGGCGGTAGGTGACGACCTTGCTGCCGTTGTAGCAGGCCGGCCGGGGTGCGACGACCGAGCTGGGGATCGACCAGCGGCGCAGGTCCCGGCAGGTCCAGATGTCCTGGGTGCCGAGCACCTCGCGCCACTGGCCGGAGACGCGCTTCCAGATCGCGGCGTACCCACCGCACTGGTTGACCGCGCCCCGGGCGTAGCCGTCGGAGCGCACCCGGTTGACGCTCAGGCCCACCGCCGACGGCGAGCAGGTCCGGGTGGCCTGCAGGTGGTGGATGGTGCGCTTGGCGAAGGCGCGGAAGTCGGCCGGGGCCCCCGGGAGCCTGCGGTCGACGTTGACCGCGCGCTGGATGAACACGCCCTGGTCGCCGCCGTAGACGTGGAGGGTCGGGGTCGCCGCCCGGGCGGGGCCGGCGGCGAGGGTCAGGGCTCCGGCGAGTGCCAGCAGGAGGCTGAGCAGCGGGGTGACCGGGGTGAGGACGCGTCGTGACATGGGGACTCCCGAGAGTGGTTGTCGATGACAAGCACACGCTAGGACCGCGCTCGCCGTCGCCACCAGGTCGGCGCCCCAGGTCGGCGGGAGCTCGCCACGGGTGGGGGGTCAGGCGTGGCGGTAGGTGACGAACCGGGCGCCGGTCCAGCACTCCTTCGGGCCCGGGCCCGGGATCATCGAGGACGGGACCGACCAGCGGCGGAGGTCGCCGCAGGGCCAGCCGGACTGCGTGCCGGTGACCATCCGCCAGCGTCCCGACACGCGCTTCCAGATCAACAGGGCCCCGCCGCAGGCGTTCTCGGCCCCGGAGGCGAAGCCGTCGGTCCGCACCCGCCACACGGTGAGGCCGCGCGCCGACCCCGCGCACTCGTCGAGGCCGCGCAGGTAGGTGACCCGTCGCTTCACGAAGCGCCGGAAGTCCGCCGGGGACCCCGGCAGCCGACGGTCGACCTGGGTGGTTGAGGTGAGGTACACGCCCGTGCCGTCCGACCCGCGGTAGGTCAGCAGCCGTCGCGCGGCCGCGTCGGCGGACGAGGTCAGGGCCAGCGTGCCGGTGAGGGCAGCGAGGAGCGCGGTCAGGACGACGAGGAGCGAGGTGGGTAGGCGCACGAGGGACCTCCGGAGCAGGCCGGTCCCGACGGGTCCGACGTGCTCAGCAACCTAGCCAGCCAGCCGCTCCGTGGGCAGCGTCCGTCCGCGGAAGACACACCCCCGGAAACGGTGGCTGGCGCAGCTCAGACCAGGCCCTCGTCGGCGAGGTGCACGTAGTCGAACTCCACCGGCTGGTCGTTGATGCCGGCGTTCGGCGGGGCGATCCAGCCGGCGAACTCACCGGGCTCGTAGACCGGCACCATCAGGGCCGCGACGTCCGCGCGGTCCTGGTCGCTGGGCAGCCACCCCTCGACCTGGGCTGCCCACGCGGCGTCGTCGAGCACGTCGCCGTGGGGGCCGACGTGGTGGGCGGAGTAGGTGCCGACCCGGCGGTTGAACCCCTCGTGGGGCAGGTAGAGCCGCTCCTCGAGGCCGGCCTCCTCGAGCGCCTGGTTCCACCGTCGTACGCCGTTGGCGCAGTCGGCGACGTACTCGTCGCGCAGGTCGAGGTTGAGCGCGCTGAGCATCGGGACCGTCCGGGTCCTGATCTCACCGTCCTCGACGTGCTGCATCTCGCGGGTGTCCTCGAGGAGGACGTGGTCGTCCTTGCGGCGGGTCTCCTGCCAGCGGCCCTTGAGGCCGGAGGAGTAGTAGTTGCCGGCGTTGGTGGACTGCTCGGAGCCGAAGAGGTCCATCGAGACCGAGAACTGGAAGTTGAGGTACTTCTGGATCACCTCGAGCGGGATCACCCCGTGCTCGAACCCGGCGTCGGAGCCGTGCGCGGCCATCTTCTCGGCCGTGCGCTCGACCACCCGCTGCACGCCGGTGGTGCCCACGAACATGTGGTGGGCCTCCTCCTTGAGCATGAACTCACAGGTGCGCGCCAGGGGGTCGAAGGCCGACTCCTTGAGGGTGCCGAGCTGGTACTTCCCGTCGCGGTCGGTGAAGTAGGTGAACATGAAGAACTGCAGCCAGTCGGTGGTCTCCTCGTTGAAGGCGCCGAGGATGCGTGGGGCGTCGAGGTCGCCGGAGTTGCGCTTGAGCAGCTGCTCGGCCTCCTCGCGGCCCTCGCGGCCGAAGTAGGCGTGCAGCAGGTAGACCATCGCCCAGAGGTGACGACCCTCCTCGACGTTGACCTGGAACAGGTTGCGCAGGTCGTAGATCGACGGGGCGGTCGCCCCCAGGACCCGCTGCTGCTCGACCGAGGCGGGCTCGGTGTCGCCCTGGATCACGATCAGCCGCATCAGGTCGGCGCGGTGCTCGCCGGGCACCTCGGTCCACACCGGCTCGCCCTTGTGCTTGCCGAAGGACACCGTCTTGTCGGGGTCGCCCTCGGCCAGGAAGATCCCCCAGCGGTACTCCTCCATCGGCACGTGCTCGAAGTGCGCCCACCCGTCGCGGCCCACGGCCACGGCCGTGCGGAGGTAGACGTCCTTGGTCGGCAGCGCCGGGCCCAGGGTCTTCCACCAGTCGAGGAACTTGGGCTGCCAGCCCTCGAGCGCCCGCTGGAGCCGCCGGTCCTCGTTGAGGTTGACGTTGTTCGGGATCTTCTCGGAGTAGTCGATGCGGCTCAGCGGGCCGGTCGGCGCCGGCGCGGCGCCGGTGCGGTCGTCGGCGCGCTCGTTGGTCTGGGTCATCTCGTGCTCCCTGGGTTCGGCGAACCCTCTCGTTCTACACTCCCGTGGCGGAATTGCCAAGGGACTGTCGACTGTGCGGCGTCCGGGTCGGCACGGGTCGGGCCGGGTCGATTGGGGAACATCCCGGCCCGTCGACGCCTTGGACCAGGGGTGGGCGTCCTTCCCGGGGCCCCACGACCGACCGACACCCAACCTCGAGGAGTCACGCGTGACCCAGAACCTCGCAGCCCCGTCCGGCACCTTCCAGCTCGGCGGCGACCTGCCCGTCGTACGCCTCGGCTACGGCACCATGCAGCTGCCCGGCGAGGGGGTCTGGGGTCCGCCGCGCGACCACGACGAGGCGATCAAGGTCCTGCGCCGTGCCGTCGAGATCGGCATCACGCTCTTCGACACCGCCGACTCCTACGGCCCCTACGTCGCCGAGGACCTGCTGCGCGAGGCGCTCCACCCGTACGGCGACGACGTCGTGATCGCGACCAAGGCCGGCCTGACCCGCCAGGGCCCGGGCGTGTGGACCCCGCTCGGCCAGCCGGCGTACCTGCGCCAGGAGGTCGAGCTCAGCCTGCGCCGCCTCGGCCTGGAGCGGATCGACCTGTTCCAGCTGCACCGCATCGACCCGGCGTACCCCGTGGCCGACCAGGTGGGCGAGCTCAAGGCCCTCCAGGACGAGGGCAAGATCCGGCACATCGGCCTGTCCGAGATCAGCGTCGACGACCTCGTCGAGGCCCAGAAGACCGCCGAGATCGTGTCGGTGCAGAACCTCTACAACCTGGCCAACCGCGACGCCGAGGCCCTGCTGGACCACTGCACCGAGCACGGCATCGGCTTCATCCCGTGGTTCCCGCTGGCCACCGGCGCGCTGTCGAAGGAGGACGGCCCGCTGGCCGCCGCCGCCAAGGAGCACGACGCCTCCCCCTCGCAGCTGGCGCTGGCCTGGCTGCTCAAGCGCTCGCCGGTCGTGCTGCCCATCCCCGGCACCAAGTCCGTCGACCACCTCGACGCCAACACCGCCGCCGCCTCGATCGAGCTGAGCGACGCCGAGTTCGAGGCGCTGGGCGAGGCCGCGAAGGCGGGCGCCTGATGCACTACACCCGTCTGGGCCGCACCGGCCTCGAGGTCTCCCGGATCGCGATCGGCTGCATGAGCTGGGGCGACCCGGCGCGGGGCGGCCACCCGTGGGCCAAGGACGAGGCGTTCGCCGAGGAGACGATCCGCGCCGCGCTCGAGGCCGGGATCAACTTCTTCGACACCGCCAACGTCTACTCCGGCGGCTCCAGCGAGGAGTTCACCGGTCGCGCGCTGTGGAAGCACGCCAAGCGCGAGGACGTCGTCCTGGCCACCAAGGTCCACGGCCGGATGCGCCCGGGCCCCAACGGCGCCGGGCTCTCCCGCGCGGCGATCCTGCACGAGGTCGACGCCTCGCTGGAGCGGCTCGGGACCGACTACGTGGACCTCTACCAGATCCACCGGTGGGACCCCGCGACCCCGATCGAGGAGACGATGGAGGCGCTGCACGACGTCGTCCGGTCGGGCAAGGCCCGTTACATCGGTGCCTCCTCGATGTACGCCTGGCAGTTCGCCAAGGCCCAGGAGGTCGCACGGGCCCACGGCTGGACCGAGTTCGTCTCGATGCAGGACCACTACAACCTGGTCTACCGCGAGGAGGAGCGCGAGATGCTCCCGCTGTGCGCGGACCAGGGCGTCGGCGTGATCCCGTGGAGCCCGCTGGCGCGCGGACGTCTGACCCGGCCGTGGGACACCGCGACCAACCGTACCGAGACCGACGAGTTCGGCGGCTCCCTCTACCGCGACGAGGACGCCGCCATCGTGCAGACCGTCCTCGACGTCGCCGGCGAGCGCGACGTGGCCCCGGCGCAGGTCGCCCTGGCCTGGCTGCTCGCGCAGCCGGTCGTCACCTCCCCGATCGTCGGGGTGACCAAGCCGGAGCACCTCACCGACGCCGTCGCGGCGGTCGACCTCGAGCTGACCGAGGACGAGCTGGCCCGGCTGGGCGAGGGGTACGTCCCCCACGCGATCGCCGGCCACCGGTAGCAGCGCGTGGCAGGGGGTTCCGCGACCGACGTACGCCGTCGGCGCGGGGCTCTGGCCGTGCCCTCACATCGCCGGGGCGCCGGACTCCTGGGGGTAGAGGTTCTGCAGGCGGACCTGGCCGCGGCTGACCAGCGCGCCGTCCTCGCGACGGGTCTCGACCAGCCAGACCTGCTGGGACCGGCCGCGGTGCACGGGCTCGGCGACCGAGGTCAGGGTGCCCTCGCGGACGGCCTTGTAGAAGTCGGTGGAGTTGTTGACCCCGACGACCTGGCCCTTCTCCCCCAGCCACAGCGCGCCGCCGATGCTGGCCAGGGTCTCCACGACGCTGCAGTGCACCCCGCCGTGGACGATGCCGTAGGGCTGGTGCAGCTTGGGCTGGGCCTCCCACGTCGCGGTGACCCGGTCGCCGGTGGTCTCGGTGAGGTCCAGGCCGAGCCAGGCCACGAACTGACCCGTCATGTCGATGCTCTCGTCGGTCATGGCGAGCATCCTCCCAGCGGAGCACGCCGAGCGCAGCGCCGGCCCGTCTGGGCATGATGGGGCGGTGACCGACGCCCCGCTCATCGTCTCCCTCCTGCTCGACCCCGAGACCCAGGCCCGCCTCGACGAGGAGCGGTCGGCCCTGTTCCCGGCCGAGCGGCTGGTGGTGGGCGCCCACGTCACCCTGTTCCACGCCCTGCCCGCGACCCTGCGCGCCGACGTCGAGACGGTGCTCGCCGAGGCCGCCGCCGAGCTGCCGCTGGAGGTTCGCGTGCACGACGTCTACTCCCTGGACCGGGGCGTCGCCTACCGGCTGCTCTGCCCGGCGCTGGACCAGCTGCACCTGGGCTGGCAGCAGCGCTGGAAGGAGCACCTGACCCGTCAGGACGCCCAACGTCTGCACCTGCACGCCACGGTGCAGAACAAGGTGGCCAGCTCGACCGCCCGCCGCACCCTGGACGACCTGCGCGGCCGCTTCACCCCGTCGGTGGCCCACGGGGTCGCGTTCGAGCTGTGGCGCTACGACGGCGGACCGTGGTCGCCGCTGGGCCGGTTCCCTTCCGGCGACCAGCCGGCCTGAGCCCGGCCCAGGGCGTCGGTCCGGCTCAAGCCCCGGCGGGCTCGAAGCGCCTCAACCGGTGGGTGCGCCGGACCAGCGCGCGCATCCGGGCCAGGTCGGGGAGGTCCACCCCGAGCGCCCGGGCCTGGACCAGGACGTTGCCCAGTGCCGCCGCCTCCTGCGGCCCCGCGACGACGGGCAGCCCGCAGGCGTCGGCAGTGAGCTGGCAGAGCAGCGCGTTCAGCGACCCGCCGCCCACCACGTGCACGACCGTCGGCTGCACCCCGGCCAGGCGGGCGGCCACCCCCACGCTCCGGGCGTACGCCGAGGCGAGGCTGTCGAGCACGACCCGCACCAGCTCGACCGGCTCGCCGGACAGCGCGATGCCGGCCTCGCGGGCCAGCGCGACCACGCGCGCCGGCATGTCGTCGGGGGCGACCAGCCGGTGGTCCCCGATCTCGAAGGTGCCCGGCGAGGGGTGCACGGCCGCCGCGGCCAGCAGGTCCGGCAGCTCGACGGAGAGCCCCTCGGCGCGCCAGGTCCGCAGGCACTCCGAGAGCACCCACAGGCCGGAGACGTTCTGGAGGAACCGGGTGGTGCCGTCGACGCCGGCCTCGTTGGTGAAGTCGGCCTCGCGGGCGGCCTCGGTGAGCACCGGCTCGGCCAGCTCCAGCCCCACCAGCGACCAGGTGCCCGAGGAGACGTAGGCGAACGGCTCGTCGCCGGCCGGCACGCCCACGACCGCCGAGGCGGTGTCGTGCGACCCCACGGCCACGACCGGCACCCCGGACGGCAGGCCGAGCGCGGCCGCGACGTCGTCGAGCACCGGCCCGACCACGGTGCCGGGGTCGACCAGCGGCGGGAGCAGGCCCGTCGGCAGGTCGAGCTCCTCGAGCAGGTCGGTGGACCACTCCCGCGAGCGGGCGCCGTAGAGCTGCGTGGTCGAGGCGTTGGTGCGCTCGGCGACCACCCGGCCGGTGAGCCACGAGGTGATCAGGTCGGGCACGAGCAGCAGGTGCGCGGCCCCGGCGAGGTCCTCCCGCCCGGCGACGAGCTGGAACAGGGTGTTGAAGGGCAGGCGCTGGAGGCCGGTCTCGGCGTACAGCCGCGCGGCGCCGACCCGCGCCTCCACGACGTCGGCGACGCCGTCGGTGCGCCCGTCCCGGTGGGAGTACGCCGGCCCCAGCAGCCGCCCCTCGGCGTCGATCAGGCCGTAGTCGACCGCCCAGGAGTCGATCCCGATCGCGTCCACGGGGCCGGTGGCCGCGGCCCGCCGGATCCCCTCGAGCACCTCGCGGTGCAGCCGCTCGAGGTCCCAGCGCAGCGAGCCGTCGGCGTGCCGCTCGGCCCCGTTGGGGAAGCGGTGCACCTCGGTGAGCTCGATGACCTCGGGGTCGAGGCCGACCCGGGCCGCCATGACGCGGCCCGAGGTCGCCCCGAGGTCGACCGCGACGACCCGGACCGGGCGCCGGTCCCCCGTCGGGCTCATCGCAGGAAGGCCGCGGCGACGCCTGCGTCGACGGGGACGTGCAGGCCGGTCGTGTGCGTCATGTCGGGACCGCACAGCACGAAGACCGCGTTGGCGATGTGCTCGGGGAGCACCTCGCGCTTGAGGATGGTGCGCTGGGCGTAGAACTTGCCCAGGTCCTTCTCCTCCACGCCGTAGACGGCCGCCCGGTTGGCCCCCCACCCGGAGGCGAAGATGCCCGAGCCCTGGACGACCCCGTCGGGGTTGACGCCGTTGACCTTGACGCCGTGCTCGCCGAGCTCGGCGGCCAGCAGCCGCACCTGGTGGGCCTGGTCGGCCTTGGTGGCGGAGTAGGCGATGTTGTTGGGCCCGGCGAAGACGCTGTTCTTCGAGGAGATGTAGACGACGTCGCCGCCCATCTGCTGGTCGATCAGCACCCGCGCGGCCGCCCGGGCGACCAGGAAGGACCCCTTGGCCATCACCGCGTGCTGGAGGTCCCAGTCGGCGGCGGTGGTCTCGAGCAGCGACTTGCTCAGCGACAGGCCGGCGTTGTTGACGACCAGGTCGAGACCGCCGAAGGCGAGCACGGCGGCGTCGACGGCCGCCTGCACGGCGTCCTCGTCGCTGACGTCGGCGGCGACGCCGATGGCCACGTCCGGGCCGCCGATCTCGGCCGCCGCCGCCTGCGCCTTCTCCAGCGACAGGTCGGCCACGACGACGCAGGCGCCCTCGGCGGCGAGCCGCTTGGCCGTGGCCTTGCCGATGCCGCCGGCGGCACCGGTGACCAGGGCGATCCGGGTGGCCAGCGGCTTGGGCGCCGGCATCCGCTGGACCTTGGCCTCCTCCAGCGCCCAGTACTCGATCCGGAACTTCTCCGCCTCGTCGATGGGGGCGTACGTCGAGAGGCCCTCCGCCCCGCGCATCACGTTGATGGCGTTGACGTAGAACTCCCCCGCCACCCGGGCGGTCTGCTTGTCCTTGCCGAAGCTGAACATGCCCACGCCGGGGACCAGCACGACCAGCGGGTCGGCCCCGCGGATGGCCGGCGAGTCCGGCGTCGCGTGCCGGTCGTAGTAGGCCTGGTAGCGCTCGCGGTACTCCCCGTGCAGCTCGCGCAGCCGGGCGACGGTCTCCTCGACCGAGGCGGAGGCGGGCAGGTCGAGCAGCATCGGCTCGACCTTGGTGCGCAGGAAGTGGTCGGGGCAGGACGTGCCGAGCGCGGCCAGCCGCGGGTGCTCGGTCGCGGCCAGGAAGTCGAGCACCACCTGGGCGTCGGTGAAGTGGCCGACCACCGGCCGGTCGGTGGAGGCCAGGCCGCGGATGGTGGCGCCGATCGCGGCCGCCTTGGCGCGCCGCTCGGCCTCGGGCAGGGCCTCGAAGCCGGGCAGCACGGGACCGAACGGCTCGGGCTTGGAGTGCTCGGTGATCCAGGCCTCGGCGGTGGCGATGATCCGCAGCGAGGCGGCCTCGCACTCCTCGCTGGTCCGACCCCAGGCGGTGATGCCGTGACCGCCCAGGATGCAGCCGACGGCCTGGGGGTTGGCCTCCTTGATGGCCGCGATGTCCAGCCCGAGCTGGAAGCCGGGCCGGCGCCACGGCACCCAGACGACCTCGTCGCCGAAGATCTCCCGGGTCAGCCGCTCGCCGTCGGCGGCGGTCGCGATGGCGATGCCGGAGTCGGGGTGCAGGTGGTCCACGTGGGGGGCGTCGACCAGGCCGTGCATGGCGGTGTCGATCGAGGGGGCGGCGCCGCCCTTGCCGTGCAGGCAGTAGTCGAAGGCGGCGACCATCTCGTCCTCGCGCTCGACGCCGGGGTAGACCCCGACCAGGGCGCGCATCCGGTCCAGGCGCAGGGCGGCCAGGCCGGAGGCCTTCAGGGTGCCGAGGTCGCCCCCGCTGCCCTTGACCCAGACCAGCTCGACGGGCTCGCCGGTGACCGGGTCGGTCCCGGCGCCCTTGGCGGAGGTGTTGCCGCCGGCGTAGTTGGTGTTGCGCGGGTCGGCGCCGAGACGGTTGGACCGCTCGACCAGCTCGACGACGACGGGGTTCTCGCTCACGGTCGCTCTAGTTCCATCCTGCTTGGGAGCCGCCCACGCGGGCGGTCTCGATCTCGTCCTGGTAGCCGCTGGCCAGGTAGGCCCGCACCGGGTCGGCCGGCAGCCCGCGCTCCTCGCGCCAGCCGGCCAGGTCACGTCGCACGTCGGTGTAGAAGGCGTCCATGAACACCTCGTTCGCCCCGAGCACGTCACCGCGGCGACGCGCCTCGTCGAGGGCGGCGGTGTCGAGCAGGAGCGCGCGGGCGAGCATCTCCTGCACGTTGAGCACCGACCGCACCTGGCCGGGCACCTTGGCCTCGATGTTGTGGCACTGGTCGAGCATCAGCGCGACGTCCGACCCCTCGCCGTACCCTCCGCCGCGGACGACCTCGACGAGGATCCGGAACAGCTGGAACGGGTCGGCCGCGCCGACGATCAGGTCGTCGTCGGCGTAGAAGCGGCTGTTGAAGTCGAAGGAGCCCAGCTTCCCCAGCCGCAGCAGCTGGGCGACGATGAACTCGATGTTGGTGCCGGGGGCGTGGTGGCCGGTGTCGAGGCAGACCACGGCGCGGTCGCCGAGGGCCTGGACCTGGACGTACGACGTGCCCCAGTCCGGGACGTCGGTGTGGTAGAACGCCGGCTCGAAGAACTTGTACTCCAGCACCAGCCGCTGGTCCTCCCCGACGTGGGAGTAGATCTCGGCCAGGCTCTCGGCAAGCCGGTCCTGGCGGGAGCGGATGTCGTCCTGGCCGGGGTAGTTGGTGCCGTCGGCCAGCCAGATCTTCAGGTCGCGGGACCCGGTCTCGCGCATGATCTCCAGGCAGTGCACGTTGTGCCGCACGGCCTTGGCGCGGACGGCCGGGTCGGCGTGGGTCAGGCTGCCGAGCTTGTAGTCGTCGTCCTGGAAGGTGTTGCTGTTGACCGTGCCCAGCGCGACGCCGAGCGACTCGGCGTGGGCCTTGAGCGCGGCCCAGTCGTCGACCAGGTCCCAGGGAATGTGCAGCGCGACGCTCGGGGCCAGGCCGGTGAACCGGTGCACGGTGGCGGCGTCGGCGATCTTCTCCTGCACCGTGCGGGGGGTGCCGGGGCTGCCGAAGACCTTGAAGCGGGTCCCGGAGTTGCCGTAGGCCCACGACGGCACCTCGATCGCGAGCGCGTCGAGCTGCCCGCTGATGTCGGCGAAGCTGGTCATGTCGTCCTTCTCTCCTCGGCTCCCGAGGGGCCGAGCTGGTCCTCGAGGTGGAAGACCTCGCGGAGCTGGGTGAATCCGGTGTCGGGGCGGGCGTCGCCCAGGTCCTCGAAGAACCCGGCCATGTCGGCCTGCCACCGGGCGTTGACCTCGGTGTCCTCCATGCCGGCCAGGGCGGCCGACAGGTCGGGGGTCTCGAGGTAGCCGATCAGCAGGCCGTCCTCGCGCAGGAACAGCGAGTAGTTGTGCCACCCGGTCGCCGCGAGGGCGGCGAGCATGTCGGGCCACACGGCGGCGTGCCGCTCGGCGTACTCCTCGAGGCGGTCGGGGCGGACCTGGAGCCAGAAGCACACGCGCTGCACGGTCGGGGTCCGTCCTTCGAGGGGGTGGATCGGGCTGGGTCGGGGTGGAGCAGGGGGGGTGGGGGCGGGCCGGCCGGGTCGCGGTCGACCCGCCCCCGGGACCGCCTAGAACTTGAACTTGTCGATGTTCGACTTGTTGAACTTGAAGGGGTCGCCCAGGACGACGGTGCCGTTGGCGCCGACGGTGAACTCGCCGAGCTTGCCGGCCTTGAACTTCTGGCCCTCCTTGCCGGTGACCTTGCCGGTCACCAGCGCGTCGGCGGCGTACGCCGCGAGGTAGCCGAGGTCCTCGGGGTTCCACAGCGCGAACTCCGTGACGGTGCCGTCCTTGACGTAGGCGCGCATCTGGTTGGGGGTGCCCAGACCGGTCAGCGCGACCTTGCCCTTGCTGCTCGACTTGGACAGGTAGCGCGCCGCCGCGGCGATGCCGACCGTGGTCGGGGAGATGATCCCCTTCAGGTTCGGGTGCTTCTGGAGCAGCGCCGCCGTCTTGTCGAAGGAGGTCTGGTCGTCGTCGTTGCCGTAGACGGTCTCGACGAGCTTGACCTTGGGGTGGTTGGCCGCCAGGTCCTTCTTCATCAGCGCGATCCACGCGTTCTGGTTGGTGGCGTTGGCGCTGGCCGAGAGGATCGCCACCTCGCCGGAGTCGCCGATCTGCTGGGTGACCATGTCGACCTCGACCTTGGCGATGCCGTCCGCGGTGGCCTGGTTGATGAACAGGTCGCGGTACTTGGGGTCGGTGTCGGAGTCGAAGGTGACGACCTTGGTGCCGGCCTGGCGGGCCTTGGTCAGCGAGTCGCCCAGGGCGGTGGGGTCGTTGGCCGAGAGCACGATCGCGGAGGTGCGCTTCTGCGCCTCGGTGTCGATGTACTGCGACTGCGCGTCGGCGCTGGCCTCCTGCGGACCGACCTGGGAGTAGGTCCCGCCGAACTCCTTGACGGCCTTGGCGCCACCGGCGTCGCTGGTGTCGAAGTAGGGGTTGCCGAGGTTCTTGGGGATGAAGGTGACGGTGGCGGCCTTCGAGCCGGAACCGGAGCCCGAGCCCGAGGCGCCGGAGTCGCCGGCGCCCTTGCCGCAGCCGGTGAGGGCCAGGCTGAAGGTCAGGGTGACGGCGGCGAGGCCGGCGACCCTCTGGGAGCGGATGAACATGGTGGTTACCTCTCTGGTGTTCCGACGCCGGCTGGCGAGAGCGTGGGGTGGTCGCCCCGGTGGTGACGCCTGGCGGTGAGGCGGGAGGCCCACGCCAGGACGGAGGTGGACATCACCGAGGCCACGAGCAGCAGCCCGATGATGATGTTGATGACGTTGACCGTGACGCCCTGCAGCCGCAGGGCGCTGGAGAGCACCCCGATCAGCAGGACGCCGGCGACGACGCCGGCGAGCTTGCCGCGGCCACCGAAGATGGAGACCCCACCCAGCAGCACCGCGGCGATGACCTGCAGCTCCAAGCCGGTGGCGTTGTCGCCACGGGCGCTGGTGAAGCGCAGCGTGAAGTAGACCCCGGCCAGGGCCGAGACGGTCGCCGAGAGCACGAACAGCGTGAACCGGGTGCGGCGCACGGGCACCCCGGTGAACTCCGCGGCCTCGTCGTTGAGACCGATGTCGTAGACGCCGCGTCCGAAGGCGGAGAAGTGCAGCATCCAGGCGAAGAACGCGGCGAGCAGGCCGAAGACGACCATCACGACCGGGATCCCGGTCGAGCCGATCTCGGCCTTGGCCAACGAGGTCCAGCGCTCGGGGAAGGTGGTGATCGCGGTGGTGCCGAGCAGGCCGACGGCGATCCCGCGGAAGAGCGCCAGGGTGCCGATCGTCACCGCCAGGGAGGGCAGCCCCAGGAACGCGATCAGGAACCCGTTGAGGCTCCCGCAGGCGACGCCCGCCACCAGGCACACGACCGTCGCGACGGGCACGGACACCCCGTGGGAGACCATCTCGCCCAGCAGCGCGCTGGAGAGCCCGACCACGCTGGCCACCGACAGGTCGATCTCGCCGGTCACGATCACGGCCGTCATCGGCAGCGCGATCAGCAGGATGGGGGCCACGTCGAGCAGCAGGAAGGTCATCGTCAGCTGCGAGGCGAAGAAGGAGACGCTGTTGATCGCCCAGACCAGCACGGCGACCAGGACGGCGACGACCACGGCCTCGCGGGAGAGCAGCAGCCGGCGCCACAGGGGCTGGGCGTGGGCGGGGTAGGTGCGCGGTGCCTGGTGGGGCACCTGCTGGGTCGTGCTCATGCTGCGTCCCTCGCTTCGACGAGCCGGCGGGCGCGCCGCTGGCTGACCAGTCGGTCCAGCGCGATCGCGCTGAGGATCAGGGCTCCCACGAGCGCCTGCTGCCAGAAGTCGGGGATGCCCACGATGGGCAGCACCCGGTTGATGGTGACCAGCAGGACGGCGCCGATCGCGGCGCCCCAGACGGTCCCGCTGCCGCCGAAGATGGCGACCCCGCCGACCACCACGGCGGCCACGGCCTGGAGCTCGACGCCGGTGCCGGCCCCGGAGCTGACGGTGCCGTAGCGGGCGGCGTACGCCACCCCGGCCAGGCCGGCGAGCGCGCCGCTGAGGACGAACGCACCGATCACGCGGCGCCGCACGCGCAGGCCGTAGAGCTCGGCGGCGTCGGGGTCCGAGCCGATCGCGTAGAGCTCGCGACCGCCGCGGGCGGTGTGCAGGTAGTAGCCGACGGCCGCGACCACCACGACGGCGAGGAGGAAGAGCACCGGGATGCTGAGCACCGTCTGGGTGCCGAGGTTGCCGAAGGAGTCGGGCAGGTCCGAGGCGTTGATGCGGTTGCTGCCGGCCCAGGTCAGGACCACGCCGCGGTAGACGTAGAGCGTCCCGAGGGTGATCACCAGGGCCGGGACCTTCCCGAAGCCGACGAGCAGGCCGTTGACCAGCCCCAGCAGGGCGCCGACCAGGACCGCCACGAGCACCACCGCGACCAGCGGCAGGCCGGTGTCGATGAACAGCCGCCCCGTGAGGTACGCCGTGAGGCCGAGCACCGACCCGACCGAGAGGTCGACGTTGCGGGTGATCACCACGACGCACTGGCCGGCGGCCAGGAGCAGCAGGATCGAGGGGGTCAGCAGCAGGTCGCGCCAGCTGTTCTCGCTGAACAGGAAGGAGGGCGACTTCACCGTGGCCGCGGCCACGACGAGCAGCAGCACGACCAGGATCGAGGCCTCGCGCGACTTCACGACGGTCTCGAGGACGCGCCGGCCGCGCGACTGCGCGCTCGGGGCGACCAGGCCCGCGGTGGCGGGGTCGAGGGGCTGCTCCTCGGCGTGCGAGGGGGTGCGGGTCTCGGTCATGCGGACACCTCCCGGGTGCTGGTCGCGGCTCGCATGACGTTCTCCGGCGTGGCGTCGTCACGGGCGATGTCGGCGGTCAGGCGGCCCTCGCAGACCACGAGCACGCGGTCGGCCATGCCGAGGACCTCGGGCAGCTCGGAGGAGATCATCACGATCGCCATCCCCTGCCCGGCCAGCTCGGAGAGGAGCCGGTGCACCTCGGCCTTGGTGCCGACGTCGATGCCGCGGGTGGGCTCGTCGATGATCAGCAGCGACGGCTCGGTGGCCAGCCACTTGGCGATCACGACCTTCTGCTGGTTGCCGCCGCTCATGGTCGCGGCGTTCATGTCCAGCGCGTTGGTCTTGACCTCGAGCCGGGCCGCCCAGGGCGCGGCGGCGCGGTCCTCGGCCCGGCCGGTGAGCACGCCGGCGCGGCTCAGGCCACGGCGCACGACGCCGGCGACGTTGCGCGAGACCGAGGCGTCGATGACCAGGCCCTGCTTGCGCCGGTCCTCGGGGATGAACGCCATCCCGGCCCGGATGGCGGCGCGCGGGTCGTGCCGACGCACGGCGCGACCCGCCAGGGTGACCGTGCCCTCGTCGTAGCCGTCGATGCCGAAGATCGCTCGGGCGATCTCGCTGCGACCGGCGCCGACCAGGCCGGCCAGCCCGACGATCTCGCCCGCCCGGACGGTGAGGGAGACGTCGTGGAAGACCCCGGCCGAGGTCAGGCCCGCGACCTCCAGGACGGGGTCGCCGAGGGTGGCCGGCGTCTTGGGGAACAGCTCCCCCACGTCGCGGCCGACCATCAGGGAGACCATCTGGTCGATCGTGGTGCCCGTGGTCGGCAGGGTGTCGACGTAGGCGCCGTCGCGCATCACCGTGACGGTGTCGCACAGGTCGAAGACCTCGTCGAAGCGGTGGGAGATGAAGACCAGGCCCCGGCCCTCGTCGCGGAGCCGGCGGGCGACGGTGAACAGCCGCTCGACCTCGACGCCGCTCAGCGCCGCGGTCGGCTCGTCCATCACGAGCACCTTGGCGTCGAGCGAGATCGCCTTGGCGATCTCGATGATCTGCTGGTCGGCGATCGAGAGGCCCAGGGCGGGGCGCCGGGGGTCGATGCGCACCCCGAGCCCGGCGAAGAGGCGCTCGGCCTCGGCGTGCATGGCGGCCCGGTCGATGCGGCGCCCCGGGCCCAGCAGCTGGCGGCCCATGAAGATGTTCTCGGTGACCGAGAGGTCGGGGAACAGCGTGGGCTCCTGGTAGATGACCGCGATGCCGGCGGCCTTGGACTCTGCGGTGGACCCGAAGTCGACCGGGGCGCCGTCCAGCAGCAGGTCGCCCGCGTCGCGGCGGTAGACGCCGGCGACGACCTTGACCAGCGTCGACTTGCCGGCGCCGTTCTCCCCGACCAGCGCGTGGATCGAGCCGTGCTCGACCCGCAGCGAGCCCGAGCGCAGGGCGCGCACGGCGCCGAAGCTCTTCGCGACGTCGCGCAGCTCCAGGGCGGCGGGGGGTGCGGCTGTGCTCATGGGGGTCCGTTCGTGATTGAAAGGTTTCAACTCGTGAGGAGGAACGTAGGTGACCGTCATCACAGAAGTCAACGACCTGGTGGTAACTTTCGGCTCACGACATCACCGCCGCCGAGCCCGTGTCCGCCTTGACACGTTTCATCCGGCAGCGGCTCCCCACCGCCACCATCGACCCCGCACCGCCACCACCGCCACCGCCACCGCCACCACCATCGACCGGCCGACCCAGGAGGACCGTGAGCGACAGGACCCCCTCGGTCAAGGACGTCGCCGCCTCGGCGGGGGTCTCCCTGGGCACCGTGTCCAACGTGATGAACCGCCCCGACCGGGTCTCACCGGCCACCCGTCAACGGGTCGAGCAGGCGATGGCCGACCTCGGCTTCGTGCGCAACGAGACCGCGCGCCAGCTGCGGATGGGCAGCAGCCGCACGCTGTCCTACGTCATGCTCGACGCCCGCAACCCGTTCTTCACCGACGTGGCGCAGGGCATCGAGACGGCCGCCGAGGGCGCGCACACCTCGCTGTTCCTGTGCAACAGCAACAACAGCGCCTCGCGCGAGGAGAGCCACCTGGCGCACCTGGTCGAGCAGCGGGTGCAGGGCATCCTGCTGACCCCGCTCGACCCCGACTCCCCCACGATCCCCGCGATCGTGGCCCGCGGGATCCCGGTCGTGATCGTGGACCGCACGACCCGCGACGAGCGGTTCTGCTCGGTCGCGGTCGACGACGAGCTCGGCGGGCGCCTGGCCGTGGAGCACCTGGTGGACCGCGGCCACCGGCGGGTCGCCTTCGTCGGCGGGCCCGAGGGCCTGGGCCAGGTCGACGACCGGTACGCCGGTGCCCGGGCCGCGTGGGAGGAGGCGGGTCTGCCGGCCGAGGACCTGGTGCGGATGCCGACCGCGACGATGGGCGCCGACGACGGGAGGGCCGCCGGGGAGCTGATCACGGGGCTGCCGTCACGCCGCCGGCCGACCGCGGCGTTCTGCGCCAACGACCTGCTCGCCCTGGGCCTGCTGCAGCAGACCGTCGCCTCGGGTCGCTCGGTGCCCGCCGACCTGGCCATCGTGGGCTACGACGACATCTACTTCGCCGCCGCGGCGACCGTGCCGCTGACCTCGGTGCGTCAGCCCCGGGTCGAGCTCGGCCGCACGGCCGCGGAGCTGCTGCTCTCGGAGTCCGACCCCGACCACGTGCACCGGCAGGTGCTGTTCCGTCCCGAGCTGGTCGCCCGCGCCTCGACCTAGCCGTCCTCGGCCCGCGGCGCGGGGCGGGTCGCGCCGTCGGCGGCGTCGGTCTGCGCGTCGGTCCGGGGTTGGGTCCGCGGCGCGCTCCGACGGCCGCGGCGGGTCCGACGGACCGGGTGGCCGTCGTCGTCCTCGAGGGTGACGTTGCTGGCGGCGGTGGCGCCGATCGCGGTGCCGATGAAGGCGTAGACGGCCAGCGCGGCCTTGAGGAAGTCGGGCATCGGGCCGCTCGAGACGGCACCGATGGCCGCCTGGACGCAGCCGATCAGCAGCCCGACGGCGGCGTACGTCGTGTAGACGTCCTGGCGCAGCTTCGGCGACAGGATCCCGGTCAGCGGACTCGGCACGTCGGCTCCCCCTCCGGCGACCGGCCACCCGCGGACCGGCACGCCCGGCTCCACCCTGGCACGACGAGGGGCCGCCGGGGAGGCGCTCCTCCCCGACGGCCCCTGGTGCACGTCGGTGGTCTGGTCCACGTCGCCCGCGCCGGTGGCGCGGGCCCACCGGACCACCGGCTCCCGGTCAGCCCGGGATCATCCAGCTGAGCACCGGGGTGGCCTGGAGGCCGACGATGATGCACATCAGGACGAGCAGGAACAGGCTCCAGCCGATGACCCGGCGGAAGAGCTCCCCCTCCTGGCCCGACATGCCCACCGCTGCGGCGGCGATGGCGAGGTTCTGCGGGCTGACCATCTTGCCGAGCACACCGCCGGAGGAGTTCGCCCCGGCCATCAGCACCGGGTCGAGCCCGGCCTTGGCCGCTGCCTGCACCTGCAGCGCCCCGAACAGCGAGTTCGAGGAGGTGTCCGACCCGGTCACCGCCACGCCGATCCAGCCCAGGACCGGCGAGATGATCGCGAAGAGGCCGCCGGTGCCGGCGAGCCAGGCGCCCAGCGAGCCGGTCTGGCCCGACAGGTTCATCACGTAGGCCAGGGCCAGCACGGCCATGACGGTGATGATCGCGGACTTCAGCTCGACGTACGTCGCGAGGTAGGTGCGGAACGCCTTCCCGGGCTTGACCTTGAGGATCACCATCGTGATCAGGCCGGCGATCACCAGCAGCGAGCCGGCGGCGGGCAGCCAGTTGAACTTGAACTGCGTCACGACGGGCTTGCCGGCCGCGTTGACGATGTCGAGGCCGGGCCAGTCGAAGAGGTAGGTGAACGGCGCCTTGGCCAGGAAGTCCACGACCGCGGGGATGTTGGTGATCGAGAAGATCACGATGATGACGAGGTACGGCGCGTAGGCCCGCATCACCTCGGCGCCGGTGTCGGCCAGCTGGGGCCGGTCGTGGTAGTCGTCGCCGGTGGCCGTGGCGGTGGCCGTGCCGCCGCCGCCGGAGGTGCGTCGGTCCGAGCCCTGCGAGCTGTGCGCGTGCTCGCGCTCCTCGGCGTCGACCTTCTCGGCGGTGAGGACCTCGGCGGGCGACCAGACCCGGACCAGGAGGACCAGGGCGCCGGCGGCCAGCAGCGAGGCGACGATGTCGGTCAGCTGCACGGAGATGTAGTTGGCGGTGACGAACTGCGCGACGGCGAAGACGGCGCCCGAGAGCAGGGCGGGCAGCCAGGTCTGGCGCACGCCGCGACGGCCGTCGACGATGAAGACCAGGATCAGCGGGACCACCAGGGCCAGGATCGGGGTCTGGCGACCGACCATCGAGCCGAGGGTGTGCAGGGCGTTGGCGTCGGAGAGGCGCGGGTCGTTGCTGACGCCGGCGGCGATCGGGGCCAGCGTGACGACCGGGATGGCCAGGGCGCCGAAGGCGACCGGCGCGGTGTTGGCGACCAGGGCCACGGTCGCGGCCTTGAGGGGCTTGAAGCCCAGCGACATCAGCATCACGACCGAGATCGCGACCGGGGTGCCGAAGCCGGCGAGCGCCTCGAGCAGGGCGCCGAAGCAGAAGGCGATGATGATCGCCTGGATCCGCTGGTCGGGGCTGACCTTCTCGAAGGAGCGGCGCAGCACGTCGAAGTGACCCGAGGCCACGGTGAGGTTGTAGATCCACACCGCGTTGATCACGATCCACAGGATCGGGAAGAAGCCGAACAGCGCCCCGTCGACGGCGGCGCTGAGGCTCTGCCCCACCGGCATCGAGAACAGCACGACCGCCACCACCAGGGCGACCGCGAGCGAGATCAGCCCGGCGACCCAGGCCTTGAGCTTCAGGCCACCGAGCAGCACGAAGAGCACCGCCAGCGGGATCAGGGCGCACAGGGCGCTGAGCGTGAGCGAGTTGGCTACCGCGCTCGGGTCTTGTTTGAACATCGGTTCTCCTCGGGAGGGGCCCGGCTGAGCCGCGCGGGCCATGGGTGGTGCGGTTGCTGCTGGGTCAGGTGGTGGTGCCGCGGGTCAGCTCGGCGGCCGGCACACCGCGGATCGAGGCGTCGAGCACCTCGATGGTGTGCGCCATCCCCATCGGGTGGCCGGAGCGCTCGATGGCCGAGGTGACCTGCATCAGGCACCCTGGGTTGGCGGTCACGAGCACCTCGGCCCCGGTCTTGACGATGTTGGCGGCCTTGCGGTCGCCCAGCTCGCGGGCCGGCTCGGGGTTGAGGATGTTGTAGATGCCCGCCGAGCCGCAGCACAGCTCGGCCTCGGCGATCTCGCGCAGCTCCAGTCCCGGGATCGCACGGAGCAGGTCGCGCGGCTCGGCCCGGATGCCCTGGGCGTGGGCCAGGTGGCAGGCGTCGTGGTAGGCGATGGTCATCTCCAGGGGGTGGCGCGGGGCCACCGGACCGAGCTCGACCAGGATCTCCGACACGTCGCGGACCTTGTCGGCGAAGGCCTTCGCCCGCTCGGCGTACGCCGGGTCGTCGGCCAGCAGGGCGGCGTACTCCTTCATCGTGGAGCCGCACCCGGCGGCGTTGACGACGACCGCCTCGACGCCGGACGCCTCGAAGGAGTCGATCAACGCACGGGCGTAGCCCTGGGCCTCGCCCTCGCGACCGTTGTGCGCCGACAGCGCCCCGCAGCAGCCCTGGGCGGCCGGCACGACGACGTCGCAGCCCTCGGCCTGGAGCACCCGCGCGGTCGCGGAGTTCACGCCGGGGAAGAAGGCGCCCTGCACGCAGCCGACCAGCATCCCGACGACCATGCGGCGCTCGCCGCGGGCCCGGATGTAGGGCGGCAGCGGCTCGGGCCGGCCGATCTTGGGCGCCAGGCTCTCCATGGCCGCGAGCTGCGGGGAGATCCGGTCCAGCAGGCCGGTGCGGCGCATCAGACGGTCGAGACCTGTGCGCTGGATCGCGCGCAGCGGGCCCCTCATCAGCTTGAGCCGCTCGGGACGAGGGAACAGCGCGAAGATCAGGCCGCGGAGCGCCTTGTCGGCGGGCGTGCGGTCGTGGTGGCGCTCGACCTGGTTGCGGGTCTGCTCGATCAGGGTGTCGTACTGCACCCCCGACGGGCAGGCGGTCACGCAGGCCATGCAGCCCAGGCAGGCGTCGAAGTGGCCGACCATCGAGTCGGTCATCGGCTCGCCCTCCAGCCCCTCCTTCATCAGGTAGATCCGGCCGCGCGGGCTGTCCATCTCCTCACCCCACAAGACGTAGGTGGGGCACGTGGGCAGGCAGAAGCCGCAGTGCACGCAGTCGCCGATCAGGGCGGCGTCCGGCGGGTGGTGCTCGTCGAAGGCGCCGTCGGGGTTGCCCCAGTCGATGGCGGCGTTGCCGGTGGACGCCGTCTCCACGACCGCGCCCATCTCCCCCAGCGTGCCGGAGGTGTCGTGCTGGCTGGTGTCGGTCATGGCTAGAGGCCTCCCACGAAGCGTCCCGGCGAGAGCCGGTGGTCGGGATCGAACTGGTCCTTGACGCGGCGCATCAGGTCCAGGGCGGGGACGGGTCCCCACAGGTCGACGGCGCCCTTGACCGCCGCCGGGGCGTCGACCACGACGGCCGCACCACCACGGGCGCCGCACGCCGCGCGCAGGCGGCGCACGGTCGCGACGACGTCCTCGACCGGTGTCCCGGCCTCGATCGCGCCGTAGACCACGCCGGAGCCGGCCGAGCCGCGCAGGTGCACGCGGCTGCCCTGCGCCGCGGCGAGCACGTCGCCCAGGCCGGAGAGGGCGAAGGTGAGCTTGAGCGCGGTGGCCCGGTCGTCGCCGGTGGCCGTCGGGTCCCAGGGGTACGTCGTGCCTCCGCCGGGCTCCTGGTCGGACTCCTCGGCGCCGGCGCCGAGCAGGGCCAGGGTGGAGCGGACGCGCCCGGCGACCCCCTCCTCGCGGCCCTCGAGCAGGACCGAGAGCGTGCCGCGACCCGCGTCGGCCCCCTCGCCGCCCCGCCAGTCGACCTCGACCGCGGCCGGGACGACCTGGCTGTGCACGGCGGCCTGCGCGGCGGCCAGGGCCTCGGCCGGGCTGCCGACCGGCACGGTGACCCAGCGGTGGGTCGGGGCCAGCGGGTGCAGCCGGAAGGTGGCGTCGACGATCACGCCGAGGGTGCCGGCGGAGCCGATCAGCAGCTTGCCGAGGTCGTAGCCGGCGACGTTCTTGACCACCCGGCCCCCCGCCTTGGCCACGACGCCGTCGGCGCGGACCAGGGTGATGCCGATCAGCAGGTCGCGGGCGCTGCCGACCGACGTGCGGCGGGGGCCCGAGGTGTTCGCGGCCAGGACGCCGCCGATGCTCGCGCCGGGGACGGTCTCGTCCAGCACCAGGCGCTGGCCGCCCTCGGCGACGCGCTCCTGGAGGTCGGCGAGGCGGCAGCCGGCCTGAGCGGCGACGATCAGGTCGCCGGCGGCGTGGTCGAGCACCTGGTCCATCGCCGCCAGGTCGAGCACCACGTCGGCCGAGGCCGGCGGGGCGCCCCAGCCGAGCTTGGTGCCGCGCCCGCGGGGGACGACGGTGAGGCCGTGGGCCGCGGTCGCGCGCAGCACCTCGGCGACCTGGTCGGTGTCCCGGGGCCGGGCGACCAGGCCCGCGGGCACGCCGTCGACCGCGTCACCCGGGCCGGCGTCGGTCACGTCGGCGCACGCCGAGGCGACCGCGGCGCGGGCGTCGGTGGAGAGCCGCTCGTGGGTCTGCGTGCTCATCAGAAGACCTCCGCCAGACCGGCCTGCTGGAGCGGGTGGGCGGCCTTGTGGCGACCCGGGACCTCACCGCACAGCCGTGGTGTCGGGAACACCTTGCCGGGGTTGGAGATGTTCTGCGGGTCGAAGGCGCAGCGCACCAGCTGCATGGTGTCGAGGTCCTCGTCGGTGTACATCCGCGGCATGTACTTCGCCTTGTCCATCCCGACGCCGTGCTCGCCGGTGATCGAGCCGCCGTGGCTGATGCACAGGTCGAGGATCGCGCCGCTGACCTTCTCGGCGGCCTCGCCCGCCCCCTCGATGCCGTCGTCGAAGAGCACCAGCGGGTGCAGGTTGCCGTCGCCGGCGTGGAAGACGTTGGCCACCCGCACGCCGCTCTCGGCGGACAGGTCGGCGATCGCCTTGAGCACCTCGGGCAGGGCGGTGCGCGGGATGACGCCGTCCTGGACGATGTAGTCGGGGCTGATCCGCCCCACCGCGGCGAAGGCGGACTTGCGGCCCTTCCAGATCAGGGCGCGCTCGGCCGGGTCGGTGGCCAGCCGCTGCTCGAAGGCACCGTTGTCGTTGCAGAGCCGCTCGACGTCGGCGTACTCCTGCTCGACCTCGACCGCGGCGCCGTCGAGCTCGATCACCAGCACGGCGCCGGCCCCGTCGGGGTAGTTGCAGTGCACGGCCGCCTCGGCGGCCTCGATGGCGAGGGCGTCCATCATCTCGATGGCCGCGGGGACGATGCCCGCGGAGATGATCGCCGACGTCGCGGCGCCGGCCTGGTCGGTGGTCTCGAAGCCCACCAGGATCGTGCGGACCTCCTCGGGCAGGCGCACCAGGTTGACCGTGGTCGCGGTGACCACGCCCAGGGTGCCCTCGGAGCCGACCACGGCCCCGAGCAGGTCGTAGCCCGGCGCGTCCGGGGCGTCGCCGCCCAGGACCACGGTGTCCCCGTCGGGGGTGACCAGCTCGGCGCCGGTGACGTGGTTGGTGGTGAAGCCGTACTTCAGGCAGTGGGCGCCGCCGGAGTTCTCGGCCACGTTGCCGCCGATGGAGCAGATCTGCTGGCTGGAGGGGTCCGGGGCGTAGTAGTAGCCCTCGGGCGTCGCGGCCCTGGTGACGTCGAGGTTGATCACGCCCGGCTCGACGACCGCGCGCTGGTCCTCGCGGCGCAGCTCGCGGATGGTGCGCAGCCGCGAGGTGACCACCAGGACGCCCTCGGCGTGCGGCAGGGCGCCGCCGGAGAGCCCGGTGCCCGAGCCGCGCGCCACGAAGGGCACGCCGTGCTCGGCGCAGGTCCGCACGATCGCGGCGAGGTGACCGGCGTCCTCGGGGATGACCACCAGCGCCGGGGTGACCCGGTAGTGGGCCAGCCCGTCGCACTCGTAGGTGCGCAGCCGGGCACGGTCGGTGATGACGCCGGCCTCGGGGAGGATCCGGCGGGCCACCTCGGCGACGGCCCGGATGCCCGGGCTGTCGGCGGCGGTGGACCCCTCGACGGACTGGGTCGCGGGCGCGGTCGTCGTCATCGTGTGCTCCTAGTCGACCTGGGCGACGAGGTCGGCGGCCTCGATGCCGGCCACGGCGGCGGCCTCGTCGTTGTCGGAGGTGTCACCGGTGACGCCGACGGCACCGACCAGCCCACCGTCGGTGTCCTTGACCAGGACGCCCCCGGGCACCGGCACGAGCGCGCCACCGACGGCCGAGGTGACGGCCGCGACGAAGTAGGCCTGCTGCTCCGCGCGGGCCATGATCGCCCGCGAGCCCTGGCCCAGGCTGAGCGCGCCGTGGGCCTTGCCGAAGGCGATCTCGAAGCGCTTCATCGACGCCCCGTCCTCGCGCTCGGCGGCGACGACGTGGCCGCCCGGGTCGAGGACGACGACCGTCAGGGGCTTGAACCCGGCCTCGGCACCGTGGGCGCGGGCCCCGGCGACGATGGTGCGGGCGGTCTCGAGGGTGAGGTGGACGTGGGTCACGAGGCGTTCCCTTCGGAGGAGTGGTTCTTCTTCACCGCGGCCCGGCGCCGGTGCAGGATCGGCTCGGTGTAGCCGCTGGGCTGCTGCAGACCCTCGAAGACCAGGTCGTGCGCCGCGGCGTACGCCTCGCCGTCGAGGTCGGGGGCCATCGGCACGTAGGAGTCGTCGCCGGCGTTCTGCTCGTCGACGACGGCGGCCATCCGGCGCAGGGTCTCCTCGACCTGGTCGGAGGTGACCACGCCGTGGTGCAGCCAGTTGGCGACGTGCTGGGCGGAGATCCGGCAGGTCGCGCGGTCCTCCATCAGCGGCTCGCCGGTGATGTCGGGGACCTTGGAGCAGCCGACCCCGGCGTCGACCCAGCGCACGACGTAGCCCAGCAGGCTCTGCAGGTTGTTCTCGATCTCGCTGCGGCGGTCCTCCTCCGACCACGAGTCCGGGTCGCCGATCGGGACCTGGAGCAGGTCGAGGCGGTCGCGACGACGTCCGGCCGCCTGGAGCTCCTCCTGGCGGGCCCGCACGTCGACCTGGTGGTAGTGCAGCGCGTGCACGGTGGCCGCGGTCGGCGAGGGCACCCAGGCGCAGCTCGCGCCGGCCTTGGGGTGGCCGATCTTGGTCTCGAGCATGTCGGCGAGGCTGTCGGGCGCGGCCCACATCCCCTTGCCGATCTGGGCCCGGCCGAGGAGGCCGCACTCGAGCCCGATGTCGACGTTGAGGTCCTCGTAGGCGCCGATCCAGGTCTCGGCCTTCATGTCGTTCTTGCGCACGACCGGCCCGGCCTGCATCGAGGTGTGGATCTCGTCGCCGGTGCGGTCCAGGAAGCCGGTGTTGATGAAGGCCACCCGCTCGCGCGCCTCGTGGATGCAGGCCTTGAGGTTCAGCGACGTGCGCCGCTCCTCGTCCATGATCCCGACCTTGATGGTCAGCGGCTCCAGGCCCAGGAGCTGCTCGACGCGGCCGAACAGCTCGACGGCGAGGGCGACCTCCTCGGGACCGTGCATCTTGGGCTTCACGACGTACATCGAGCCCTGCGTGGAGTTGGCCAGCTCGGACTCGCCGCGCAGGCCCTTGACGCTGCCCAGCGCGGTCATGATCGCGTCGAGGATCCCCTCGGGGACCTCCTGGCCCTCGGCGTCGAGGACCGCGTCGGTGGTCATCAGGTGACCGACCTGGCGGATGAACAGCAGCGAGCGACCGCGGAGGGTGACGTCCTGCCCGTCCACACCGGTGTAGGAGCGGTCGGGGTTCATCGAGCGGGTGAAGGTCTTCCCGCCCTTGGTGACCTCCTCGGCCAGGGTGCCGTCCATCAGGCGCATCCAGTTGCGGTAGCCGAGCACCTTGTCCTCGGCGTCGACCGCGGCCACGGAGTCCTCGAGGTCCATGATCGTGGAGACCGCCGACTCGAGCAGCAGGTCCTTGACCCCGGCCTTGTCCGTCGAGCCGATGGCGTCCTCGGCGTCGACCTGGATCTCGACGTGCAGCTGGTGGTGGACCAGCAGGACGGCCTCGGGGGCCTCCTTCGAACCGCGGAACCCGACCAGCTGGGCCGGGTCGGCCAGGCGCGAGGGGGCGTCGCCGATCGTGACGGCCAGCCCCTCGTCGTCCACGGCGTACGCCGAGGCGTCGGCGTGCGAGCCGGAGTCGAGGGGGAAGTGCTCGTCGAGGAAGGCCCGGCCGCGCTTGATGACCTCGTCGCCGCGGGTGCGGTTGTAGCCCTCGCCGGGAGCCAGGTCACCCTCGTGGGAGATCACGTCGGTGCCGTAGAGCGCGTCGTAGAGCGAGCCCCACCGGGCGTTGACGGCGTTGGTCGCGAACCGCGCGTTGAGCAGCGGGACCACCAGCTGGGGGCCGGCGATGCGCGCGACCTCGTCGTCGACGCCGGAGGTGGCCACCTCGACGGTCTCGGGCTCGTCGAGCAGGTACCCGAGGTCCTTCAGGAGGGCGAGGTAGTCGCTGCCCTCGGAGGTGTCGGGCTTGCCCGGGTGGGCGCGGTGCCAGTCGTCGAGCGAGGACTGGATGCGGTCGCGCATCGCGAGCAGCTCGCGGTTGCGGGGGGACAGGTCGCCGACGATGGCGGCCACGCCGTCCCAGAACGCCTCGGGGTCCACGCCCGTGCCGGGCAGGGCCTCCTCGGTGACGAACCGGTGCAGGGCCTCGGCGACGCGAAGCCCTCCGCCGACCTCGACGCGCTGCTCCGTGCCGGTGGTGTCCGTGCCAGTCATGCGCCACTCCTGTTCCGTGCCGGTCCGCCTGGACCGGAAGTCTTGCCACAATTTCCACATCGTGGAAACATCAGTGCTCGATAATGGAAACTACGGATCGGGCGTCCTCCGTGTCAACCGTCACACGACGCCTGTGGAGACGCCAGTGCCCCGTGACAGTGAGATCACGCCCGCCACGTCCGGGCCCTCCGCCGGCCCGGCGCGCCCCGGCGGGGTGCAGTCGCTCCACCGCGCCCTGGACGTCCTCGAGACGGTCGCCTCGCGCGGCGGCACGCTGACCCTCGGCGAGATCGCGGAGACCACCGGGGTCCCGCTCCCGACCGTGCACCGGCTGCTGCGCACGCTGGTCGAGCGCGGGTACATGCGCCAGACCCCCGACCGGCGCTACGCCCTGGGCTTCCGGCTGGCCCCGCTGGCCGCGTCGGCCGGCTCCATGGTGGGCGCGGGCACCGAGCGCGAGCTGACCTCGCTGGTCGACGCGCTCGGCGAGACCGCCAATCTCGCGGTCCTCGACGGCGACCGGGTCGTCTACGTCGCCCAGGTCCCCGGCCGCCACTCGATGCGGATGTTCACCGAGGTGGGTCGTCGCGTGCACCCGCACTGCACGGCCGTGGGCAAGGCGATGCTGGCCCACGCCGGCGACGACGACGTCCGCGTCCTGCTGCGCCGCACCGGGCTCCCCCGGCACACCGACCACACCCTGACCGACCCCGAGGAGTTCCTGGCCCGGCTGGCCGTGGTGCGCGAGCAGGGCTACGCCCTGGACGAGGGCGAGCAGGAGGTCGGGGTGCGCTGTGTCGCGGTGGCCCCGACCGGGACCGCCGTGCCGATCGCGGTCTCGGTCTCGGGACCCGCGCCCCGGATGACCGACGACCTCGTGGCCCGGGCCGTCCCGCTGCTGCGCGCCGCGGCGGCCCGGCTCGTCGCCGACCTCACCTAGGCGGTCGCGTCGGGGCTCAGGACCCGCCGACGACGAGGTCGGCGACCACCCGCCCCAGCTCCTGGCCGGCGTCCTCCTGGAGGAAGTGGCCGGCGCCGGCGATCACCGGGTGGTGCAGGCCGCGGGTGCCGGGCACCAGCCTGCGCAGCACCGGCCCCATCGCACCGGTGATCGGGTCGCCGTCGCTGAAGGCCACCAGGAAGGGCTTCTCCCACTGGCCCAGCACCTCCCACGCGGCGCGGTTGGCCTCCGTCGCCGGGTCGTCGGGGCGGGTGGGGACCAGGCCGGGCATCGCGCGCGGTCCCGCCTTGTGGGCCTCGTCCGGGAAGGGGGCGTCGTACGCCGCTCGGGCCGCGTCACCGAGCCCGCGGTGGCACCCCGCGGCGACCAGCCGACCGACGTCGAGCACCTCCGCGGACTCGACCGCGCGCCGGAACCGCCACCACACCTCGGGCATGTCGTGGTCACCGGTCGGCAGGCCGGTGTTGGCCGCGACGACGCGGGCGTGACGGTCGGGGTCCTCGGCGACCAGGCGCAGCCCGATCAGCCCGCCCCAGTCCTGCCCCACCAGCGTGACGTCGCGCAGGTCGAGGGCCTCCACCAGCGCACGCACCCAGCCCACGTGGCGGGCGTAGGTGTGGTCCTCGACCCGGGTCGGCTTGTCGGAGCGGCCGAAGCCGACGAGGTCGGGGGTGATCGTGCGCAGCCCCGCGCGGGTCAGCGAGTCGACCACGTGGCGGTAGAGGAAGCCCCAGGTCGGCTCGCCGTGGAGCAGCAGCACGACGGGCGCGTCGGCCGGCCCCGCGTCGACGTACGCCATCCGCAGCGAGCCGCCCTCGGTGTCCGCCACCTCGACGTACGACGGGGTGTGGGCCCACCCGTCCTCCAGCCCCTCGAACCGGTCCTCGGGCGTGCGCAGGAACTCCATCGGCCCAGTGTGCCGCCTCCCCGGTCGGCCCGGACGGTTCTCGGGACCAGGTCCCGGCTACTCCGGCAGCTGCTCCCCGGGCAGCGGGCCGAGCACCTCGAACGCACCGAGGTGCTGCTCGACGTCGCCGCGGGTGGTCCAGGACCGCAGCTGCTCGGCGGTGCGACGCGACATCAGCGCGCGCCCCAGGTCGAAGTCCGAGGCGCTCACGACGACGGCGGCGTCCTCGGCCGGCCCGCCGCCCGAGACCCACGTCCACGTCTCGCCGACCAGCGCGATCGACGGCAGGCCCTCGACCCGGCCCGCGAACCGCCCGACCATCCGGTCGCGGACGGCGGCGAAGGCCTCGGTGCCGCGGCCTCCCGGCACGCCGAGGGCGCTGCGCAGGTCCTGCTCGTGGATCGTGACGTCACCCAGCGGGCGGGTGCCGTGCGCGCGCATCCAGGCCTCGAGGTCGTCGGCGAGCCCCCGCCACTCCGCGACCAGCTCCTCGACCGAGCGGTCGCGCCGCGCGTCGACCTGGGCCTGGGTCCACGCCTCGTTGTGGTCGTCGGGCTCGTCGCCGCCCAGCACGTCGGCCCCCAGGCCGACCACGTGCGAGAGCAGGTCGCGCACGGTCCAGTCGGGGCACGCCGGGACCCGCTGCTCCGTCGCCTCCGCCGGGACCCCCGTCACCAGCTCGCACACCCGCTCGTGGGCCTCGCGCCACGCCCGCACCTCGTCGACCTGCGTCATGCCCCGAGACAACCACACCGCCGTGGCCGACCTTCAGACGACGTCCTCGCGCGGGGTGCCGCCGCCGAAGGTGCTGCTCACCTCGCCGCCGGCCAGCACGCGGTACGGCGCGGCCGAGGTGCGCGCGCTGGTCAGCAGCGCCTCGACCGGGACGTCGGTGACGCCGGCGACGAGGAGCAGGTTGCCGGGTCGGCGACCGCGCAGGGTGGCCGGCTCGGCGCTGACCGCCACGGCCGCGAACCGGGTGCGCAGGGCGGCCACGACGTCGCGGGCCACCGGGAACGGCGCCCGGTCGGCGAGGTTGAGCACCACCAGGCCACCGGGCGCGAGCACCCGGTCGAGCTCCTCGACGCAGCCGGTGGTGAGCAGGGAGGCGGGCACCTCGCCGTCGGCGTACGCATCGACCACGACCACGTCGGCGTGGTCGTCCCGCAGCGCGGCCAGGCCCTCGCGGCCCTCCTGCGGGCGCACCTTGACCCCGCTGCGCCGCGGCAGCGGGATCGCCTCGCGCACCAGCGCGGTGAGCCGCTCGTCGGGCTCCAGGACGACCTGGGCCGAGCGGGGCCGGGTGTGCGCGACGTAGCGCGGCAGGGTCAGGCCGGCCCCGCCGACGTGCACGACGCGCACGGGCACGCCGGGGGCCGCGACGGCGTCGAGGACGTCACCGGTGCGGCGGACGTAGTCGAAGTCCAGCCGCGTCGGGTCGGCGAGGTCGACCAGCGACTGGTCGCGACCGTCGAGGCGCACCAGGAAGGCGTCGGGGCGCCCGGCCGGGACGACCTCCCCGGACCAGTCGTCCGGAGCCGCGCTCACCCGGCTGCGAGCGGGTCAGGCACCGGGAGGCGTGGAGGCGTCGATCTGCTGGGCGAGGTAGCCGGCCGCACCGACGCGCTTGATCGCCTCGAGCTGGGCCTCGAACCACTCGGCGTGGCGCTCCTCGTCGCGGGCCATCTCCTCGAAGACCGACGCGGTGGCGTGGTCGCCGAGGTCGTGGCACTCCGAGGCGGCGCCGTTGAACTGCCGGACGGCGACCTTCTCGCTCTCGTAGGCCAGCGAGAGCATCTCCTCCGGGGTCTCCCCGACGGCGATGTTGCCCAGGCGCTGCAGGTTGGGGTGCCCCTCGAACATCAGGATGCGGTTGATGATCGCGTCCGCGTCCTTCATCTCGTCGATGGAGAGGCCGTAGAACACCTTGCCCAGCTTCGGCAGGCCCCAGTTGTCGAGCATCCGGGCATGCAGGAAGTAGGTGTTGGTCACGGTGAGCTCGAAGGTGAGCGCCTCGTTGAGGAGGTCCACCACGCGGGGGCTAGCTGGCTGCACTGTCGATCTCCGTCATCAGGTTGCGGGACTCCTGGGAGCCCTGGTGCTCGCACAGGACCTTGCGCACCGAGAAGACGCACGACCCGCACTGCTGGCCGGCCCCGGTGGCCTTGCACACCTGCGCCACCGTGCGGGCCCCCGACTGCACGGCCGCTGCGACGTCGCGGTCGCTGACCACGGCGCAGTGGCAGAAGATCACGAGGGCTCCGTACGTCGAGGGCAGGTAAGGCTTACCTCACCAAGGGTGCCCTCATCTCAGGCCGCGGTCAACCCGCGCGCCCGCTGTGACGCCTCACGCAGCGGAGAGGAGCTCCTCGACCAGGGCGTCGAGGTCCACTCGGTCGGACTCGGTGCCCGGTGCCACCAGCGCGTGGGAGGCGACCAGGAACTCCGCGACCGCACGGCTCGGGGCCTGGAGCTCCACGAGGCTCTCGTCGGCACCCACGAGCTCGATCATCACCACGGCGCGGGCAGAGGTGTCCAGGCACGGCCACAGGTGCACGTCGCCGTCGCCGGCCACGTCGTAGAGGCCGGTGGCGAGGAGGTCGCGCGCGAAGTCCCAGCGGATGGGGCCCTGCGAGGTGTCGAACACCAGCGCCACGGCGAACGGGTCCGCGGCGTCGTAGACCAGGTCGGCCGGCATCGGCACGGTGTCCGCGCTGCGCTGGTCGAGGAGGTCCAGGACGAGGTGGTGCACGACCTCCTGCGCCGTCCCCGTCGTCACGTCACCCGATCGGCCCTGGGGGCCGTGCCCGTGCTGTCCCTGGTTCATGCCTCCATCCTGCTGTCCCGGGTCCCGGGACAGCAGGGCCGTGTGGGGCATCCTTCCTAGTGCATGGGCACCCCCGACCCCGGGTACGCGCCCTCCGTGCCTTCCCCCACCGGCGAGTCCCTCGCCCCCCACGTCCTCGTCCTCTTCGGGGCCACCGGCGACCTCGCGGCCCGCAAGCTCTTCCCCGGCCTCTACCGGCTCGGGGCCGCCGGCCGCCTCCCCGAGGAGTACGCCGTGATCGGCAGCGGCCGACACTCACCCGGCTCCGACGACGAGTTCCGCGACCAGGTCCGCGAGGGGCTGGAGGACACCGTCGGCGACCTCGACGAGGACCTCCTGTCGGACTTCCTGGGCCGGATCTCCTTCCAGACCTCCAGCGCCGACGACGGCTCCGACCTCGCGCAGGCCGTGCACGACGCCGAGGAGCGGCTGACCGACGACACGGACGACTCGGTCGACGACGTGCGTCGCCTGGTCTACCTCTCGGTCCCGCCCAGCGCCATGGACGGCATGGTCGCCATGCTGGGGCGCGAGCACCTCACCGACCGCGGCCGGCTCGTCCTGGAGAAGCCCTTCGGGCTCGACCTGGAGTCGGCCAAGGAGCTCGACGCCTCGCTCAAGGAGGTCGTCGAGGAGGACCAGGTCTTCCGGATCGACCACTTCCTGGGCAAGGAGGCGGTGCAGAACATCCTGGCGCTGCGCTTCGCCAACGGCCTCTTCGAGCCCGCGTGGAACCGCGAGAGCATCGCCTCGGTGCAGATCGACGTGCCCGAGGAGCTGGGCATGGAGGGGCGCGGCAGCTTCTACGAGTCCACCGGCTGCCTGCGCGACATGATCTCCACCCACCTGTGCCAGCTGCTGGGCTTCGTGGCCCTGGAGGACCCCGGCACCTTCGACGAGCGGTCGGTGCGCGACGCGAAGTCGGCGGTGTTCCGCGACCTGCGCCCGCTGGACCCGGCCAAGGTCGTCTTCGGCCAGTACGACGGCTACCGCGACGAGGACGACGTCGACCCCGACTCCCAGGTCGAGACCTTCGTGGCCATCGAGACCTACGTCGACAACGACCGCTGGCGCGACGTGCCGTTCTACCTGCGCACGGGCAAGCGGATGGGGCGCTCGGACCGGGTGATCACGTTGCGGTTCCGGGCCTCGCGCTCGACCCTGTTCGACGGCCAGCCCGACTCCGAGGACCGCGCCAACGACCTGGTCCTCAAGCTCAGCGACGAGGCCGTCGTGCGGGTCGACCTGCGCGCCAAGCGCCCCGGCCCCGACCTCGACCTGGTCAGCGCCGCGATGCGCCTGGACCTCGGCGAGCAGGCGCCCGACGACACCCCGCTGGAGGCCTACGAGCGGCTGCTGCTCGACGTGCTGCGCGGCGACCGGACGCTGTTCACCCGGGCCGACGAGGTCGAGCGGCTGTGGGAGGTCTGCCAGCCGGTGCTGGAGAACCCGCCCGCCCCGCAGTCCTACGAGCCCGGCTCCTGGGGCCCGCAGGCCGCTCTGGACCTCCCGCTGGGCGGCTGGCGCCTGCATGGCTGAGACCGCGACCGACGCGGGACCCGGGGCCGCGGGCGCCTTCCTGCCCATCGCCCAGCACGGCCTGATCGGCGACCTGCGCACCTGCGCGCTGGTCGGCTCCGAGGGCACCATCGACTGGTTCTGCGCCGGGCGCTTCGACTCCCCGAGCGTCTTCGGGTCGCTGCTCGACCCCGAGCACGGCGGGTCCTGGCGGCTGGAGCCGCTCGACGGCGACGAGGGGGGCGAGGGAGAGGTCCGGACCAGCCAGTTCTACTTCCCCGAGTCCGCCATCCTGGTCACCCGCTTCATGACCGAGCGGGGCGTGGCGGAGGTGCACGACTTCATGCCCGTGCTGGCGCCGCACGACCCCGACCACCGCCAGCGGATCGTCCGGCGGGTGACGGCCGTGCGCGGCAGCACCCGGCTGCGCTCGGTGCTGGCGGCCCGTCCCGACTACGGCCGGGTCGACCCCGTGACCGAGCGGGTGGGCGGCGGCGTGCTGATCTCCGGGGACGGCGTGCGCCTGGGCCTGACCGCCTCGGTCGACACCGAGCTGGTCGACGGCACCGTCACCTCCGAGCTGGAGCTGCACCAGGGGCAGGAGGCGCTGTTCGTGCTCGAGGTGCTCGAGGAGGGCGGTGCGGTGGCCTCCCTCGACGAGGTCGACAGCACCCACCTCTTCGACCGGACGGCCGCGTTCTGGCGGGCCTGGATGGCTCAGTCGACGTACGCCGGTCGGTGGCGCGAGACCGTGCACCGCTCGGCCCTGACCCTGAAGCTGCTGACCCACGAGCCGACCGGCGCGATCATCGCCTCCCCGACCACGAGCCTTCCCGAGGCGATCGGCGGGGCGCGCAACTGGGACTACCGCTACGTCTGGATCCGCGACGCCGCCTTCAGCCTCTACGCCCTGCTGCGGCTGGGCTTCACCGCGGAGGCGCACGCGTTCATGGGCTGGCTCTCGGAGCGCATGGGCGAGACCCGCGACGACGACGAGGAGCTCGGACCGCTGCGGGTGCTCTACGACATCGACGGCAACGTGCGCGACGAGGTCGAGCTGGACCACCTGCGCGGCTACCGGGACTCGCGACCGGTGCGCGTCGGCAACGGCGCGGTGGGGCAGCTCCAGCTCGACATCTACGGCGAGCTGATCGACTCGGTCTACCTGTTCAACAAGTACGGCCCCGGCATCAGCGTCGACGCCTGGCAGGACCTCGTGCGGGCGCTGGAGTGGCTGCTGGACCACTGGGACACCCCCGACGCCGGCATGTGGGAGATCCGCGACGACCCGCGTCACCACACCACCTCGCTGCTGATGAGCTGGGTGGCGATCGAGCGGATGATGCGCGTCGCGCGGCAGCGCGGGCTGCCCGGCGAGCTCGCGCGGTGGGCCGAGACACGCGACGCGATCTGGACGCGGATCATGACCGACCACTGGGACGCCGACGTGGGTGCGTTCATGCAGCACGCGGGCGCCGACACCCTCGACGCCGGGGTGCTCCTGATGCCGATGGTGAAGTTCATCGCGCCCAACGACCCGCGCTTCGTCTCCACCCTGGCCGAGGTCGAGCGTCGGCTGGTCTCAGACAGCCTGGTCTTCCGCTACGACGTCGACGCCTCGCCGGACGGCGTGGGCGGGCGCGAGGGCACCTTCAGCCTGTGCTCGTTCTGGTACGTCGAGGCGCTGACCCGCACCGGCCGCCTGGAGGAGGCCCGGCTGGCGCTGGAGAAGATGTTCACCTACGCCAACCACCTGGGGCTGTACGCCGAGCAGGTGGGCCTGGCGGGCGAGCAGCTGGGCAACTTCCCGCAGGCCTTCACCCACCTGTCGCTGATCAGCGCGGCGCTGAACCTGGACCGCGAGCTGGGCTGAGCGCCCGCGTCCGCGCGGGGAGCACCTGGCGCGCCACCGCCGGCACCCACACGCAGGCGTAGGCCAGGCTGGTCAGCACGTCGGTGAGGTGGTGCGCCCCCTGGTAGAGCCGCGAGGCCAGCACCAGCAGGGGCACCAGCGCGAGGAGGCCGAGGACGACCCGCTCCAGCGGGCGCGGTCGCACCAGGCCATAGGTCACGAGCAGCAGCGCCGTGCCGAGCGCCAGCGCGGTCGCCGTGCCGGTGTGCCCCGAGGGGAAGCTGTGGTCCGGGACCAGGCCGGGGTCCAGGATCCGCACCGGCGGGCGGTCGCGGTGGACGACGTGGGTGACGCCGTAGTAGACGACCCCCATCCCCAGGGTCGTCACGACGGCCAGCACCAGCGGTCGCCACGAGCGGACGACGGCGGCGACCACGAGGCCGACCCCCAGCAGGACCGGGAAGCCGACGCGGGTCTCCCCGGCGTACGTCGCCACGTCGGCGAGCCGCGAGAGCCCGGGCGTGCGGTGGGCAGCGATCCAGCGCGCGAGGTCGTCGTCGAGGCCGCCGACCGAGGACGCGAGCGGGTGGGTGAGCAGCCACCCCACGCCCAGGACGACCAGGACGATCGCGGCCAGGGTGGCGAGCAGGACGGCGGCGGGGCGTGCCGCCCTAGTCACGGTGGCCCTTCAGCCGGCGCCCGACGGCCTGCTGGATCTCGCGGTTTGCGTCGCGCTCGGCCAGCGCGTGGCGCTTGTCCCAGGTCTTCTTGCCGGTCGCCAGCGCGATCTCGACCTTGGCCCGACCGTCCTTGAAGTAGAGCCGGATCGGCACGATCGTCATCCCGCGCTCGTCGACGCGTCGCTGTATGCGGGCGATCTCCGAGCGGTGCAGCAGCAGCTTGCGCTTGCGCTTGGCGGCGTGGTTGGTCCAGGTCGCCTGCTCGTACTGGGGGATGTGCACCTGGTGCATCCACACCTCGTCGTCCTCGACGTCGACGAACCCGTCGACCAGCGAGGCCCGCCCCGCCCGCAGCGCCTTGACCTCCGAGCCCTGGAGCACGATCCCGGCCTCGAAGGTCTCCCCGAGGTGGTAGTCGTGGGCCGCCTTGCGGTTGGTCGCCACCACCGGGTCGGTCTGCTTCGCGCGCCCCTTCGGCGCCCCTGCTCGCATCCGCCCATCCTCCCAGACCCCACCCGCCGAGGAGGCCCATCTGGTCGCCGAGGAGGCCCATCTGGCGGCCGAGGAGGCTCGTCTGGCCCGCGAGGGGGCTCGTCTGGCGGCCGAGGAGGCTCGTCTGGCCCGCGAGGGGGCTCGTCTGGCGGCCGAGGAGGCTCGTCTGGCCCGCGAGGGGGCTCGTCTGGCGGCCGAGGAGGCTCGTGTGGTCGCGCCCCGTGGCCGGTGCCACGATGGCGGCATGACCGAGCCGCTGCGACTGGCCACGACCCCCACGCCCCTCGAGCCCGCGCCGCGGCTGGGCGTGGCGATCGGCCTCGGACCCGACGACCTCTGGGTCAAGCGCGACGACCTGCTCGGGCTGGGCGGGGGCGGCAACAAGGTCCGCAAGCTGGAGCGCACCGTCGCCGACGCCGTACGCCGACGCGCAGCCGCCCTGGTCACCACCGGGGCCGCCCAGAGCAACCACGCCCGCCTGACCGCGGCCGCCGGGGCGCGGGTCGGCCTCGAGGTCCACCTGGTGCTGGGCGGCGACGAGCCGGAGCTGCCCACGGGCAACCTGCTCCTGGACCACCTCCTCGGCGCCCACCTGCACTGGGTCGGCGGGTTCGACGCCGAGGTGCTCGAGGAGCGCGCCCGCGAGCTGTGCGCCACGCTGACCGCCGCGGGCACGCCGGCGGCGCAGATCCCGTACGGCGGGTCCAACGCCCTCGGCGCCTCGGCGTACGCCGACGCCGGCCGCGAGCTCCTCGACCAGGCCCCCGACCTGGCCCACGTCGTGGTCGCGGTCGGGTCGGCCGGCACCGTCGCCGGGCTGGTCACGGCGCTGGGGAGCGCCCGCGTGCTCGGTGTCGACACCGGCGCGACCACCGACCCGGACGTGCGCACCGCCCGGCTGGTCACCGAGCTCGGTGGCGACCCGGCCGGGCTCCGGCTGCGGCGCGACCAGGTCGGCGCGGGCTACTCCACCCTCACCGACCCGGTCCGCGAGGCCCTGCTCCTGGCGGCCCGGACCGAGGGACTCGTGCTCGACCCCGTCTACACCGGTCGCGCGCTGGCCGGGCTGGTCGCGGCCGTGCGTGACGGCGACGTCGCGCCCGGCGAGCGCACCGTGCTGCTGCACACCGGCGGCCTGCCCGGCCTGTTCGGCTCGAGCGAGGTGCCCGGGTGGGCCGCGGCGCTCGAGCCGCGGGTCACCGGACGATCTTGACGTTGAACGACGCCGTGCCGAGCGTCCCCATCAGCCGCAGCCAGATCGGCAGCAGCATCTCGGTGCCGCGGGCGCCGTCGATGCCGCCGAGGTCGACCACGTCGTCGTGACCGAAGGACTCCAGCAGGCCCACGACGGTGGCCTTGGCGTCGGCGTCGTCACCGGCGACGAACACCGTCGAGCTCTCCCCCAGCGACGCGGGGTCGACCATGAGGGTGGCGTTGAGGGTGTTCAGGGACTTGACCAGGTGGGCACCGGGGAAGGCTGCCTGGAGCTGCTCGCCCAGGGAGTCGGTGTCCTTGACGAACAGCGAGGGCGGGAAGCCGGCCGAGAAGTCGAGCGGGTTCGAGATGTCCAGGACGGGCTTGCCGGCCAGGTTCTCCGCCCCGGCCAGGGTCAGCACGTCGTGCGCGACGCCGCCCGAGACGGCGAGGACGACCAGGTCGGCGCCGGCGGCCGCCTCGGCTTACGTCGACAGCGCGACGCCCGCGTGGTCGGCGTGCCAGGACCCGAACGGGGCGCCGCCCGTCGCGTCGGGCTCGGTGCGCGCGGCGGTCGCCTCGGGGTCGCGGGTACCGACGACGACGGTGTGGCCGAGCTCGAGACGGCGGCGGCGGCGTTGAGGGCGGGGTCGGCGCCCGGGACCCCTCCGGCCTGGCCCGCTCGCTGACCCTGCTGCTCGACGGCGGGCTGGCCTCCGGCGCGCTGGACGCCGACCCGGACGCCCCGGTGCGGGCCACGGAGTCCGCCCGGGTGCTCGTGGCCGCCGCGACCCCGCTGACCAGACGGGCCTCCTCGCGCGCCAGGTGAGCCCCCTCGCGCGCCAGGTGAGCCCCCTCGCGCGCCAGGTGAGCCTCCTCGGCGGTGCGCCGGGGCTAGCGTGAGCGGGTGACCAGCCCGTCGCCGCACCGGCTCTCGCGGGCCGACGCCCGCCGGGTGGCCGTGCGCGCGCAGCTGCTGACCGAGCCGCGTCCGGCCGACCTGCTCGAGGTCGTGCGGCACCTCGGGGTCGTGCAGCACGACCCGACGGCCGCGGTCGTCCCGAGCGCGCACCTGGTGCTCTGGAGCCGGCTGGGGTCGGCGTACTCCCCCGACGACCTGGACGACGCCCTCGTCGACGGCTCCCTGCTCGAGCTGCACGGCTTCGTCCGGCCGGCCGAGGACCTGGCGCTGTTCCGGGCCGACATGGCCGCGTGGCCCGACCACCTCGGGGCCAAGCCGTGGCACCGCGGCGTCGCCGACTGGCTGGAGGACAACGAGGCCTGCCGCCGCGACATCCTCGAGGCGCTGCGCCAGGACGGTCCCCTGCCGGCGCGCGCGCTGCCCGACACCTGCGTGCGGCCCTGGAAGTCCTCGGGCTGGAACGACCGACGCAACGTGGGCCGGATGGTCGAGGTCATGGTTGCCCGCGGGCAGGTCGCCGCGGCCGGGCGCGAGGGGCGCGACCGGCTCTGGGACCTCGCCGAGCGCGTCTACCCCGACGACCCGGCGGTGCCCGCGGAGGAGGCCCACCGCGAGCGCGACGTACGCCGGCTCCGGGCGCTCGGCATCGCCCGCGCCAGGGCCCCCGAGACGCCGGGCGAGCCCGACCACGTGGGCGAGGCCGGCGAGGACGCCGTCGTCGAGGGCGTCCGCGGGCGCTGGCGCGTCGACCCCACCTTTCTCGACCCGTGGGCGGAGCCCGAGGGCCGCACGGTGCTGCTCTCCCCCCTGGACCGGCTGGTGCTGGACCGCCGCAGGATGACGGAGCTGTTCGAGTTCGACTACCAGCTCGAGATGTACAAGCCGGCCGCGAAGCGGCGCTGGGGCTACTGGGCGCTGCCGGTCCTGAGCGGCGACCGGCTGATCGGCAAGGTCGACGCCACCGCCGAGCGCGACGCCGGTGTGCTGCGCGTCGACGCCGTGCACGAGGACGAGCCCTTCGACGCCGCCACGACCGAGGCGGTCCGGGGCGAGGTCGAGGCCCTCGCGGCCTGGCTGGGACTCACCGCCGAGCTGCCGCGCTGAGGCCCGGCCGCCGGCTGAGCCTCCTCGGCATGCACACGAGCCCCCTCGGCCGCCACACGAGCCCCCTCGGCGTGCACACGAGCCCCCTCAGCGGAAGGCGGTCTGGCCCGTGAGGTGCTGGCCCAGGATCAGCTGGTGCACCTCGGAGGTGCCCTCGTAGGTCAGCACCGACTCGAGGTTGTTGGCGTGGCGCATGATCGGCCACTCCAGCGTGATGCCGGCGGCGCCGAGGATCGTGCGGCACTCCCGGGCGATCGCGATCGACTCGCGCACGCTGTTGAGCTTGCCCAGGCTGATTTGCTCCGCGCGCAGGGTGCCGTTGTCCTTGAGTGCGCCGAGGTGCAGCGCGAGCAGCATCCCCTTGCCGAGCTCCAGGGTCATGTCGGCGAGCTTGGCCTGGGTGAGCTGGTAGGCCGAGAGCGGCTTGTCGAAGATCTCGCGGTCGCCGGCGTACGCGATGGCGGTCTCGAGGCAGTCCCGCGCCGCCCCCAGCGCGCCGAAGACGATCCCGAAGCGGGCCTCGTCCAGGCACGACAGCGGGCCGCGCAGGCCCTGGACCTCGGGGAGCACCGCCGAAGCGGGCAGGCGGACGTCCTCGAGCACCAGCTCGGAGGTCACCGAGGCGCGCAGCGACATCTTGTGCTTGATCGCGGGCGCGGAGAAGCCAGGGGTGTCGGTGGGGACCACGAAGCCGCGCACCTTCTCGTCGGTCTGGGCCCACACGACCGCGACGTCGGCGACCGAGCCGTTCGTGATCCACATCTTGTTGCCGTTGAGGACCCAGTCGCCGCTCGCGTCCTGCTTGGCGCGGGTGCGCATGCCGCCGGGGTTGGAGCCGAAGTCGGGCTCGGTCAGGCCGAAGCAGCCGATCGCCTCGCCCGCGGCCATCCGCGGCAGCCACTCCTGCTTCTGCTCCTCGCTGCCGTGCTTCCAGATCGCGAACATCGCCAGCGACCCCTGCACCGAGACCAGCGAGCGCAGGCCGGAGTCGCCCGCCTCGAGCTCCATGCAGGCCAGCCCGTACGCCGTCGCACTGGTGCCCGCGCAGCCGTAGCCCTCCAGGTGCATCCCGAGCACCCCCAGCGAGCCCAGCTCCTTGGCCAGCTCGCGGGCCGGGATCTCCCCGGCCTCGTACCACTCCGCCAGGTGCGGCTTGACCTTCTCCTCGACGTGGTGGCGCACCGCGTCGCGCATGGCGCGGTCCTCCTCCCCGATCAGGGCATCGGTGCCGACGAGCTCGAGGGGGGTCTGGGGGCTGGTCACAGGAGGGTCCGATCTGTCGCGCGGGTGGGCCCGCGGTGAGGCGGTCCCGGCCAGTATCTCCCCGGCGCGGTGACACGTCCCGTCGTCGCCGCCGCACGGCCGCAGATGCCCTGATCTCTGGCACCATGTCGCCACGTCGCCCCCAGCGCACCGCTGTGCCGACCGGAAGGACGCCGCATGCCCCCAGGTCCCGGACCCCAGCAGCCGGACGAGCAGTCCGAGCACCAGTCCGGCCGACCGGCCGACCGACCCACCGGCGCCCCCACCGAGGCGGACCTCCGCGCGGCCGAGGAGCGCCTGGCCCGGGCGACCGAGCGCTACCGGTCGCTGTTCGACAACAACCCGCACGCGGCGTTCTCCCTCGACCTCGAGGGGCCCTTCACCGACGCCAACGCGGTGACGCAGGCCCTGAGCGGCTACACCCTGGAGGAGCTGCGCGAGCTGAGCTTCACCCACCTGGTCGTCGAGGACGACGTGCCGGGCGCCCTCACGGTCTTCCTCGGGGCGCTCGAGCAGAAGCCGCAGCAGCACGTCGCCTCGATGCAGACCCGCGATGGCCGTGTGATGGAGATCAGCATCGCGGCGGTGCCGGTGATCGTCGACGGCGAGGTGATCGGCGTCGACGCGGTCGCCGAGGACATCACCGAGCAGAACCAGCTGCGCCGCGACCTCGAGGCCGCCCGTCGCTCGGCCGAGGAGGCCGACAGTGCCAAGTCGCTGTTCCTGGCCAACATGAGCCACGAGGTGCGGACGCCCCTGACCAGCGTGCTCGGCGCCACCGAGATGCTCGGCGAGGGCGACCTCGACGAGCAGCAGCAGCGCCTGGTCCAGATCATCCAGCGCTCCGGGGAGCGGCTGCTGCACCTGGTCAACGACATCCTCGACGTCTCCCGTCTCGAGGCCGGCAAGCTCGCCGTGCACCACGCGCCGTTCACCCTGGCCGGGATCGTCGCCGACCTGCGCACCTGGGCCGACCCGCTGGCCCTCCGCGAGGGACTGAGCCTGCGCCACGAGATCGACCCCCGCCTGCCCGAGACCGTGGTGGGCGACGCCATGCGGGTGGCGCAGGTGCTGAGCAACCTGGTCGGCAACGCGCTGAAGTTCACCGAGGACGGCGAGGTCGCGCTCCGGGTGGAGGGGCTCGGCGGACGGCCGGACGGCGTGGTGGCCGTGCGGTTCAGCGTCACCGACACCGGCATCGGGATCGACCCCGCCCGGCTGACCTCGCTGTTCGAGTCCTTCACCCAGGTCGACAGCTCGCGGACCCGTCGCTTCGAGGGCGCCGGCCTGGGGCTGGCGATCTGCAAGGAGCTGGTCGGGCTGATGGGCGGCGAGCTCCAGGCCGAGAGCACCCCGGGGTCCGGGAGCACGTTCGCCTTCGTGCTGCCGATGGCCCCGGTGGGTCGCTGACCAGGCGGGCGCGGCTAGCGTCGTACGCATGTCCTCCGCACCCGCAGACCACTCCTCCACCGCCCTCGTCGTCGGCGCGACCGGGATCGCCGGCGGCGCCCTGTGCGCCCTCCTGGTCGAGCAGGGCTGGACGGTCCTCGGGCTCTCGCGCAGCGGTCGCGAGATCCCCGGCGTCACGGCCGTCCGGGCCGACCTGACCGACGCCGCCTCCCTGCGCGACGCGCTCGCCGAGCACCGGCCCACGCACGTCTTCGTCACCGCGTGGGCGCGGCAGGAGACCGAGGCCGAGAACATCCGCGTCAACGGCGCGATGGTGCGCGACGTGCTCGAGGCCGTGCGGCCCGCCGGGAGCGTGCGCCACGTCGCGCTGCTCACCGGGCTCAAGCACTACCTCGGCCCGTTCGAGGCCTACGGCCAGGGCGACGTGCCCGACACCCCGTTCCACGAGGACGAGGACCGGCTGCCGTACCCGAACTTCTACTACGCCCAGGAGGACGAGCTGTTCGCCGCGGCCGAGCGGGACGGCTTCACCTGGAGCGTGCACCGCGCGCACACGATCATCGGCTACGCGTTGGGCAACGCCATGAACATCGGGCAGACCCTCGCGGCCGCCGCCGCGATCTGCCGCGAGCAGGACCGGCCCTTCGTGTTCCCGGGCTCGCAGACCCAGTGGGACGGGATCACCGACCTCACCGACGCCGGCCTGCTGGCCGAGCAGCTGCACTGGGCCGCCACGACGCCGGCGGCCGCCGACACCGCGTTCAACGTCGCCAACGGTGACGTCTTCCGCTGGCGCTGGCTGTGGCCCCGGATCGCCGAGCGCCTCGGCGTGCGTCCCGAGGGCTTCGACGGCGAGCCGCGCCCGATGGAGGAGCAGATGGCCGGCGTCGCGCCGGTCTGGCGCGAGATCGCCGAGCGCGAGGGCCTGCGCGAGGCCGACCTGGACCGGGTCGCCTCCTGGTGGCACACCGACGGCGACCTCGGCCGCGACATGGAGTGCCTCACCGACCTGGCCCGCAGCCGTCGCGCCGGCTTCACCGGCTCCCGCGTCACCCTCGACGCCTTCCTGGACCTCTTCGACCGCCTCGAAGCCGAGGGCGTGGTCCCGGCGCCGCCCGCCGCCTGAGGGGCAGTCCGAGCAGCCCGGGCAGCCCCGACGCGTACGGCCGCGCGCCCTAGGCCGGCACGCCCCCCAGGGTGGAGGTCGGGCACGCGGCGACGTCGACGCCCTCGGCCTCGACGCGGGTGGAGATCGCCGCCACGACCCGGCCGAACGCCGCGAGGTCGTCGCGGTCGATGCCGTCGAGGAACAGCCGACGCACGGCGGCGACGTGGCCCGGCGCCGCGCGGTCGATGGCGGCGCGGCCCTCCCGGGTGAGGACGACGAAGGCGCCGCGCCGGTCGTCGGGGCACTCCTCGCGCACGACCAGCCCGCGACCGCCCATGCGCGTCACGTGGTGGGACAGCCGGCTGCGCTCCCAGAGCATGTCGCGGGCCAGCTCGCTGACGCGCATCCGGCCGTCCTCGGTGTCGGTGAGCCGCACGAGCACCTCGAAGTCCTGCAGCGACAACCCGGCCTCGGCCTGGAGCTGTCGGTGGAGGGCGGCGGGGAGCGTGGCGTTGAGCGACAGCCAGCCGCGCCAGAGCTCCATCTCGTCGGCGCTGAGCCACGCCGGGGTCTCGTTCATGACCTCATCCTACGGGAATACTTGACACTTCACCTAAGTTCTGGTCGTATGAAGCATGACACGTCACCGACATGACGGTCACCTGGTTCGCAGCACCCGGCACGGCACCCCGTGCCCCGCAGCACGACACCCATCGGCACCCCGCCGGCACACCACCCGCCACCACACCCCAAGGGAGCACCACATGAGCAACGACCTGACCGCCCTCACCGGCACCTGGACCCTCGACCCCGCCCACACCCGCATCGGCTTCGTGGCCCGCCACGCCATGGTCACCAAGGTCCGCGGCTCGTTCAACGAGTTCGAGGGCACCGCCGAGGTCGACGGCAACGACCTGTCCGCCTCGAAGGTCTCCCTGACCATCAAGGCCGCCAGCATCGACACCCGCAACGAGCAGCGCGACGGCCACCTGAAGAGCAACGACTTCCTGGCCATGGACGAGCACCCCGAGATCACCTTCGTCTCCACCTCCGTCGCCACCGGCGGCGAGGGCGACGTCGACATCACCGGCGACCTCACCATCAAGGGCACCACCAAGTCCGTCACCGTCCCCTTCGAGTTCGACGGCGTCGCCACCGACCCCTTCGGCAACCAGCGCGCCGGCTTCGAGGGCAAGACCATCATCAACCGCACCGACTACGGCGTGAACTTCAACGCCGCGCTCGAGACCGGCGGCGTGCTGGTCAGCGAGAAGATCACGCTCGAGTTCGAGATCTCCGCGATCAAGAACGCCTGACCCCGAGGCTCGACCCCGAGGCCGGCCGACGCGCACCGCGTCGGCCGGCCTCGTCGCGTCCCCACCTGCTGTCGCCCGGGCCGCCGCGCCGCTAGGTTGCGCACGGGACGACCCACGACCGGGAGGTGCAGGCAGGTGACGGAGCAACCGGACGCCTCGGCGCCCCACGACCACGACTCGGAGCCGGACCACCGGTTCACCCTGGCCAACGAGCGCACCTTCCTGGCCTGGATGCGCACCGGGCTGGCGCTGCTGGCCGCCGCGGTGGCGCTCTCGCAGTTCGCGACCGACCTGGACCCCACCTGGCTGCGGGAGGCGTGCGCGGTCGCCCTCGGCGTGCTGGCCACCGCCTCCTGCGCGGGCGGGCTGCACCGCTGGGCGGCGACCCAGCGCGACATGCGCGCCGGCCGTCCCCTGCACGCCGGGCCGCTGCCCGCGGTGCTGGCCGTGGGACTGGTCGTCGTCGCCGTCGCCCTGACCGTCGGCCTCGCCCTGGCCGGGGGCTGAGCCGTGGCACCGGCCGGGCTGGCCGAGGAGCGCACGACGCTGGCCTGGCGGCGTACGTCGTTGGCGGTGCTGGTCAACGGCGTCCTCCTCGCCGCACGCCACGAGCGTGCGCTCCCCTGGCCCTGGGCCCTGTCCCTCGGTGCCCTCGCCACGGCGGCGGCCGCGCTGTCGTTCCTGCACGGCGCGCGCCGCGTCCGCGGGCAGGTCCGCGCGACCAGCAGCACCCGAGCCGTCGTGGCGCTGGGGGTGACCCTCACCGCCCTGGCGGGCCTGACCACCGCGGCCCTCGCCCTGGGGGCGACCCGCGGCGGCTGAGCCCCCGTCCGCACCCCTGGCATCCTGGGCGGCATGACCACGATCAAGATCAACGCCATCACCGTCCCGGCCGACTCCGGGGACGAGCTGGCCCACCGCTTCGCCGCCCGGGCGGGCGCCGTCGACGGCGCCGAGGGCTTCGAGGGGTTCGAGCTGCTCAAGCCCACCGACGAGCGCGACCAGTGGCTCGTCGTGACCCGCTGGCGCGACGAGGAGTCCTTCCAGGCGTGGATGGGGTCGGCCGGCTTCGCGCAGGGCCACCGCGGCGGCGGCGCGCCCGCCGGCCACGGCGCCCCGGCCACCGAGGGTGCCCAGGGCGACGCGGGGGCCCAGGGCGACGCGGAGCAGCCCCAGCGCCCGGTGTCGACGCGCAGCGAGCTGTGGAGCTACGAGGTCGCCGGGGGCTCCGCGACCCGCTGAGGACGGTGACCGCGGAGGATCGCACCACCTGGTGCCCGCGATCCTCCGCGGTCGCCGCTCCCGCCACCGGGCCCGGCGTCCCGACCCCCCGCCGTGCCGTCCCGTCGGCGCCGCCCGTCAGGATGCGCGGGTGACCGACGCCCCCGCCAGCGCCCCGACCGGGTCCGAGGCCCACCGGCCGGCCTGGGTCGGGCTGGCGCTGCTCGGCGTCACCGGCGTCGTGTGGGGCACGATCGGCCCGGTCGTCGGCGTCCTGGAGCGACGGTCCGCGCTCTCGGTGCTCGTGGTCGGCGCCCACCGCGGGGCCTGGGCGGTCGCCGCCCTCGCGCTGGTGGTGTCGGTCGGCCGCCGCTGGCCGGCCTGCCGCGAGCTGGCCCGCTCCGAGGGCCGGCGCGTCGTCGCGACCGGCACGCTCACCGCGGCATTCCAGCTGCTCTTCTTCGTGGCCGTCGTCGAGGCCGGCGTGAGCGTGACGACCGTCGTCGCGCTCGGCTTCGCCCCGGTCCTGCTGCTGGTGCTCGCCGCGGTGCGCGACCGTCGGGCGCCGGCGGTGGGCGACGTGCTCACCGTGGCCACCGCGGTCCTCGGGCTGCTCCTGGTCAGCACGGGCGGGGTGGGCTCGGGCAGCGCGCCGCACCCGGCGTGGGGGGTCCTGCTCGCGCTCGGCTCGGGGGCGGCGTACGCCGTGGCGGCCGACGTCGGCGGTCCGCTGGCCCGCGGCCACGACGCCCTGGCCGTGACCACGTGCACGACGGGCGTCGTCGCGGTGGTCCTGGTGGCCGCGGGGCTCCTCGCCGCCGCGACGACCGGCACGCCCCTGACCACCGACGACCCGCTCGCGTGGGGGCTGACGGCCTACCTCGGCGTGGTCACGCTGGCCCTGGCCTACGTGCTGCTGTACGCCGGTCTGCGCAGCACCCCGAGCGGCACCGCGGTCGTGGCGACGCTGCTCGAGCCGGTCACCGCCGTCCTCCTCGCCGTGGCGTTCCTGGGCGAGACCCTCACCGGCCGCGCGGTCGTCGGCTGCCTGCTGATCCTCCTGGCGATCGCGTCCCTGGGACGGCGCACGGAGCCCGCCGCGCCCCAGTGAGCACGACCCGCCGCTCACGCCCCGGCGCTCCCGAGGACCGGTAGGGTCCCGACGGTGAGCTCATCCCACCCCACGTACGACGAGCTGGTCGCCCTCGCGGCGTACACCGAGCAGCCCGTGCCCATCGCCTTCGAGGACGCCAACGGCCACCTCAACGTGCGCCACTACACCGGCATCGCCAGCGAGGGCCTGGACGAGTCGCTGGTCGACCTCGGCATCCCGCCGAACTGGCCGGCCTCGGGGCACGCGTGCTTCTCCGCCGAGCACCACCTGACCTACCTCGCCGAGCTGCGCACCGGCGGTCGGATGTCGGCCCGCGTGCGCCTGCTGGGCCGCTCCGAGCGGGCCGCGCACGCGCTGGTCTACCTGCTCGACGACACCCACCAGCAGCTGAGCTTCGTGATGGAGGAGGTCTTCCTGCACATCGACATGGAGACCCGCCACACCGCTCCCTGGCCCGCCGACGTGGCCGCCGCGCTGGACGAGCGGATCGCCCGCGACGCCGAGCTCGACTTCGCCACCGACACCTCCGGCTGCCTCAGCCTGCGCTGACGACACCCTCTTCTTGCCGGAACGGCAAGGAGAGTTGTCACCGCGGGCACGCACCCCGCACGCTGGGTCGACACCACCCCGTCGGACCAGGAGCAGCCATGCCCGAGCACGACCAGCACCAGCACGACACCGCCGCGGCCGCGGAGGACTTCTTCGAGCCCGCGGGCTGGGAGCAGCGGTACGCCGGCGACGGCGCGATGTGGAGCGGGCGCCCCAACCCCCAGCTGGTCACCGAGGTCACCCCGCTGGCCCCGGAAACGGCGCTCGACGTCGGGTGCGGCGAGGGCGGGGACGTGATCTGGCTGGCGCAGCAGGGCTGGCGCGTCACCGGCGCCGACTTCGCCGCCGCGGGCCTCGAGCGGGCGGCCCGCCACGCCGCCGAGGCCGGGGTCGCCGACCGCACGGACTGGTGGCAGGTCGACGCCCGCGAGATCGCCGCCCAGGGCCGCGAGTTCGACCTGGTGACCACCCACTTCCTGCACCCGCCGGACGGCGGCATGGTCGCGGTGACCCGCCGCCTCGCCGAGCTGGTCGCCCCCGGCGGTCACCTGCTCGTGGTCGGGCACGCCCCGTCCCACGTGCACACCCAGCTCGACGACTCCCACCGCCGGGCGATGTTCGTCGCCGAGGACCTCCTGCCCGCCCTGCCCGACGACTTCGAGGCGCTGGTCGTCGAGCAGCGCCCCCGCCGGGTCGAGCGCGACGGCACGACGTACGACATCGACGACTCCACCCTGCTGGCCCGCCGCGCCCCCGCGGGCGCCTGAGCCCCGGCGGACCGACCAGGCCGACCGGGCCGACCGGGTCGTTTGCGCCGGTCGGATTGGATGGCGGGACGGGCGGCCCGGACGGGCCGCCCGCCGCGCAGCGAGAGGCCCCCCATGAGCGTCGACACCGCGAACCTGAAGCGGGTGGTCACCACCTCGGCCGCCCTCGTGACGGCGATCCAGGCCGGGACCGCGGTCGCCGCGATCCGGCGGGGTCGACGTGACTACGCCGACGGCGCGTGGGGGCCGGGGCTCGCCGCGATCGCGGTGACGGGCGCCGTCGTGGGCAACGGCGACCCCGCGCGCCGGTGGGCGCTGGCCGCGGTGACCACGGCGTGGGCCACCCGGCTGGAGCGGCTGATGCTGGGCCGCCTGCGCGGCAAGGACGAGGAGGACCCCCGCTACACCGAGTTCCTCGAGGGCGACTCGACCGCCGCGGTCGTCGCCAAGGTGTTCGTGACCCAGGCGGTCTCCCAGCTGCTCGTCTCCGCGCCGCTCCAGCTCGCGGCCGCCAGCACCCTGCCGCGCTCGCGTCGTCGCTGGCTCTTCCCCCTCGGCGTGGCGACCATGGTGGGCGGGGCCGTCGTCGAGGCGCTCGCCGACCGGCAGAAGTCGCAGTTCATGGCCCGTGACCGCGACGAGCGGCCCGACGTGCTCGACACCGGGCTGTGGGGCTGGTCGCGGCACCCCAACTACTTCGGCGACTCGGTGGTCTGGGACGGGGCCTGGCTGGCGGCGGCCGCCTCCGCGCCGGCCGGCTGGACGTTGCCCGCGCCCCTCGCGATGAGCTACTTCCTGATCTACGCCACCGGGGCCAAGCGCACCGAGGAGCGGATGCAGGACCGCGAGGCCTACCGCGACTACCAGGACCGGGTCTCGTTCTTCGTGCCGCTGCCCTCCCGCGGCTGACGCCGGTCGGCGGTCCGGGACCCACGACCCGGGCCGGGGACCCGCGCAGGCCCTAGGTTGTGGCCATGCCCCGCCGGCTGCCCGTCCCCGCGTGGGTCGCGGCGTACCACCGCGGCCTGCTGCGCGGCGACGTCGTCGCGGGGGTGACCATCACCGCCTACCTGGTCCCCCAGGTGATGGCGTACGCCGAGGTGGCCGGCCTCCCCGCCGTCGCCGGCCTCTGGGCCTGCACCGGCGCGCTGCTCGCCTACGCCCTGCTCGGCAGCTCCACCCAGCTCTCGGTCGGCCCGGAGTCGACCACCGCGCTGATGACCGCCGCGGCGCTGGGCTCGCTGGCGACGCCCCGCGGCACGGCGTACGCCGACCTCGCCGCGGCGCTGTGCCTGGCCGTCGCCGCGCTCTGCCTCCTCGCGTGGCTGGGCCGGCTCTCCTTCGTGGCCGACCTGCTCTCGCGGCCGGCCCTGGTGGGCTACCTCGCCGGGGTCGCCGCGGTCATGATCGTGTCGCAGCTCGGCCGGATCACCGGGGTCGAGGTGCGCGGCGAGGGCACCGGGCCCGAGCTGGCCTCACTGGCCCGGCAGCTGGACCACGTGCAGCCCGCGACGCTGACCCTGGGCCTGACCACCCTGGCGGCGATGCTCGTGGGCAGCCGCCTGCTCCCCCGCGTGCCGATGTCGCTGGTCGGGATGCTCGGGGCCGCGGCCGTCGTGTGGGCCCTCGACCTCCGCGCCCACGGCATCACGGTCGTCGGGTCGGTGCCGGCCGGGCTGCCCGTGCCCCGGCTGCCGTCGCTGTCCCTGGACGGCACCCTGACGCTGCTGCCGGTCGCGCTCGGGATCACCTTCGTCGGCTACACCGACAACGTCCTGACCGCCCGCGCCTTCGCCGACGAGCGCGGCGAGCGGGTGGACCCCCGCCGCGAGCTGCTGGCCCTGGGGGCCGCCAACCTGGCCGCCGGGCTGATGCACGGGTTCCCGGTGAGCAGCAGCGGCAGCCGCACCGCGATCGGCCACGCCGCCGGCGGACGCACCCAGCTCACCGGTGTCGTCACCCTGCTCAGCCTGGTCGTGGCCCTGCTGACCCTGCGGCCGGTGCTGGCCTCGTTCCCGACCGCGGCGCTCGGCGCCGTCGTGGTGTACGCCGCCCTGCGGCTGATCGAGGTCTCGGAGTTCCGACGCCTGACCGCCTTCCGCCGCACCGAGGGCCTGATCGCCCTGGCCACGGCCCTGGTCGTGCTCGCCGTCGGCGTCCTGCCCGGGGTGCTGGTGGCCATCTCGCTCTCGGTGCTCGACCTGCTCCGCCGCGTGGCCCGGCCCCACGACGCGGTCGAGGGCTTCGTGCCGGGCCTGGCCGGGATGCACGACGTCGACGACTACCCGGGCGCCACCTCGCCCCCGGGCCTGGTCGTCTACCGCTACGACTCCCCGCTGTTCTTCGCCAACACCGAGGACTTCCGACGTCGAGCGCTGGCCGCCGTCGACGGCGCCACGACCCCGACGCGGTGGTTCGTCCTCAACGCCGAGGCGGTGGTCGACGTCGACATCACCGCGCTGGACGCGCTCGAGGCGCTCCGCGCGGAGCTGGTGGACCGCGGGATCGTCTTCGCGATGGCCCGGGTCAAGCACGAGCTCCACGCGGACCTCGCGCGCGCGGGGCTGGTCGCGCGCGTCGGCGAGGACCTGCTGTTCCCGACGCTGCCGACGGCCGTGGCGGCGTACGACGCGTGGCGCGAGGGGCGCGACCGCTCGCCGTGACGTCCGCGCTCAGCCCAGGCGCAGGACCTTGACCAGCAGGCGCGCGGCCGCCCCGCCGGCGTCCTCGGCGACCGCGAGGGCCGTGGGCACGTCGAGGTCGTCGCACAGCGCGCTCAGCACGCGGTCCTGCGCGGCGTCGTCCTGGTCGGCACGCGAGCCGGGCCCGGAGGCGGCGGCGGCGTACAACCGCTCGAGGCGCTGGGTCGCGACCTCCACGCCGGCCCGGTCGAAGTCCCAGGAGTCGCCGTAGCGGCGGTCCAGCAGGAGCAGCCGCAGCGCCGCCGGGCTGCAGTCGGTGAGCACGTCGTCGATCAGGACCAGGTTGCCGGTGGACTTGGCCATCCGCTCGCCGTCGAGCCGCACCGTGCCGACGTGCACCCGGGCCCGGGCGAAGGGGCCCGACGACGCGGCACCCTCGACCATCGCCGCCTGGTAGGCGTGGTGCGGGAAGCTCAGGTCGTCGCCGCCCACGAGCACGTCGAGGCCGGGCCCGAGCACGGCCATCGCCATCGCGGCGCACTCCGCGTGCCACCCCGGCCGACCCCAGCCCCACGGGCTCGGCCAGGCCGGGTCCTCACCGGTCGAGGGCTGCCACAGCGTCACGTCGAAGGGGTCGTCCTTGCGCGCGTCGTCGGGGTCGTCGCCGTACGCCCGGCTGCGGAGCAACGCCTCCTCGCGGTCCAGGCCCGCCCGGCCGGGGACCTCGGCGCCGCGGAAGCGGACCCAGCCGTCGCGCTCGTAGGCGAGGTCGGCGTCGAGCAGCGCCTGGGTGAGCTGCTGGACCGCCGGGACGTAGTGACGGGCGCGCGGCTCGTGGCCCGGGGTGGCGACGCGCAGGGCGTCCATCGAGCGGGTGAACAGGTACTCCTGCGACAGCGCGAACTCGTCGTAGTAGCGGCCCTCGGACTGCGCCGCCCGCAGCAGCACGTCGTCGACGTCGGTGACGTTGCGGCACACCTCGGCGCGCGCGCCGACGGTGTCGAAGACCGAGGCGAGGGTGTCGGCCCAGACGAAGGTCGCGGCGTGCCCCAGGTGGGTGACGTCGTACGGCGTGATGCCGCAGACGTAGATCCGGGCCCGGCCCACCGGGGTCACCCCGACGCCACCGAGCCGCACCTGCCGCGGCGCCGGGACGGCCGGGCCGACCTGGGCGGCGCGACCGAAGACGCCGGAGCTCATGATCAGTCGTTCAGCAGCCATGCCTCATCCTCGCACCGCGCCCGGCCGCCCGGGGTCAGCCGGTGGGTCAGCCGGGGTCAGCCGGGGTCAGCCGGCCGGCTGACCGGTCGACCGGGCCCGACGTCGGGCGTCCTGGCGGGCGAGGCCCACCAGGTCGCGCACCGGTCCCGCCGGCGGGGCGCCGGGGCCCGACCAGACGGCCCGGAACGACCGCACCAGCGCCAGCTCCCGGGTCGGCACCAGCACCAGCTCGCCGGAGGCCAGGTCGCGCTCGACGACCCGTCGGCTGAGGAACGCCGGGGCGCTGCCCGCGACCACGGACTGCCGCTGGGCGGTGGCGGTGGTCAGCTCCGCCACGGGCGCGGCCGCCTCCAGACCGTGCTCGGCCAGCGCCCGCTCCACCACCTCGCGCGTGCCCGACCCGCGCTCCCGGCTGGTCAGGGCGAGCGCCGCCACCTCGGTGGGGTCCAGGGCCCCGCGACGTCGCGCGAGCGCCGTGCCCGGTGCCGCCACCAGGACCAGCTCGTCGGCCGCGACCACCTCGCTCGCGACCCCGACGGGCGGGTCCACCCCCTCGACGAAGCCGACGTGGGCCGACCCGGACCGCACCGCCTCCGTCACCGCCGCGCTGTTGCCGGCCCGCAGGCTCACCGCCACCGGGACCCGCCCCTCCCCGACCTGGCGCTGGCGCAGCAGCACCAGCCAGCGCGGGAGCAGGGTCTCGGCCACGGTCATGCTCGACCAGACCACCACCTCCCGGTCGCGCTCGCCCCGCAGCCCCGCCATCGCGGTCTCGACCTCGTCGGCGAGGTCGAGCAGCCGACCGGCCCACTCGACCACGACCACGCCGTCGGCGGTCAGGCCCGAGCCGCGTGCGCCGCGCTGGAGCAGGTGCAGCCCCTCCCGGGCCTCGAGGGCGCGCAGCCGCTCGGAGGCCGACTGCTGGGTGATCCCGACCGCCCGCGCGGCCGCCCCGATGCTCCCTCGCCGCGCCACCCCCACGAGCAGCCGCAGCGCCTCGAGGTCGGGCAACGGGCCGTCGGTGGTGCTCACAGGCACGACCTTAGCCTGCCCACAGGCAGGACCTGTGGATGAACAGGACGCCGCCGGCTACTGCGGCACGGTCCGGCGCACCACCCTGGAGGACATGGACACCACCGCCACCACCACCGGGACCGCCACCACCACCACCAGCGCCGGCCACGACCGCGTCGCGCACGTGGGCCCGAACTGGTTCGCGACCGTGATGGGCACCGGCATCGTCGCCAACGCCGCGGCCACGCTCCCCGTCCACGTGCCCGGACTCCTGGACGCCGCCCGTGCCGTCTGGGTCCTGGACGTGGTGCTCCTCGTGGTCCTCCTCGCGGCGACGGCGGCGCACTGGCGCCACCACCCCGTCGAGGCGCGCGGCCACCTGGACGACCCCGTCCTGGGCCACTTCTACGGCGCGCCCGCGATGGCGCTGATGACCGTCGGGGCCGGCGCGCTGCTGGTCGGCACTCCCCTGGTCGGCACCGGGGCGGCGGTCGCGCTGGAAGTCGCGCTCTGGACCGCCGGGACGCTGCTGGGGCTCTGGACCGCGGTGGCCCTGCCGGTGCGGACCTTCACGCGCGCCGACGCCGCGCCCGACGCCGCCTCGGGCGCCTGGCTGATGCCGGTCGTGCCCCCGATGGTGAGCGCCGCGACCGGTCCGCTCCTGGTCCCGCACCTCACCCCGGCCTGGGGCCAGGCGGTGCAGCTGCTCTGCACCGCGATGTTCGGGCTCGCCCTGGTCGCGAGCCTGGTGGTCGTCACGCTGGTCTGGAGCCGGCTGGCCCACCACGGTCTCGGCGCCGCCGCCGCGGCGCCCACGGTGTGGATCGTCCTGGGTCCGCTGGGGCAGTCGGTCACCGCCGCGCACGCCCTGGGGGCGACGGCGGGCGGGGTGCTGCCGGCGGCGTACGCCCACGGGTTCGTGGTGCTCGCCCTGGTCTACGGCCTGCCGGTGTGGGGCTTCGCGATGCTGTGGCTCGCCGTCGCGGTCAGCCTGACCGTGCACGTGCTGCGCGAGGGCCTGCCGTTCTCGCTGACCTGGTGGTCCTTCACCTTCCCGCTCGGCACCGTGGTGACCGGCACCTCGGCCCTGGCCGCGGTCACCGGGGCGCCGTTCCTGGTCGTCGTCGCGACCGTGCTGTACGCCGCCCTGGTCGTCGCCTGGCTCGTGGTCGCGGCCCGGACCCTCGCCGCGATCGCCTCGGGGGCACTCCCGGCGGCCTCGCCCACCGCGCCCGCCCGGGTGGCCTGAGGGTCGGTCCGGCCCGGCGGTCCGGCTCCGGGGTCAGGCGTCGCCGGCCACGTCGCGGCCGTCGGCCGTGCGCGGGTCCTCGTCGATCGCCTCGACGGCCGCGGTGGGCTCGATCTCGACGCCGGGGGGACGCCGGTCGAGGTGCACCCCGGCGATCATGCAGCGCACCGACCCGCCGGCCAGCTCGATGGTCGGGATGTCGACCGCGACGATCTCGCAGGACTCCTCGATGACGGCGACCTGGTCGGGGCGCAGGCTGGCCCGGGCCCGGGCCGACATCGCCATGACGTAGCGGCGCCGGCCCTCCGGCGTACGGCCGCACAGCTCGACGGCGTTGCCGGCGAACTCCCGCACCTGCTCCTCGGTCAGCTCCACCACGGTCCGGCCGTTGACGGAGAGCCGCTCGCGGACCTGCTCGCGGCGGGTCTCGTCGGGGATCATCCCGAGGGCGATCAGCGCGACGTCGGTGCCGATGCAGCAGATCACGTTGGTGTGGTAGACGGGCACACCGCGCGAGTCGACCGCGTCGAAGGCCATCGGCTCGTAGCCGAAGTCGGTGCAGAACCGCTCGAGCACGTGGGTGTCGGCCCGGTGGCTGACCGCGGTGTAGGCGACCCGCGAGACGTGGTCGAGCACCATCGCGCCGGTGCCCTCGAGGAAGATGCCGTCGGGCTCGAGGCCGGAGTAGTCGACGATCGTCTGCACGCGGTAGGCCGACTTCAGCGTCTCCAGGACGTCGCCGCGGCGCTCGTGGCGCCGGTTGGAGGCGTACATCGGGTAGACGCCGACCATCCCGCCCGCGTGGGTGGAGAGCCAGTTGTTGGGGAAGACGCTGTCGGGCCGGGTGTGGTCGGGGTCGGCGAAGACGTGCACCCGCACCCCGACCGCGCGCAGCGCGTCGGCCACCCCGTCCATCTCGGCCAGGGCGGTCGCCGAGACCTCCGCGTCCGAGCGCCCCTCGGGCACCTCGGTCTGGAAGGCGTTGTCGGCCGCGGTGGCCGGGTTGGGCAGGAACCTCTCCGCCCTCACGAGGATGACGGCCGACGGTGCTTGGGCGCTCACCCGCGTCAATCTAGGCGACGTGCGAGGCTGCGGGTGGAGCGGCGTCGCCGCCACCTCCGGGGCGTCGACCCCCGTCCACCCAGCACAGGAGGCCCCCGTGGCAGATCGGAGCGGACGCGCGAGCGTCGGCGGTGTCGAGCTTGACTGGGAGGCGTACGGCGACCCGGCCGACCCGCCCCTGCTGCTCGTGATGGGCCTGGCCACCCAGATGCTCGGCTGGGACGACCGCTTCTGCACCCGGCTGGCCGACCTGGGGCTGCACGTGGTCCGGTTCGACAACCGCGACATCGGCGGCTCCACCCACCTCACCGAGCACGGGCTCCCCGACCTCGCGGGGCTGATGGCGGGCGGTCCGGCCGCGCCCGCGCCGGCGTACACCCTGGTGGAGATGGCCGACGACACCGCCGGCCTGCTCGACGCGCTGGGGCTCGACTCCGCCCACGTGGTCGGCGCCTCGATGGGCGGCATGATCGCCCAGCAGCTCGCGATCTCGCACCCCGCGCGGGTGCGCAGCCTGACCTCGATCATGTCGACGCCGTCGCGCGAGATCGGTCGCCCGCGGCCCGAGGCGCAGGCCGCCCTGTTGATCCCGCCGGCCACCGACGTGGAGAGCGCCGTGCAGCGCTCGCTCCAGGTGTACGCCGTGATCGGCTCCCCCGGCTTCCCGATGGACACGGCCCGCCGGTCCGAGGTCGCCCGGCGCTCCTTCGAGCGCGAGGTCGACCCGACCGGCTCCGCCCGGCAGTACGCCGCGATCCTCGCCTCCCCGGACCGGACCCCCGGCCTGCGCGCGCTCGAGGTCCCCACCCTGGTCCTGCACGGCGAGGCCGACCCGCTGGTCCAGCTCGAGGGTGGGCAGGCCACCGCCGACGCCGTCCCGGGCGCCCGGCTCGTGGTGCTGCCCGGGATGGGCCACGACCTGCCCGAGCCGCTGTGGCCGCGGATCGTCGAGGAGGTCGGCGCCCTGGTGCGGGGCGCCGAGCAGCAGCGGGGCTGAGCGACCGCCTGGGTGCCTAGGGCGCCTCGCTGCCGCTGGCCCGGCGCAGGAAGGCGATGATCTCGGGGATCGTCGTGCGGGCGGCGGTGCGGCCGACCAGCAGGCCGACGTGGCCGCCCTCGAGGCGCATCTCGTCCTTGTCCGGCGACCCGACGAGGTCGAGCAGCGGCCCCGCGGACGCCTCCGGGACGATGTGGTCGCGCTTGGCCAGCACGTTCATCAACGGCACCCGCAGGTCGCGCAGGTGCACCCGGTCACCCCCGACGACGAGCTGGTCGGTGGTGAAGGCGTTGTCGCGCACCATCTGCGAGAGCTGGCGGGCCACGCCGCCGGGCAACGGCACGTGGTCGCTGGCCTAGCCGATCATGGCCTGGTGGGCCGCGACGTAGTCGTCGTCCCACAGCTTCTCCCACAGGTCGACGTACTGCGTCACCGTCGCGACCGGCTTGAGCGCCTTGAACCCGGAGTGGACGACGCGCGGCGGCACGTTGCCGTCGCGGTCGAGGATGGTGCCGTTCTCCAGCCCGGTCGTCCGGCCATGCCCTCACCCGTCCTCGCCTCAGCACCGCCCGCGCTCTCCCCACGCGGGACGGGCCGACCCCCGGGGTCGGCCGTGCCCGCCAGGCTAGGTCCGCGGGCAAGCGGCTGCCCGCCAGGCCCCGGTCACCCGACCTTCAGGCCCGGGTCATGTGGGCGGGGCACCCTGGGGACGTGGTGGAGGTCTGGCGGTGGTGGACGGGTCGTGGGCACCGCCACCGCACCACCGGACTGCTCCTCGCGCTCGTGGCCCTCGCGGCCGTCCTGCTCGCCGTCCCGTCGGCCCACGCCGAGCCGGGCGCACCGGTGACCCAGCCCGGTTCGGTCGTGGTGGTCGGCGCCACGCGGCTGGCCTGGGGGTCGGTCGACCCGCAGCACGACCCGGCGCTGTTCTCGCTCGTGCGCCGGGGGGCGGTGGGCACCCTCACCACCCGCGCCTCGACCGACCACAGCTGCACCACCGACACCTGGCTCACCCTGTCCGCGGGCTCGGCCGCGACGACCGGTCACGCGCCCGGTCGCTGCACCGCGCCCCCGGAGGTGGTCGCGGGTGCGCCCCCGGCCTCGGCGGCCCGGGTCGCACCGCCCTGGTCCACCTGGCGGCGGGTCCTGCTGCACGCGCGCCCCCCGGCGTCCCTAGGCTCGGTGGCCTCGCGGCTGGCCGGCACCGGGCAGTGCGTCGCCGCCGCGGGCCCGGCGGCAGCGCTGGGGGCCGCCGCGACCGACGGCACCGTGGCGACCTGGACCCCCGACCCGGCCTCGCTCGACCTGGGTGCGTGCCCGGTCAGCCTGGTCTCGCTGCCCGCGTGGGACGACGCCGTGCTGGGCGGTCTCCTGGCCCGTCTGCCCACCGACGCGACCGTGGTGGTCGCCGGCACCGGTGACGACACGGGCCCGACGACCGTGCACACGCTGGTGGTCGCGGGCCCCGGGGTGCCCCACGGCGTCCTCACCTCGGGGTCGACCCGGCAGCGCGGCCTGGTGACGGTGCCGGACCTCAGCGCCCTCCTGCTGGACCGACTGCCGACGCCCCCGACCTTGCGGATCGGCCGCCTCCCCACGGTGCAGCCCCTGCCGACCGCGGCGGCGGTCGCGTCCGTGCACGACCTCAGCGAGGCCCTCGACGTCGAGCACCCCTTCGTCCCGACCTTCTTCGGACTCTTCCTCGGGGGCAGCCTCGCGGTCCTGCTGGCCGGGGTGCTGCGCTGGCTGGTGCTCGCGCGCCACCCCGACACGCACGGGCGCCGTCACCACCGCCGGCTGCGGCTGTGGTTCGCGCTCGTCGGCGCGATGTGCGCCTCCATGCCCGTGGCGACCTTCCTGGCCGGCACCGTCCCCTGGTGGCGCACGACCCACCCGCGCACCGCCCTGTGCCTGGCCGTCGTGGTGGCCTCCGCCCTCCTCGCCACCCTGGCCCTGGCCGGACCGTGGCGGCGCGAGCCGACCGGCCCCACGACCTTCCTGATCACGGCCACCTGGGTGGTCATCGGCGTCGACGTGCTCCGCGGGTCGGCGCTCCAGCTGGTCTCGGTGATGGGGCTCCAGCCGGCGTACGGCGGTCGCTACTTCGGCATGGGCAACGTCGGCGCCGCCGTGTGGCTGACCGCCTCCCTGCTGATGGCCACGGCGTACGCCCAACGGCTGCTGCTGCGCGGGCACCGGCGCACCGCGGTCGCGACCGTCGTCCTCGTCGGCACGGTGACCCTGGTCGTCGACTCGGTGCCGTGGTGGGGCGCCAAGGCCGGGGCGATGCTCGCCCTCGTGCCGGCGTTCTCGTTCCTGGCCCTGCACGTGGCCGGGGTGCGGCTGCGGGCGCGCGTGCTGGCCGCGGTCGTCGTGCTGACCGGGGTGGTGGCGGTCGGGTTCGGAGCGCTCGACTACCTGCGCCCGGTCGGCGAGCGCACCCACATCGGCACGACCGTCGCCGACGTGCTGAACGGCAACCTCGGCGGTCTGGTCGACGTCGTGCGGCTGAACTGGATCATGCTCACCTCGTCGTGGTGGAACGCCTCGGTCCTCGCGCTGGTCGTCGTCCTGCTGGCGCTCCTGGTGCGGCCCCGGTGGGTCGCGCGGCCGCTGGGCGACCTGCTCGCGGCGTACCCCCTGCTCGGGACGGGCCTGGCCGCGGTCGTGCTCTGCTGGCTGCTGGCCTTCGTGTCCGAGGACTCCGGGACCGGGATCCCACCGACGGGCCTGCTCCTCCTGGCCCCGCTGCTGACCCTGCTGGCCTCGCGCACCCTGCCGCGCCCGCCGGCCGCCGCCTGACGCCGCCTGACGTCGACCGCACCGCCTGCTGCTCGCGCAGCGTTGGTCGGTTGTTCTCCTCAACGATCCCTGACGGCTGGACCCCGTCCCTAGCGTCGCGGCGTCGTCGAGCAGGGAGGAAACGCCCATGCACCGCACCCCGGCCGTCCGAGCCCGCGGGATCACGGTCCACCACGGGGACGTGGTCGCCCTCGACCGCGTCGACCTCGAGGTCGCCGCCGGCGGGGTGCACGGGCTCGTCGGTCCCAACGGGGCCGGCAAGACCACGCTGCTCAGCCTGCTGCTCGGCGTCTCGACCGCCCGCTCCGGGAGCCTGGAGGTCCTCGGCCAGCGCTGCGGCACCGGGACCGCGCGCGGGTGGGGTCGTGGCGTGCCCGACGGCGTCGCGGGGTTCGTGGACGGCCCCGGGCTCTACCCGGCGCTCACGGCCCGGGCCAACCTCGAGGCCGTGGACGCGCTGCGCGGCGTCGCCGGTCGGGAACGGCGCCGCGGACGCGCCGCCCGGGTGGTCGCCGCGCTCGAGGAGGTCGGGCTGGGCGAGGTGGCCGACGCCCGGGTCGGCGGGTTCTCCCTGGGCATGCGCCAGCGGCTCGGGCTGGCCGCGGCCCTGCTGACCCGGCCACGGCTGCTGGTCCTCGACGAACCCGCCAACGGCCTCGACCCCGCCGGCACGCGGCAGGTGGACGCCCTCCTGCGGGGCCTGACCGCCGACGGCGTCGCCGTCGTGCTGTCCAGCCACCGGATGGACGACCTCGCGGCCCTGTGCACCGACGTCACCCTGCTGAGCACCGGTCGGGTCGCCTTCTCCGGCCCGGTCGAGCGGCTGGCCTCGCTCGGCCGCGACGTCGACCACCGGCTCAGCACCACCGACCCCGTCCGGGCGCGACGCCTGGCGGCGCGGACCCGCGGGCTGGAGGTGCTCGACGGCCCCGGGGACGCGCTCGTGCTCCGCGGTGCGGCCGCCGCGCGCGACGTCCTCGTCGCCCGGCTCGTCGACGCCGGCATCGCGGTCCGGGAGCTCACCCCGGTCGTCCCGCCCCTGGAGGCGGCGTTCCTCACGCTGACCGGCGGGCCCGGCACCGAGGGTCTCGGCGGTCCTGCCGGCGCGGCCCCCGGTCCCACCGGCCCGGACGGGCGGGACGCGGCGTGAGCGCCACCCTGGACGGGCTCGGCGGGAGCCGCACCGACACCCCCGGCTCCCCGGCCCGGCACGTCGCGGGCGACGGGGCCGGCCCCGCTCCGACCCAGGCCCCGACCGCGCCCGTCCGCCCCCGGTCCGGCGCGGCGCCGTTCGGGCCGGTGCTGCGCTTCGAGCTGGCCAAGATCCTCGGCCAGTGGCGGGTGCGGGTCGTGCTGGTGGCCTGCCTGGTCCTGCCGGGCGTGCTGGTGGGCGTGGTCTCCCACCAGGCCGGCCTGCCCACCGACACCGTCTTCGGGCGCTGGCTGCCGAGCAGCGGCTGGGCCGGCTCCCTGGTCGTGCTCGCCGTCGCGTGCAGCTGGGGACTCCCGCTGCTGACCTCGCTCGTGGCCGGTGACGTGTTCGCCGTCGAGGACCGGCTCGGCACCTGGCGACACCTCGTCGTCACGGTGCGCTCGCCCCGCAGGGTCTTCGCGGCCAAGGTCCTGGCCGCCCTGCTCGTGGTGCTGCTGCTGGTCACCGCCCTGGCCGTCTCCGGCACGGTCGGCGGACTGGTGGCCTCCGGCGACCACCCGCTGGTGGGTCTCGACGGCCGGTCGATCGGCACCGGCGAGGCGGCCCGCACCGTCGCCCTGGCCTGGGTCTGCGTCCTGGCCCCGACCCTGGCCCTGGCCTGCGTGGGGCTGCTCGGCTCGGTCGCCGCGGGCCGCTCGCCGGTCGGGCTGCTCGCCCCCGCCGTGCTGGCCCTGGTCAGCGGCCTCGTCCTCGTCCTGCCCGTGCCCGTCGGGGTCCGCCTGGCGCTGCCCTCGAACGCGTTCCTGGCCTGGCGCGGGCTGTTCACCTCCCCCGCGCAGACCGGTCAGCTGGTCGTCGGGATCGCCGTCAGCCTGGTGTGGGCCGCGGTCGCGACCGGAGCGGCGTACGCCGTGCTGGTGCGGCGCGACCTCGGCTCGCCCACCGGTCCGGGACCCCGGACCCAGCTCGTGGCCTGGCTGCCCCTGGTCGCGCTCGTGGCCCTGGGCTCGGTGGCCGTCCCGGGCCTGGCCACGCTGGCCGGTCTCACCGGGCCGGGCGGGCCGTCCGGGATCACCCGGGCCCGTCTCGAGCAGTCGACGGCCACCGCCTTCGCGCACCTCTACCGGCTCCAGACCGCTGAGCTGCACCGCCCCGACGTGACCGAGCGGCAGCTCCGGTCGACCGCGAGCTGCGACAAGGGCGGCCCCCGCGTCGCCGACTCCGGCCCGGGTCACGACTGGCGCTGCACCGTCTCGTGGCGGCTGCCGGGGTCCACCGCGGTGGGCTACGCGACGTTCAGCCTCGACGTCGCCGCCGACGGCCGCTGGGTCGCGGACGGCGACGGACCCAAGGAGGTGAACGGCAGCTTCACCGTGCGCACCCCCTGGGGCGACGCACCCAACCCCCTGTGGCAGGTCGACGGCCACGTCGACCTCCTCTGACCCACCGAGCTCCACCCGCACCACTCGTCCACCTGCGAAGGGAACCACCCACCATGCACGCAGTACGCCAGCGCACGCGCCTCCCCCGGACCCGCTCCGGGCTCCTGGGACGCCGACGCACCAGGATCGTCCTCGCCGGGACCTCGGTCCTCGCGGTGATCGGCGGCGGCACCGCCTACGCCACGACCGAGATGTTCGCCGACCACCAGGTCGGCCAGCAGTACGCCGCGGGCCTGCAGATCTCCTCCGACCAGGTCCTCCAGCCGCTCGGCGACCGGCTGTCGACGCCGTACGGCAAGTTCATGGGCAGCACGGTCAGCCCCGACGGCCGCTTCCTGACCGCGACCGCCAACGACCGCTCGATCTCGCTGCAGGTCTTCGACCTGTCCACCTACCGGCTGGTCCAGCGGGCCGGCTCCGCGGCCGACGCCGACCTGAAGCTGACCGACAACACCGTGGGCCAGGAGGGTCCGGCGTACTCCCCGGACGGCGCGTTCCTCTACATGCCCAACGCCACCGGCATCACCCGGTTCGCGGTCGGTCCCGACGGCAAGCTGTCGAGCCCCACGAAGATCGCCCTGCCCACCGTCGGCGGTGCCCAGGCCCTCACCGGCGGCATGACGTTCTCCCCCGACGGCAGGACGCTGTACGCCGCCCTCAACGGCCAGAACAGCGTGGTCGCCATCGACACCACCACCACGCAGGTCACGCGCACCTGGCCCGTCGGGATCGCCCCGCGCCAGGTCGAGCTCGTGGGCGGCAAGCTCTACGTCAGCAACGAGGGCGGGCGTCGCGCCACGTCCGGCGAGGCCACCCAGGACTCCTACGGCACCGCGGTGCCGGCCGACCCCACGCTGGGCACCTCGACCACCGGCACCCTGAGCGTGATCGACCCCGCCGGCACCTCGGTGGGCACGATCGGCACCGGCCTGCACCCCACGTCGATGTACGCCGCCGGCAAGGTGCTGTACGTCGCCAACACCAACGACGACACCGTCTCGGTCGTGGACACCGGTCGCGACAGGGTCGTCCAGACGATCTCGACCCAGCCGTGGCGGGGGTCGGCCGTGGGCTACGAGCCGACCGGCATCACCGTGCAGGGCGGCCGCCTCCTGGTCAGCCTGGGCCGCGCCAACGCCGTCGCGGTCTACCGCCTGGGGCAGGGGGCGCTCGACCCGGTCAGCTACGTCGGGCTGGTCCCGACCGACTACTACCCCGAGGACGTCTTCAGCGTGGGCGGCCAGACGCTCGTGGCGAACCGTCGCGGCATCGACGCCCGCGGCCAGCAGATCACCTCCAAGCAGGGCTTCGGGACGACGCCGGCGACGGCGTACGGGACCCACGGGACGACCGCCTCGCTGACCCGCTTCACCCTCCCGAGCGACCAGGAGATCCGCAGCCGCTGGACCCGTCGGGTCTTCGACCAGAACGGCTGGACCTCCGGTGGCCGCGACGACGAGCGGGCCAAGGGCGGCCGTCGCGGCGCCGTGGCGGTGCCGCGACGCCTCGGCGACCCCTCGAGCATCAAGCACGTCTTCCTGCTCGTGAAGGAGAACCGCACCTACGACCAGGTCTACGGCGACATGCCCGAGGGCAACGGCGACAAGACCCTGGCGCAGTTCGGTCAGCAGACCACGCCCAACCAGCACGCGCTCGCCCGGCAGTTCGGTCTCTACGACAACACCTACGACGTGGGCACCAACTCCGCCGAGGGCCACAACTGGCTGATGCAGGGCGACGACCCGGAGTACACCGAGTCCAGCGCCGGGGAGTACACCCGCTCCTACGACACCGAGGAGGACGTGCTCGGCCACCAGCGCTCCGGGTTCCTCTGGACCGCCGCGCTCGCAGCCGGCGCCTCCTCGCGCAACTACGGCGAGTTCGAGTACACCGAGGGCAAGCCGGCCGGCACCTGGCAGCAGTACTACTGCGCCACCAAGAGCGTGGAGGCCGGCGGTGACCCCGCCCAGCTGACGACCCCGGACCTCAAGGGCAACTACGGCTCGGTGATCCCGTCGCTGAACAAGATCAGCAACCCGACCTCCCCGCCGTTCGACCTCTCGATCCCCGACATCTACCGCGAGCAGATCTGGAAGCAGGAGTTCACCCAGCAGGGGCCCAAGGCCTTCCAGATGCTCTGGCTCTCCAGCGACCACACCGGTGGCCCCTCGACGCCCCGGGCGGCGGTGGCCGACGGTGACCTCGCGGTGGGCCGGGTCGTGGACACGATCTCGCACTCGAAGTGGTGGAAGGACTCGGCGATCTTCGTGGTCGAGGACGACAGCCAGGCCGGCGTCGACCACGTCGACGGCCACCGGGCGCCCATCCAGGTGATCAGCCCGTACGCCGTGCACGGCAAGACCGTGTCGACGTACTACTCCCAGATCTCGATGGTCCGCACCATCGAGCAGATCCTCGGCGCGACCCCGCTGAACCAGAAGGTGGCCGCGGCCAGCCCGATGTTCGACGCCTTCACCAACAAGGCCGACACCCGGCCCTTCACCGCGGTGCCGAACCAGATCCCGCTGACCGAGAACGTCAACCCGGCACCGGCCTGCGGGGCGGACACCCCGGCTGACGCTCCCCCGGCGCCGGTCGTGGCTCCGGCCCAGAAGCCGGTGGCGAACGCCTGGGGCCGGTGGGCCCAGAAGCAGCACTTCACCGGACGCCAGGCCCGGCCCGACTACGCCCACCCCGAGCAGATGAACCGCTACACCTGGTACCAGGCGCACGACTGGAAGACGCCCTACCCCGGCGACGCCAAGGTCTACACGCCCGACCAGGTCCCCGGTGGCGCGATCCCGGCCCCCGAGGGCGACTGACGCTCCACGCCGCACCACCCGCACGAGGGTCCCGGGGTCTCCCCGGGGCCCTCGTCCGCGTCCGGGCGTCCCTGGCCCGGGACCGGTCGACCTGGGACCATCGCTGGCGTGAGCACCTCCGACCCCGCCACCCCACCGGAGCACCCGGCCGACGCCCACGACCTGATCCGCGTGCAGGGCGCGCGGGTGAACAACCTGCGCGACCTCAGCCTCGACCTGCCCAAGCGCCGGCTCACCGCGTTCACCGGCGTCTCCGGCTCGGGCAAGAGCTCCCTGGTCTTCGGCACGATCGCCGCGGAGTCCCAGCGCCTGGTCAACGAGACCTACAGCGCCTTCGTCCAGGGCTTCATGCCCAGCCTGGCCCGGCCCGAGGTCGACCACCTCGAGGGCCTGACCACCGCGATCATCGTCGACCAGGAGCGCATGGGCGCCAACCCGCGGTCCACCGTCGGCACCGCCACCGACGCCCACGCGATGCTGCGGATCCTCTTCAGCCGGCTCGGCGACCCGCACGTCGGCCCACCCACGGCGTTCTCCTTCAACGTGCCGACCCGCACGGCCAGCGGCGTGATGTCGACCGACCGCGGCGGTCGCGTCGAGCGGAGCGTGGTCAAGGACGCGGTCTACCTCGGCGGGATGTGCCCGCGCTGCGAGGGCACCGGCGCGGTCAGCGACGTCGACCTCACCGCGGTGTACGACGAGCAGCGGTCCCTGCGCGACGGAGCGATCCTGGTGCCCGGCTACTCGATGGACGGGTGGTACGGCCGTCTCTTCGAGGGCATGGGCCTCCCGATGGACGTGCCGGTCGCCGACTTCACGACCCGCCAGCGGGACACGATGCTGCACGCGGCCCCCACCAAGATCAAGGTCGAGGGGGTCAACCTCACCTTCGAGGGCATCCTGCCGCGGATGCGGAAGTCGATCCTGTCCAAGGACGTCGAGGCGATGCAGCCGCACGTGCGCCGGTTCGTCGAGCGCGCGGTGACCTTCCAGGCCTGCCCGGAGTGCGGCGGCACCCGCCTGACCGCGGCGGTGCTCGCGTCGCGGATCCGCGGCCGCACCATCGCCGACCTGTGCGCGATGGAGATCAGCGAGCTCGCCGCCTGGACCGGTGACCTCGACGAGCCCGGGGTGGCCCCGCTCCTGGCCGGCCTGCGGCACCTGCTCGACTCCTTCGTCGACATCGGCCTGGGCTACCTCTCGCTCGACCGACCGGCCGGCACGCTCTCGGGCGGCGAGGCCCAGCGCACCAAGATGATCCGCCACCTCGGGTCGCCGCTGACCGATGTCACCTACGTCTTCGACGAGCCGACCATCGGGCTGCACCCGCACGACGTGGAGCGGATGAACGACCTGCTGCTGCGCCTGCGCGACAAGGGCAACACGGTGCTGGTCGTCGAGCACAAGCCGGAGACGATCGCGATCGCCGACCACGTCGTCGACCTCGGGCCCGGCGCCGGCCGCGACGGTGGCGAGGTCGTCTTCCAGGGCACGGTCCAGGACCTGCGACGCAGCGACACCCTGACCGGCCGCCACCTCGACGACCGGGTGGGGGTCAAGACCGAGGTCCGGACCCCCACCGGGCAGCTGGAGGTCCGCGGCGCCGCGACCCACAACCTGCGCGACGTCGACGTCGACCTCCCGCTCGGCGTGCTGTGCGTGGTGACCGGGGTCGCGGGGTCGGGCAAGAGCTCGCTGGTCCACGGCTCGATCGCCGGCCGCGAGGGCGTCGTGGTGGTCGACCAGGGCGCGATCAAGGGGTCGCGCCGCAGCAACCCAGCCACCTACACCGGGCTGCTCGAGCCGGTGCGCAAGGCCTTCGCCAAGGCCAACGGGGTCAAGCCCGCGCTGTTCAGCTCCAACTCCGAGGGCGCCTGCACGACCTGCAACGGCGCCGGCGTCGTGTTCACCGAGCTCGGCGTGATGGCGACCGTCGAGTCGCCGTGCGAGGAGTGCGGCGGCAAGCGGTTCCAGGCCGAGGTCCTCGAGCACACCCTCGCCGGCCTGGACATCGCCCAGGTGCTGGCCCTCTCGGTCGCCGAGGCGCAGGCCTTCTTCGCCGAGGGCGAGGCCCGCACGCCCGCCGCCAGCACGGTGCTCGACCGCCTGGCCGACGTCGGGCTCGGCTACCTCACCCTCGGGCAGCCGCTGACCACGCTCTCGGGCGGTGAGCGCCAGCGGCTCAAGCTCGCCGTCCAGATGGGTGTCGCCGGCGACGTCTACGTCCTCGACGAGCCGACCACCGGCCTGCACCTGGCCGACGTCGAGACCCTGCTCGCCCTGCTCGACCGCCTCGTCGACTCCGGCCGCTCGGTCGTCGTCATCGAGCACCACCAGGCCGTCGTGGCCCACGCCGACTGGGTCGTCGACCTCGGTCCCGGCGCCGGGCACGACGGCGGTCGGGTCGTCTTCGAGGGCACCCCTGCCGACCTCGTCGCCGACGCCTCGACGCTCACCGGCCAGCACCTCGCGGCGTACGCCCGGGGGTGAGGGCCCGTCGCTAGCCGGGGTGACCCTCGCCCGGGCCCAGCGGGCGCACGGCGAAGAAGTTCATGGCCGTGAAGGTCAGCACCGGCTCGTCGGACTGGTTCAGGGCGGTCACCGCCGAGTGCACCAGCCCGCGGTCCGGGCGCGACCGCGACAACCGGGCCTGCGCCACCTCGACCCGGACGTGCAGCCGGTCCCCGGGACGGACGGGTCGGGGCCACCGGAGCTCGTCGAGCCCGGGTGAGGCGAGGCTGGCCACCCGCGAGACGTAGTGGTCGACGTAGAGCCGCATGGACACCGCGACCGTCTGGACCCCGCTGGCGATCAGCCCGCCGAACGGCCCCGTGGCCGACCAGGCCGGGTCGACGTGGATGGCCTGGGGGTCGTAGCGCTGCGCGAACTCCACGATCTCCGCCTCGTCGAGCCCGACGTGGCCGTACTCGCACACGGCGCCCGGGGCGTAGTCCTCGAACCACCGGTCCTCGACCGGCGCGGCGAGGTCGGCGCCGGCCAGCGCTCCGGTCACGCCGGGGCCGACCCGGGTCGCGACGCCTCGGACTCGACGACGCCCTTGACCGCGGCGAGCGTCCGCGGGATGCCGTCGAGGGCGTGTCGGGTGCGGTCGGCGATCTGGGCGGCCGCGTCGTCGCCGTACCGCTCGTGGAACATCGCGATCCCCCCGGGGAGGAAGTCCCAGGTCTCGGTCAGGGTGGTGCCGGTCGCCGTCGGGGTCAGGAGGTAGCCCCAGCGCACGAGGTCGCCGCCCACCTGCCAGGCGAACTCACGGCCCCGGTCGGCCGCGACGACCTGCGACCGGGTCTCCCAGGTGCGGGTCGGCAGCTCGTTGCGCCCCGTGAACCACGAGCCGACCTGGCCCGCCGTGGCCTCGTCGTCCCACCAGCACGACGTGCAGACGGGGCTCCACTCCCCGGTGCGCGTGATGTCCGAGACCACGTCGTAGACGGCCTCGGGCGGGGCCGCCACCTCCACGGAGTCCTGGTGGCTGCGGGGTCCCTGCTCGCTGTCGGCGCTCATCCGCCCACCCTAGGAGAGGGCGGGCGGAAGCTCGCGGCTCGACAGGTCAGCCGTCCCCGTGCCGGTTCGCCACGATCGCGGCGACCGGCGGCAGGACCGCGGCCACCGCCGACATCACCACCGCCGCCGTCACGGAGTAGAGGCGGACCACGTTCCACGCCAGGACGATGAGCACCAGCGCGGGCCCCATGATCGCGAAGTAGAGGCGCTTGCGCTGCGCCTGCCGTGCGCTGAGCCCCGGTCGCGCGTCGGTGAGGCTCACCGGCTTCTCCCGTCGTCCCACGCTCAGGACCGTACGCGGTGCCGGTGGACCAGACCATCGCAGCACCAGTGCGAGATTCGTTGCCAGAGAGCCGCAACGAATGTACTGTCAGCGCACCCGTGGGCCCCACTCGAGCAGTGGGTGCAGGCGCTCGGGCAACCCGTTGACCCCCGGTCCCCTGGAGCACGCATGTCCCGACGTCACCGCCTCGTCGCCCTCGGTCTGGGTGCGGTCCTCGCTCTCGGCACCTCCCCCGTCGCGACGGCGGCTGGCCCCCCGTCCGCCACCCCCGGCAGCTCGGCGGCGGCACGCTCGTGCCAGCAGGACGGCTACCAGCACGTGCGGCGATCCGACCAGACGCCGTTCCGCAACACCGGCGACTGCGTCAGTTACGCAGTGCATGGCGGCACGCTGACGCCCCCCGCGACTCCCATCGCGACCTGCGCCTACGTCATCTCGACGCCGGGCACGTACGCTGTGACGCGCGACCTGAGCTGCGGCCCCGCACCGGCCGTCACGATCGCCGCGAGCAACGTCGCGGTGTCCCTGCAGGGGCACACCGTCACCAGCCTCAGCGACGCCTTCCTGATCGGGCCGGACGTCGCCGCGCCGGTGAGCAACGTCGCCGTCAGCGGACCCGGCACCGCGGTCGGCTACCACGACGCGGGCGTGGTCGTCCGTGCCGCCGACCACTCGACGGTGAGCGGGGTGAACGCGTCGGGAGGCGCGACCGGCATCCTCCTCGGATCGCCTGCCGCCCACGACGACACGCTGGTCGGCAACACCACCAACAGCAACTCCGGCGACGGCATCCACGTGACCCAGGCGATCCGCATCGAGATCGCCTCGAACACCTGCTCCTCCAACGGCGACGCAGGCATCAACCTCGGCGACGTGTACGCCGGCTTCGGCTACATCCACACCGACGACATGAACATCCACGACAACACCTGCAACACCAACGCGAACATCGGCATCTCGGCCGGTCTCGGCGCCTACGACAACGTGATCACCCACAACACCGCTCTCCACAACGCGCGCTACGACCTCGGGGACAACCACGCGAACTGCGGGGACAACATCTGGGCCGACAACACCTACGTCACCAAGACCCCCGACTGCATCCGGTAGCACGAACGGGTGCCCCCTCGTCGCCCGTCGAGCCTGCGGCGTGGTGGCTGCCACGGGCGACAGCGGTGGGACGGAGCAGAGCCGCACGACGTTCCACGCCAAGACGATCACCACCAGGGCCGGCCCCGTGATGGCGAAGTAGCGGGTGCGCCAGCAGCTCACCGCGGGGCACGTGGGGCGAGGGGCGTCGGCGACACCGGCACGGCGTGGTCCGACTCGACCTGGTGGGCGGGCCCGGTGGTCGACCTTCAGCAACCACGCCCCCGACGACTCGGGGGTCAGCACGCGGATCACGGTCAGGTGCCCCCGCGCCGGTCGCACCGCGGCGCCAGCGCTCTTCGACACCGGAGGGCTGCAGGCCGCCGCCCTCCTGGAGTCGGCCGGGCTGCTGCTGATGGGCCTGGCGCGCAACGGCGCCGGGTTCGACCTCGCCCTGGGGGCGAGGGTCGCCTGACAGGGGTCGTCGGGCCGTGACGACTGCATGCGCGGCACGGACCGACAGTGGACCAGACCATGTCCAGCAGGATCGGTGCAGTTGATGGTCAGGCGACTGCACTGGATGCACGTTGAGTGCACTGGCCCCGGTCGATCCGGCGATCTCAGCGTCGTTGAACGGCGGGACGAGCTCGTCTCAGGTCCGCAGGCGGACTGGCCGTCGCGCTGGAGGGCTCGTGCGCACTGCCACCAGGAGCGCGAGCCGCGCCGGCGGCACCGCGGGGCCGGCGACTCGGCCGTGGTCGTCAGCGCCTGGCTCGGGGCTCGACCATCATCCGTGCAGCAGGCGTGTGCCCGCTTCGTCCGCGGGGAGGAGACGTTCGTCGGATCGCGGGCTCGTGTCGGCGTGCATGGTCTCGGCGACGGGCCTGGCGGCCCAGCTCGACCGACGACCTGCGTCCGGGGAGAGGGCGAAGAACCCGCCAGCCTCGGCTGACGGGTTCTTCTCTCTCAGCGTCGACGTACGGCGGTCGAGGCTCCAGGTGGCCGGTCGGTCGATCTCGTCGCCCGGATCGGTCGGTGGGCGGCTGCACGAGCGGCAGCCACCCACCGTCTGCAGCCGTCGGGAACTAGCACTGAGCGTTGGCGTGCGCCCGGATGTATCTTCCGGCCGCGCTCGTCGTGACCACGTCGGCGAATGCGTCGTTGATACCGCAGCGAATCGCGCCGGGGATCGAGACGGTCCCGTCTGCGGCTACCGTCCCGATGTTCGTCGGACCGAGTGTTCCGTCGACCAGCGATTGCCGCGTGAGCATCACGGACGCGCCCGGCTTCAGCAGCGACCCGGTGACCGCCCCCCAGCACGAGCCAGTGCTGCACTTGGACAAGCTCGATGCGAGCACGAGTGACGGCGCCTTGCAGAAGATCGACACCGCGCCGCTCGTCTGGTCGATGCTGACGTCGATCGTCGAGGCCAGTCCCTGGATGGTGCAGGCACTGCCCTGGAGCGTGTTGAGGTCACCGGAGCCGGCGGAGCCGGCCGGGCTGGCCGGGCCCGGAGCGCCAACAGCGCCGGCATCGCCCTTCGGACCGGCATCGCCCTTCGGCCCAGGGGCACCCCTTGCGCCGTCAGCGCCCGGGTCGCCCTTCTGGCCAGCGGCGCCAGTCAGGCCGGTGTCGCCCTTCGGGCCAGGGGCTCCGGTGGGACCGGCGGCACCTGCCGGGCCGGTGTCGCCCTTGTCGCCCTGAGCACCCTTCGCGCCAGCGGCTCCGGCAGGACCCGCGGGTCCGGCCGGACCCACCTTGTTCCACGACATGGCTGTCTCGTTCTTCGTGCAGCTGGCGGGGGACTGCGCGGCTCGCATCACGCCGTTGGCGTTGGAGGAGCAGGCGTAGACCATCGAATCCGATGAGGTGTCGGCGATGGCGACTGTCCCACCGGCAGCCACCGCCGTTATCGCCACAGCAACGATCGCCGCCGGCATGCTGACTCGCTTCACTCAGTCCTCCACAAGGGGTCAATTAACTGCAGCGCGACTGTAGGCAACATGAGTCGATTTCGATGCAGTGGCGAAACGACGGACTAGACCGCGAGGCGGTGGTCAAGACGGACGGCCCACCGGGTCGGCTACCGACCCCCCTGTTGTCGTCGCGCTGAGCGGTCCGATCGTCGCCGTGCGGCGGACCGTGAAGCACGTCCTGCCGACGCTGACCGGCAGACCGCCGACAGACGTGCGGGTCCCGCGATCCGGGCGCCGTGAAGGACAAACCCAGGGAAATCGAAAAACCCGCCAGTCTCGGGCTGACGGGTTCTTCTTCTTGTGGGATAACTACAGAAGGGTTTGACCTGTGCCTTCGGGGAAGGTCGGGACTACCCGTCATGCGTCAGATCGCCCTCCGTCACGTGTGTCTTGACGTCGAGAGACTACGCAATTCCCGCAGGTCAGATGCGTGTCTGCCCTCCCCAACCACAATTCGGCGGGCCCTACCTCCAAGCAGACGGCTGCCTCTTGACAGCGTCTGCCGGCCCCCGTTGGGCCGCTGAAGAGGGCTGCGTCGGCCGATCACCCGCGAGCCCGGGTCAGGTGCGGCAAGCTGCGACATCGACCCGGTTGCCCACCCCGTTCCGAAGACCCTCGTGCTCAAGCGCCTAGCCTCTGGCAGGGTGACCCCAGTGCCGGGCGCCTATTGGTTGCGACGCAGATCTGCGGTGCAAGGACGTTGCTGCCCGGAACAAACTCTGGCCTTCGCTCGGTTGGCACCGACATGGTGACCGAGACGACCGAGAACAGCAGCACCGCAGGCCCAGGAGCCACCGCCAACAGCTACGCCTTCACGGGACGAACCGTGCTCGTCACCGGTGGCGGCACCGGCATCGGCAGGGCCATCGCCGAAGCGTTCCTGGCCAACGGCGCCAACGTGGCTGTCAGCGGCCGACGACGAGCAAAACTCGCCGAGGCCCTGGCCGGCCACCCGGCTGACCGGGTGCTTGCGGTCGAGGCGGACGTCAGCGATGACGACTCCGCCGCCGCCATGGTCCGCGCCGTGGTAGACCGGTTCGGCGCGCTCGACGTTGTCGTCAACAACGCCGCGGCGTACACCAGCGGTGACTTCGACGAGCTCGATCTCGACGGGTGGCGGGCCATCCGGTCGGCCAACGTCGACGGCTTCGTCCACGTCGCCCGCCATGCACTGCCGGAGCTGGAGCGCTCAGGCGGCAACCTGGTGGTCGTGGGCTCGGTGTCAGGGCTGCGCGGCGACTGGGGCCAAGCCGCCTACAACGCGACCAAGGCGGCGATCATGAACTTCGTCCAGTCCCTCGCCCTGGACTACGGCCCCCGTGGGGTGCGGCTCAACGCCGTCGCACCCGCGCTCACCATCACCGACCTCACCCGCGCCGTCGAGGAGGACGAGGACGCACTGGCGAAGTCCGTCGACCGGATCGCCCTGGGGCGCCCGGGACGACCGGCGGACATCGCGCCAGCGGTCCTCTTCCTCGCCAGCGACGACGCCGCGTACATCACCGGCGCGTTCCTCGCCGTCGACGGCGGCACCACCGCCAGTACCGGCCAAGCGCACTAAACTCTGGACCTGCCGCCCGCAATGCCCCGGCCGCTACGCCGCAGCAAGTTGCTGCACCCCTCTCCTGCGCACACGTCCATTCCGGGACCGTAGGCCTGGTACACAAACATCCGGTTAGCGGTAGTGTTGTGTGCATGTTGTTGAGCCTTCCCGCGGTCGCGGAACGTCTGGGTGTCGACGAGCGCCGGATACGTCAGCGCATCGCGGACGGCTCGCTGCGCGCGGAGAAGGTCGGCGGGAGGTGGCTCCTGGACGAGGCCGACCTGATCGGTCTCAGCGAGCGCCGTCGCGGTCGCCCGGTGTCACACGACTCAGCGTGGGCGCTGATCGGTGCAGCGGCAGCTTGGGAGAGCCGAGCGGAGGGTGCGAAGGACCCCGCATCAGCCCTGCTCGACCGAGTCGCTGCCGCGGTCCGCTCCCGCTCGAAGGCGCGCCTGAGGGACGTGCTTGAGCAGGTCCGGGTGAAGCCGGCCGGTCCATCAGCGGAGGAATGGTCTGATCGCGCGGCGACCAACCTGCGGGTCCTGCTGCGCAACCGAGCCGCCCGCCGGGCGTACTCCGCCTCGCCGCGAGACCTGGACGATCTGCGCGCCGACGATCGTCTGGAGCTGTCCGGGCTGTCGCTGCCCGAGTCGGGCATCGCCTCCGGCGTCGTCGTCGAGGGCTACGTCTGTGAGGTCGAGCTGGGGCCACTGGCGGACGACTACCTGCTAGCGGAGGTGAGGGAGTCGGAGGCGAACGTGTTCCTGCACGTCGTACCCAGTGGCGACTCCGAGCACTGGCGGGCAGCCCGCCAGGCGGTCAGCAGTCGACTGGTGCTCGCTGTCGACCTCGCCGAGCACCGGCGCCCTCGCGAGGAGGCCAGGGCGGCTGAGCTCGTTTACCTCCTGGCCAACCTGGACCCAGCGTGAGCACCGCTCCGCTGGAGCCGGTCGTCATGCCCGCGATGTCGGCTGCCCAGGCAGCGTCGTGGTTCGGCCTGATGGATCTCTACGAGCGCCTCCCGGACGGCTGGACCCTCGTCGGCGGTCAGCTCGTGCACCTGCACTGCGCCGAGCGCGGCGCATCCCCCCAGCGGCCGACCGACGATATCGACGCCGTCGTCGACGTGCGCGCCGAGCCGAACATGCTGGTCTCCTTCACCCAGGTGCTTCTCGACCTGGGCTTCGTCCCCGACACCTCCGGCGAGGGACTGCAGCACCGCTGGCGCCGGGCGGACGCACAGATCGACGTCCTGTTGCCCGACGGCGTGGGAGAACGCGCCAGCGACCGGCCTGGCGCCGGAGGCGCGCCGACCCTGCCGACGCCCGGCGGCACCCAGGCCCTGGCCCGCAGCGAGACCGTCACCGTCGTGGTGAACGGCAGGACCGGTGGGGTTCTGCGGCCCAACCTGGTCGGCGCTCTGGTGATGAAGGGTTCGGCGCACACCGCCGGCGGCGACACCGCCCGCGGTCGGCACCGCCTCGACTTCGTCTGCCTGGCCGCCCTGATCGCTGCCCGGGACTTCCGCGAGACCCCCGCGACCAAGAAAGACAGGCAGCGCCTGCGAGCCATGACCCAGGCGTGCCGTGCCGACGTCCGCGCCATGGGACTGCCGGGCGCAGCGGGCGCCCTGGAGAGGCTCGAGCGCGCCGCCGGGCTCACCTGAGGACGGCGCCCGCGCTGCTCCGGGTCAACCTCTCTTCATGCTGACCTTGAGCGTGGTCGCCTACGTCATCACCGTCGATGCCGCCCGCGGTGGACGAGTCGGCGGCCCAACCTGGTTAGGCTGACTTTGGCAGTGCGCCCACCACGTGATCGATCGCCGCGCGCACCTCGGCCAGCAGCTCGGCTCGGGTCCGGTCATCTGCACCGGCGGGCCAGAACGGCTCGAGCTGACGCAGGGCCGCCACGACGAGGCGGGCCTCGGCCGGAGTCAGCTCCAGAAGAATTCGGTCGGTGGCGTTCTCGTCCATCTTCGGAAGGTACGCCCGGCGACTGTCGAGCGCCACACCCCTTGCGCTCCTGCGCTGCTCCGACGCTGGTACCGCTGATCGGGGTTTCGACGACGGGCCTGGCGGCTCTGCTCAACCGACGATCAGGTCGGGCCTGCTCGACTGACGATCCGGCGGCCCTGCTCAAGACGACGCTCGGGAACGGGGTCATGTTCCCGGATCCGTTCCCAGCGCCGCAGAAGCGGACGTTCCCGGGAAAGCAAAGAACCCGCCGACCTAATGTTTCTGCAGGTCAGCGGGTTCTTCTTCTTGTAGCGGGGGCAGGATTTGAACCTGCGACCTCTGGATGCCATCAGGGGCATCGCGAGAGCTACGGAGTCAGACCGAAAACTACCGATTCGCGTTGCGTGGTGAGGGATTCGCCCTCACTTCCAACCTCAGAGTACCCGTTTGCTCCCGAGCCGGACGGAGTCAATCTGGACCGTTTTTGGACCCAGTTCGAATCCCGACTTCGGGCTAGCCAGCGGTGGCGGGCGGCGACCTAGACTTACTGGTGTGAGCCGCACAGTGATCCAGCGCATCCACAACCCTCGCAACCGCGAGTGTGGATGCGACCCCGACTGCTGGTGCCGCGGCACCGCGGTCGGTCGGGCGGTCAAGTGGTGGTTCCCCGCCAGACTGTTCGGAATTCACCACAAGAGTTCAGCCACGGCGGAGTGGAAGCGCGACCAGGACCAGTCCTAGAACTCCGGGCGACGAACGGAAGGTTGCCCTCGCGGCAGGACCGTGAGCCGGGCGTCGAGTTCACGGCGGGGTCGCCGGTTGATGCTCGCCGTGGGCGACTCGGACTCAAGGCCGCTCTTTGAGTCCCTGTTGCAGCAGGCTGATCATTTCTGCGATGCGGACCGGGCGTTGGTCGGGTCGGCGTTTGGTCGAATCGATCCAGCGAAGCCACTTCGTGCGGTAGAACTGAGCAAGCGAGTCGAAGGAAGCTGCCGCTTCGGGCGCGGCATCGAGTGCTTGGGCGATGTCTGGGGCGAGGTCCGCGCGTTGGGGGCCCTCAGGTTCGAGCACGACCTCGACCGTTGCGCCGTCGGGAAGCGCGACTCGGCACCACGCCGGACCCAGCGCGATGACCGGTCCCACCGCCCGCTTCTCGATGACACCGCGCATCCCGCGGCCATCAACAGATCCACTGACCGGGTGGCGGGTCTTCGAGCCCCATACCTCGTCGGGATCGAACGGGATGGGCACGAGGGTGCGACCCCGCGGGTCGACACTCACCGCAGTGCGGAATCGCTCTTGCCGGCTCATAAGTAGCGGCACACCTGGTCGGGCAGGCAGGTGTCGGGCTCGGCCACTGAGGCATTCTCGTGGAGCTCGGCGATCACACGGCGGAGATCGACCAACTGGGCGATCTGGGCATCAAGGTCGCCGAGGCGTTCGGCGAGCAGATCGCTGACGTGTCCGCACGGTGGCGTGCCACTGTCACGGATGCCGAGGATCTGTTTGATCTGTGCCAGCGTCAGGCCCGCAACTTGCCCGCGGTGGATGAAGTCGAGCCGGCCCAGCATGTCTGCGGTGTAGTCACGGTAGCCCGACGAAGTTCGGTCGGCGGCGGGGAGCAGCCCCTGATCCTCGTAAAACCGCAGCGTCTTGGTCGTCGTGCCGGACGCCTCAGCGAGTTCACCGATCCTCATGGACGTTGGTTCCTCATTCGGCTTGACCTTCCCCTGTACTGGAAGGTCCAGTATGGCCGGGTACCCAATCCGAACCAAGCCTCGGGAGGCGTTGGTATGCCCAACATGCAGGTCGATCTCGCGATCGTGGGGTCCGGCGGCGCCGCCTTCGCCGCCGCGATCCACGCCACGAAACTGGGCAAGTCCGTGGTCATGATCGAGCGGGCCACCCTGGGTGGCACGTGCGTGAACACGGGGTGCGTTCCGTCCAAGGCCTTGCTCGCTGCGGCCGAGGTCCGGCACATCGCGAGTGATGCCGGCCGGTTCCCGGGGATCGCCGCCTCGGCGGCGGCCGTGGACATGCCCGCCCTCATCGCCGGCAAGCAGGCCCTGGTCGAATCGATGCGCGCGGAGAAGTACGCCGACGTTGCCGCGTCCTACGGCTGGCCGATCGTGCAGGGTGACGCGACCTTTGCCGGCACCGGCGACGCCCCGGTCCTGGACGTCACACGGACCGACGGCACCACCGAGACCGTGGAGGCCGGCCACTATCTGGTCGCCACCGGGTCGCGGCCCTGGATTCCGCCCATCGCTGGTCTTGCCGGACCAGAGGACCCCAGCGGTATCGAGTACCTGACGTCCACCACAGCGATGGAGCTCGATGAGGTACCCGAGTCGCTGCTGGTGCTCGGCGGCGGGTACGTGGCGCTGGAGCAGGCGCAGCTGTTCGCCCGACTCGGTTCGAAGGTGACCATGCTGGTGCGGTCGCGGCTGGCCTCCCGCGAGGAACCGGAGGCGTCCAAGGCGCTGATCGGGGTGTTCGCCGACGAGGGGATCCGGGTAGTCCGCCGCGCCACGGTCACCGCGGTACATCGTGATGAGACCACCGGCGAGGTGGTCGCCAACGCCACAGTTTCGGGCGGGACCCAGGAGTTCCGGGCTTCCCGGCTGCTGGTTGCACTGGGGCGGCGCCCGGTCACCGATGGCCTGAACCTGGAGGCGGTCGACGTCAAGACCGGTGACCTGGGCGAGATCGTGGTCGATGACCGGCTGGCCAGCTCCAACCCGCGGATCTGGGCCGCCGGGGATGTCACCGGTCACCGCGAGTTCGTCTACGTCGCCGCATCCCACGGCACGATGGTTGTCGACAACGCTTTCGCCGGCGCCGACCGGGAGGTCGACTACAGACACCTGCCTCACGTCACGTTCACCAGTCCCGCACTCGGTTCGGTCGGGATGACCGAGGCCGAGGTCTTGGCCGCCGGTATCGAGTGTGACTGCCGTGTGCTGCCGCTGGAGTACGTGCCCCGGGCCCTGGTCAACCGCGACACCCGCGGTTTCATCAAGGTTGTCGCAGACGCCGCCACCGGGCAGATCCTGGGTCTGACCGCGGTCGCCAAGGACGCCGGCGAGCTCGCCGCCGCGGGGGTCTACCTCCTCGAGGCGGGCATGACAGTCGATCAGGTCGCGCACCAATGGGCGCCCTATCTGACCATGGCCGAGGGCATCAAGATCGCCTGCCAGTCCTTCACCACGGACGTCTCCATGCTCTCCTGCTGCGCCTCCTAACGACCCGAAACTCCCGGAAGGATCCTGATGACCTCTCTCAGCGACGACCTCAACAACCGCTTGGTCTCCCCGAACGAGTCCGGGCTCGACCCGGCCTTGCTCGTGCCGCTGCTGCGCCTGCTCGCGGCCGGCGAGCCGGTCGCGGTAACCGACCTGGCTGACGCTGCCGGGCGCAGCGAGGACGCCACCCGCACGGCGTTGGCGGCGACGCCGGAGACCGAGTACGACGACGAGGGCCACATCGTGGGCCAGGGCCTGACGCTGCGGCCGACCCGCCACCGGTTCACTGTGGGCGGGGAAGAGCTCTACACCTGGTGCGCCCTGGACACGTTGATCTTCCCTGTCGTCATCGACCGGGTTGCGACGATCGAGTCGACCTCCCCGACCAGCGGCGGGACGATCCGAGTGACCGCCACCCCGACCGGCGTGACCGCGGTCGAGCCGGCCACCGCAGTTGTGTCCCTGGTCAACCCCGAGGACCTGAGCTCGATCCGCTCGTCGTTCTGCAACCAGGTCCACTACTTCACCTCTGTGGAGGATGCCCAGCCGTGGCTGGAGGCCAACCCGGGAGGCGAAGTCCTTCCGGTCGCCGATGCTTACCGCCTGGCCACCGATCTCACCGCCACGATGCTCGGCCGCGTCGCCTCCGGAACCGCATCCACCCCGGACGCGACCGGGAAGCACCACTGCTGCTGACCTCCGCCACCCCAGACTCCACCAACCAGAGACGACCATCCAGCAAGGGACTGACCATGACGAACAACGACAGGTCCGACTCGCCGGGCCAGCCCGAGGGGTCGGGACCTTCCGGGTTGCTGCTCGGATCCGGGGTGGCTCTGTTCGCGGTGGTCTGCTGCGCCGGGCCCGGACTGATCGCGGCGGGCGCCCTGGGGGTTATCGGAGGCTGGCTGGGTAGCCCCTGGGTGATCGGCGCCGCGGTTGCCCTGCTCGTCGCGGCTGTCGTCTGGACCGTGAGCAGGCGCCGCCACGGCACTTCAGATTCCATGGACTGCTGCAACCCCCCTCAAAGCCGCGAAACCGGCCTCCCCCAGTCCAGCCGAGAGGACCACTGACGTGCTTCGCCCCGTCGACCCCCGCACCCCACGCAAGCGCCCTGCCCTCCTCATCGCTACCGTCGGGGCGCTGCTGCTGGCGGTGACGCTGTCCGGCTGCTCCCTGTCGAAGGACCAGCAGCCCGCGTCCGGATCCCAAGCCGACTCGGGAGCCGGTACCGGTTTCACCGCCCGCACCACGGCCGGGCAAGCGATCAAGGTCCCTGGCGGGCGGCCCACGGTGCTCCTGTTCTTCTCCGTCGAATGCGGCACATGCGGCCCCGCGGCCAAAGCCCTGGCCCAGGCGCGAGCCGATGACCATGCGGCGGCAAACTTCGTTGTCGTCGACGTGGCGGCGTACGAACCGAAGGTGACATCAGGGGGTTCCTCGACGCCCATGGCGCCGGGGGGCTCGGCTATACCAGCGATGCCGATGGCCGGCTGATCGCGTATTACAAAGTCACCCAGTTGAGCACGGTGCTGATTCTCGACGCCGACAACAACGTGGCTTTCCGGGCGATCGAACCTTCAGCCGACACGATCCGCTCCGAACTAGCCAAAGTGACCGCGTCGTGAACGGACTGCTCGCCCTGGCGTTCGCTGCTGGCATGCTCGCGCCGGTCAATCCGTGCGGATTCGCGCTGCTGCCTGCGTGGTTCACCTACACGATCGGCGACACCGACGACGCGCCCACGCCGGTCCGGCTGGCACGTTCCTTGAGGGGCGGCGTCGCCCTGACCCTCGGTTTCGCCGGCACCTTGTCGGTGGTGGGAATCGCGGTCAGCGCCGGGGCCCACGCGATCATCGGGGCCGCGCCCTGGATCGGGCTGGCCATCGGCGTCGCCCTGGTCCTGCTCGGCGTCCTCATGCTCGCCGGACGGAGCTTCGGGATTCGCCTCCCCGCCAGCCGCCGCCCGGCCCGGCGCGGTGCTCCGGGCACCGGGCGAATGGTTGCCTTCGGCGCCGGCTACGCGGCCGCTTCGCTGTCGTGCACGTTTGGCGTCCTGCTCGCGGTGATCGCCCAGGCCCAGGCCACCGCGACATTTGTGGGCCTGCTCGCGGTTTTCGCCGCCTATGCGCTGGGGTCGGCCGTGATTCTGCTTCTGGTCGCGGTCGGTACAGCGGTAGCCGGCGCGGTCCTGATCCGCCGGATCGCCATGGTTGCCCGCTACGGCAACCGGATCACCGCCGTGGTGCTGCTGGTCACCGGCGCCTACCTGGCCTGGTACTGGCTCCCCGCCGCCACCGGCGACGGAAGTCGCAGCACCGGCGTGACCCGGCTCTCCACCACCGCCGCCGATTGGCTCCAGGAACACACCGCCGCGGTGGCTTGGCTGAGCGTCACCGCGGTGGTGACCGTGGTCGTGGTTGGAGTCCTCCACCGATATCGTTCGCGCGGCAGGAACGTTGCGAACGGCACCGCCATCATGGAGACGCCGGGCTCGGACGCCACGGCCGAGAACTGCTGCACGCCAGAAGCGGGCCGAGACGACCCCGCAGGTCAGGCCTCTGCGTCCAGTACCAGTCATCGCTGAGTCAGAAGGGACTGTGCGGCCGGTCTCGACGGGTCGTGTCAGATGGCGCCGAGATTGAGCCTCCGGGCTTCTTCGACGGCGCGCTCAGCTGCTCGGGCGCGGGTGTAGCGGATGAGCATGTCGCTTCGGGTCCACCCGGCCATCGCCATAAGCCCGGACTCGGAGCCGCCGGCCGCCAACCAACGGTGGGCCGCGGTGTGCCGGAGTCGGTGTGGCCGGAAGCCCTGGACGCCGGCACGCTTGGCGCGGCGCCGGAGGGCGCGGCTGAGGCCTTCGCGACCGAACTGCTGTCCACGATTGCCGAGCCACAGGTCAGGACTTGGGGCGAGCGGATGCTGCTCGCGATGGTCGAGGTAGATCAGCAGGGCTTCGGTGGTGGCCGGGCCGATGGGGATCACGCGGCCGCGGCCGCCTTTGCCTCGCCGGATCGTGATCAGCCGCGCGATGAGGTCGACGTCGTCGAACCGGAGGTCGACGAGCTCGCCGGAACGGATTGCGGTTTCGAACATGAGCCGGATGATGGCTTCGTCGCGACGGTGGTTCAGCGTGTCCTCGGGCCGTGCGTGGTCGTCGGAGACAGCGCAGGTGGCGATGAGCGCCCGGAGCTCGGCGTCGGTGAGCGGCTCGACCAGCGGTGGTTCGTAGCGGGGTGCCTTGACGCCGGGGAACGGGTCGGCGTCGATCTCCCCGCCGGCGGTGAGCCAGGACGCGAACCGGCGTACGGCGAGTTGGCGGATGCGGGCGGTTCCTGGCGAGGATCCACCGTCGAGGAGCCCGGCGATCCAGGAGTTGAGCGCGGCGCGGCTCATTGGCAGGTGGTCGGCCTCGGAGCACCAGCGCAGGTAACGGGTGGCTCCGTCGGCGTAGAGGAAGATCGTGCCGGGGCTCTTGTTCTCGGCTCGCAGGGCGGTCCGCCAGTCGGCCACGCGGTCGAGGGCGTGCCCGGCGGTCATCGTCATGAGGTGGGTCATGTCCGACCCACATAGCCAGCCGCCGTCGGGCGTCGATCCGCGGGCCGGTCCCGATGTGGTCGCGGTGTATGTCACCCGGGGGCGCACTACGCCCGCCGGCTAGAACGTTGTCCGGGAAACCCGTCACTAAGTGGACACTTGATCAAGTTCGTAAATGCTTTCAGGCTCGGAATCCGTAGACTCCGAGCCTGAAATTCGTAGCGGGGGCAGGATTTGAACCTGCGACCTCTGGGTTATGAGTGCCGTATTCGGCTCACCAACTGCCTCACAGTCGGCTCGACTGTGAGCCACTGTGAGCGTAAATTCGCAGGTCAGACACATATTGAGTTTTCGCCGACCTTCGCCGCCGTTCGCTGGCTTTCGGGGCAACATCTGCGGACACTGTGCGGACATCGGCATTCTCGAGCGGCTCGTGGAGGCGCCATGGCGTGGATCAAGACCCGGACCACCGACGACGGCGACACCCGCTACGTCGCCTGCTACCGCGACCCCGAAGGACGACAACGCTCCGCCGGCACCTACTCCTCGCGCCGTGCCGCCGAACGTGCCGCCCACCGCGAAGAGGCCAAGGTCAGGGACGGTGCCTGGCATGACCACTCCCGGGGCCAGGTCACCTTCGCTGAGTACGTCGAGACCATCTGGCTGCCCTCCAAGCAGGTCGAGACCTCCACCCTGGCGGCCTACCGGTCCTACCTCGACAAGCACTTCATCCCCACCTTCGGGCGCAGGCCGATGGGCAAGATCCTGCCCTCGGAGATCCAGCGCTGGGTCACCACTGCAGTCGAGGGCGGCCTCTCAGCTGCGTCGGTGCGGAAGTACCACACCATGCTGAGTTCGGTCTTCGAACGTGCCCAGCGCGATCAGGTCGTCACCTTCAACCCGTGTGCCCACACCGAGCTCCCGAAGGTCATCAAGAAGAGGGCTCGGACGCTGACGCCCGTCGAGTACGAGACCATCCTGACCGCCCTTCCTGCCCAGCATCGGTTGATGGTGGAGACCGCGATCAACACCGGCCTGCGGTGGGGGGAGCTGATCGCGCTCAAGTCCCGCCACCTCGACCTCATCAAGCGCACGCTCACGGTCGAAGAGACAGTCGTGGAGGTCTCGATCAAGAACTCCCCCACCGGGCAGCGGATGCTGACCAAGCCCTACCCCAAGGACAACGAGCCCCGGACGATGGAGCTCCCACTGGACCTACTCGACCAGCTCACCGCGCACATCATTGACCGCCGGCTCGGGCCTGACGACCTGCTGTTCGCCACCCGGGAGGGCACCCCGATCTCCCGAAACACCTTCCGTACCCGGATCTGGCTGCCGGCCGTCCATGCCTCGGGGGTGGACTTCGCTGTCCGCGTGCACGACCTGCGCCACGCCCACGCCTCCTGGCTCCTCGCCGGCGGGTCCGACCTCAAGTCCGTGATGGACCGCATGGGACATGCTCAGATCACCACCACCCAGAAGTACCTCCACCCAATGCCCGGCGCCGACGCCAAGAACCTCACCGCCCTCGACCGGATCCGCAGACCCCACCCAGGCCCGGCCCAGGACCCCATCGAGTAGCCGGACCCGGCTCCTTCTTCAAGCGCGGACGGGCCGCGAATGGACGCAACAGTCATGGGAGACCCCGCCAGCTCAATTCCGCCACGGCCGCCTACCTCACCTCCGGTCCGACCTGGGCCTGATGCTTGAGCGGTAAGGCGCCGACGGGGACGACAGCAGCGAACAACTCCGAATCGGTCGTCGCACCCACGTGGTGGTGCAGCGATGGCCAACGGCACCTGAAGCGCCGGCGCTCCGGCACACCCGGCGGAGTAGCAGCAGCGCAGTACAGCCGCCAACAGGTCATCCGACCCCGCTGACGCGACACTGGTGCGGTGGCGGCAGCGACCACGCGCGGATGGCGCCACGCGTTCAGAGCAGACCGGTCGTGAACGATGGCTGAGGAATAGGAGCAGCAGCCTCACGTTGTGAGGGTGAGTGCCTCGAAACGGCCAACAGATCGCGGTTCGCGGTCGCCCCCGTTCCCCCGTTCCCCCGTTCCCCCGTTCACCCGTTCACCCAAGGAGACCTCATGGACCTGAAGAACGCCTCGATCCTGATCACCGGCGCCGGCAGCGGGATCGGAGAGGCCCTTGCGGTGAGGCTCGCCGAGCACGCCCCTCGGCTCACGCTCGTAGGTCGCCGTCGGGGGCCCCTCGACGACCTGGCGGACCGGGTCCGCCAGCTGGGCGGCGAGGCCCATGTGGTGACCGCGGACCTCACCGAGACCGGCGCCCCCGCACGGGTGGTCGCCGCTGCGCGCGCCGAGTTCGGTGGGATCGACGTGCTGGTCAACAACGCGGGCAATGTCCGCGCCGGCCGGCTCGAGGCCATCGAGGAGTCCGAGGTCGTGGCCCAGATCGCGCTCAACTTGACGGCACCGATCTTGCTCACCCGCGCTGCCCTGTCCAGCATGCCGGAATCCGAGGGCGGACTGATCGTCAACATCTCATCCGGGATCGGGCTGGTCGCGATGCCGTTCTACTCGACCTATGCGGCAACCAAGGCCGGCATCGCACACTTCGGGGAGGCGCTGCGTCGGGAGCTGTACGGCGAGGGCGTGCACGTCTTGAACGTCTACCCCGGGGCGACCAGCACCCCGATGATGGAGTCCTCGAAGGCCGGTGCCGCCGAGGGCTTCGAGTACGAGTCGCCGGAGGCGGTCGCTGAGGCGACCGTCGAGGCCATCCTGGACGGCAGCCTCACCGTCCTGCGGGGCGGTCAGCGTCGCCGCGACATGATCGCGTTGAACCGCGAGGACCCGGCGGCGGTCGACCGGATGCTCGCCGAGCGCAAGCCACTGCTCGAGAAGGCCGTGGAAGAACATTCCAGCATCTGATGCCCTCCTCCGGGCAGTGGCGCTGGCCCGCGCTGACCATGTTCACCGTGGGCTATGGGGCGAACCAGTTCGTCCCGCTGCTCGCCGTCTACCGACGTACCCTGGGCCTGACTGACACCCAGGCCACCGCGGTCTTCGGCGTCTACGCGTTGGGGCTCATCCCGGGGCTGCTGGTGGGCGGACGGGCCAGTGACCGGATCGGCCGCCGTGGGTTGATGATCGCTTTCGGCACTCTTTCGCTGGTGGCCACGGCCGTGCTGGCCGGCGGCCAGTGGGGCGTGGGATGGCTCTACGCCGGCCGACTGCTCACCGGCGTGGTCTCCGGCACCGTGTTCACCATCGGCACCGCCTGGGTCAAGGAGCTGTCCGACGACTCAGCCCCCGGGACGGGGGCTCGCCGAGCGGGCGTGGCGTTGACCGCCGGGTTCGGCGTCGGTCCATTGGTTGCGGGTCTCCTGGCTCAGTGGGCGCCGGCGCCTGTCCTGCTGCCCTACCTGATCCACCTGCTGCTGACCGTGATGGCCCTCGCGGTGCTCCCCCGGGCGCGGGAGACCCGCCCGCGGGAGCCTGGACCGAGAGGGCCGCGGGCTCCGCTGCTTCCGGTCTCGGCCCGCACCACCCGGTTCCGCGGCATCACACTGCCGCTCGCGCCGTGGGTCTTTGGCAGCGTGACCCTGGCGTTCACCACACTCCCGGCCCACGGCATCGGTGCCGTCGCCGGGCTGCGGGTAGCTGTCCCCGGCCTGCTCGCCGCTCTCGCCCTGGCCGCCGGGTACGGCGTGCAGTCCGCCGGTCGCCGGCTCCATGCCGCGACCACGGTGCGTCACGGCGACGGGCGCCTCGCCGCGGTGGTCGGACTGGCCGTGGTCGTGCTCGGCTGCCTGGCATCGGCGTACACCACGGCCCGACCCGGTCTGCTCACCGCCGCCCTCGCTGCCGCCCTGTTGGGCGCCGGGTACGGCCTCTGCCTGAGCACCGGCCTGCGCGAGGTCGAGGACACCGCAGCACCCGACGAGCTCGGCGCGGTGGTCTCGATCTTCTACAGCCTCGCCTACGCCGGACTCCTCGTGCCATACCTGCTCACGTTCCTCGCGCCACGAGTCGGGTACCCCTCGGCCCTCACGGCAGCCGCCGCCGCGGCAGCGCTCTCCACAGTGCTCGTCCTCATGGCGCGGCCCGGCCCGCACCCCGCCCGAGACGCCCTCCCCACCCAGGAGCACCGCTCACCGGGAATCTGACAGCGGGCTCAACTCTCCATCGAAGCCGTTGAAGGTCGGCCCCCGGTCGAGACCAGTCCCGCGGTCGCGGCGACGAGAGGAGGAAGGCGCCTCCGAGGTAGTAGACCGTGTCGATGCCGTACACATCGGCCACGACGCCGCCCAGTCCGAGTGAGACCAGGCGGCCGCTCTGCCAGAGGACGTCCGTGCCCCCGTACCCGCAGCCCCCGCAGCAGCAGTGCGCTCACGGCATAGGACGCCGCGTTGACCGCGAACGCGGGACCGTAGCCGAGGGAGACGACCAGCAGGCCGGCGATCGGCGCCAGGACGATCTAGGAAAGCACGGCGGCGGTCCAGATGCCGGTGTTGGCCGCGACCAGCGCCGGCTTGGGCACCAGGGCCGGGAGCACGGAGGCGGCGGCCGGGTTGAAGAAGACGCCCGCAAGAGACATGGCGAACGCGACGGCCTACACCACGGCGGCGCGTCGTGCCACGCCGCCAGATCGCCGCAAGCACCAGGCGGGACACGTCCGACCCGATCATCACCCGGACTCGTGGCCACCGGTCCCCCAACGGGCCGGCCACCGGCGCCAGGAGCAGGACCGGGACGATCTCGGCGACCACGACGCCGCTGACACCGAGTCCGGACCCGGTCAGGTCGTAGACCAGAAGCGCGAGCGCGACGACGTTGACCGTGTGGTCCCACTGCGACACCGTCCGTGCTGCCCACAGCTGTCCGAAGCCGGGTTGCGCGAACACCTCTCGCATCCCGGTGGGGCCTTAGAGTCGTGGCCGCTCAGGTCGCACCTCTGGGTCATCTCGAGGCCGCGTTATCGGTGGATCAGCATCGCCATGCCAGCCCCGGAACCGTCCTGGTGATCTCGACAAACGCGACCACGACTGCCCCCGCGACCACCGTCACGATCATCAGTCGCGCCGCGATCACCGGTTGCCCGGCGGACAGTGCTCGGGCCTCACAGTCGCATCCTGGCCCGTTGCACTACCTGTGTCCCACAGGGGCCACCCTCGAAACGCGCTGAGGACTGGCCCGTGACACCAGCGAGGGGAGGAGCAGTGGCAACTCCGCATCCCGGCCGCCTCCACGGGGCGTGTCCCGATCGCCGCGCCGAGGGAGGACGTGATCGTGATGACTGCGCTGCGCCTCATCTCATCGAAGATACTCGCCTGAGATGACCGGACGACGCCACGAGCTACGCGACCGGGGCGATGATGTGACAGATCTGAACGTCGGTGCAGTCCGCCGGATCGAGTCGGTTGCTGCGAGTGATGAGGCCTTCGAGCTCCGCCTCGAGTACGGCGAGCTCACGTTGTCGCGCGCGGACATCATTCAGTTTGGTCATGAGCAGGGAGTTGACGTGGGTGCACGGGACGGCTCCGTCGCGGCGAAGGTCGAGGATGCTGGACACCTCGACCAGGGTGAGACCCGCAGCCTGTCCGCTGCGGATGAACGCGAGCCGCGTGAGGATCGAGGCGTCGTACTCGCGGTATCCATTGGGGCCCCGTGACGGCGGGGGAAGCAGACCCCGGCGCTCGTAGAAGCGGATGGTCTGGGTCGGCACGTCAGCCGCGGCGGCTACCTCTCCGATGCGCATGACGTCACTCTAGGACTTGACCTTGCACCGCAGATCAAGGTTTAGCGTCGTCGGCATGGACATCACGCTGCTGTACTTCCAGGACTGCCCGAACTGGAAAGTCGCCGACCAGCGGCTTGCTGCCCTTGCCGCTGAGCGCCCGGACATCCGTGTGACGCGTCATCTGGTCGACACTCCGGCGGAGGCTGAACGCACCCGGTTCCACGGCTCACCCAGCATCCTGGTCGAGGGGGTGGACGTCTTCGCCGAGCCAGGCGCCGAAGTCGGGCTCTCCTGTCGCAGGTACCTGACACCGGACGGGTACGAGGGCGCACCCACGCTCGAGCAGCTGCGGGCGGTGCTGGCCGATGCGTGACCGGATCGCGACCATGTGGCCGATCGCAGCGTTCGCCGGCATGCTCGGCCTCTGCTGCGGCCTGCCGATCCTGCTGTCGCTAGGAGTCGCCGGCGCGATCGCCGGCTGGTCGCTGCAGAGCTGGGCCCTGATGGGGCTCGGACTCGTGCTGGCCGCTCTCGGGTACGCACGGATCTCCCGAGGCCGGCGTCATGACAAGTCCTGCCACCGACCAGAAGCAACTGTGCCCGGGGCGGCAGCGACCGCCCACACCACAGACAGCACCACCGACGCCTCCGCCACGAAGAAGGAGAGCCCCCTGTGAGCCGGCACTTCGACCTGATCGTGATCGGCGCCGGCATGGCCGGCGGGGCCGCCGCGAACAAGTGCGCCGCTCAGGGCTGGCGGGTGGCCATCGTCGATGCGCTCCCCTACGGCGGCACCTGTGCGTTGCGGGGGTGTGACCCGAAGAAGATCCTGCGTCGCGCCGCCGAGATCGTCGACAGTGCCCGGCTGATGCGCGGCAAGGGCATCGACGACGCGGATCTGTCGATCAACTGGGCGGACCTGATGAAGCACAAGCACGGCTTCACCGACCCGGTCCCCCAGGGCATGGAGGACGGCCTGACCGGCAACGGTGTGGTCACGCTGCACGGCCACGCGAGGTTCACCGGTCCTCGCGGGATGGAGATCGACGGGGTTTCCTACGAGGCCGACCGTTTCCTGGTCGCCACGGGTGCCCGACCCCGCCCCCTGGGCTTCCCGGGCCACGAGCACCTGATCGACAGCACCGACTTCCTGGACCTCGAGGAGGTCCCTGCCCGGATCCTGTTCGTCGGGGGCGGGTTCATCTCCTTCGAGTTCGCCCACATCGCCGCCCGAGCCGGCAGCACACCGGTCATCGTCGACCGCGGCGAGCGGCCACTGAAGGGCTTCGACCCCGACCTCGTCGAGCTCCTGGTCGACCGCGGCCATCAGGTCGGTGTCGAGCTGCGACGCACCACCACCATCGTCGACGTGCAGCCCTCCGATGGTGGCGGCTACCAGGTCACCCTGGAGAACGCCGGCGCCCGGGAGACCATCGAGACCGACCTCGTGGTCCACGGCGCGGGACGGGTCGCGGAGCTGGCCGACCTGGGTCTGGACGCCGCTGGCGTCGAGTGGGGCGAGCGCGGCATCGCGGTCGCCGACCACCTGCAGAGCACCACCAACCCCGCGATCTGGGCCGCCGGAGACTCCGCCGACACCGCAGGCATGCCACTGACCCCGGTCGCGGTCTCCGAGGCCAAGGTCGCCGCCTCCAACATGATCAAGGGCACCACCACGACCCCGGACTACACCGGGATCCCCACCGCGGTCTTCACCATCCCCGAGCTCACCCGCGTCGGCCTGCTCGAGGCCGAAGCCCGCGCAGCCGGGATCGACCTCGCCGTCCGCTACTCAGACACCAGCGGGTGGTACTCCAACTACCGGATCGGGGAGACGACCGCCGCGGCGAAGATCCTCATCGACCAGTCGAACGACAAGATCGTCGGCGCCCACCTCCTCGGCCCCGAGTACGGCGAACTGATCAACACCCTCGGTCTGGCCATCAAGCTCGGCCTCACCACCCGTCAGCTCAAGTCCGCCACCGCGGCGTACCCCACCGTCGGGTCCGACCTCGGCTCCATGCTCTAGCAGCCCCCCTCCCCCGCTCCCAGATCGGTACGGTACGTGTCACCACCGCAGCCCCGTTCACCGATTCCTGCACGGTCACGGCGCAACCCACCAGTGGCATGAGACGCACATCGACGGCCCGGCCCGCCTCGTCAGGCCCGGATCGCGTGGCGGAGTCGGCGGCTGATGACCTCGCTGGCGAGGCTCACCGCGAACGATGCGATCAGCAGTGTCGTCACGACGGGGAAGCGGAAGAAATTGAGGTTCTCCGCGAGCAGGCGGCCAAGGCCGGCTGCGCCGACGATGCCGACAACGGCGGTCTCGCGGACGCAGATCTCGAAGCGGTAGAGCGTGTAGGTCACCAGCTGCTGCGCCGAGGCCGGCACCACGGCCGCGACTGTCGCGATTGCGCCGGGCACACCGGCGCGCCTGAGCGCCTCGCGAGGGGCGGGGCTCACGCTCTCCCAGGACTCCGCGACGAGCCGCCCGAGCACTCCGCCCGTGTAGACCCCGAGGGCCAGGGCCCCCGGCAGCACGCCCGGGAACAGGGCAAGCAGGGCGATCACTGCCCAGACCGTCGGTGGCACCGATCGCAGCACGAGCAGCACGAGCCGTGCGACCGCCCAGGCGAGCCACCTCGCGGATCGTACCGGGAGCGGGGCGGGCGGGCCTCCGCCCCGTCGGGCCGTCACCGCCCATGGGGACACGACGACGGTGATGAGCACGGCGATGGCCATGGCCAGCACCGCCATGGCCAGCGTGTCGAGCACGGCAGTGATCACCTCGCCGGCACCGCCGCGGGGCAGCGCCGGCGGGATCAGGTCATCGAGGAGCCGACCGGTCAGCATCCGGGTTCGGTCACTGGTCAGTCCCGAGAGCGAGACCCCTGATGCGACCCACGCGATGATGAGCCCGGGGACGACGGCGATCGTCGACCATCGAGCCCATCTGGAGCGCGAGCGGCGTCTGCCCGCAGCGCCGACGTCGCCGGTGCTGTCGCCGGCCGACCACTCCGAGCAGCTCGCGACAGCCATGTCAGTGCGCAGTCGTCCGCTCCAGGCGTCGACGAGTGCCGAGAGGACGATGACTGCCGCGATGAGGGTCCAGACCTCGTCCCAGTTACGCGAGCTGAGGCTGACCACCAGCTCCTGACCGAGTCCACCGACGCCGACCGCACCCAGCAGCACGGTGGAGCGCACCGCGCACTCGAAGCGGTAGAAGGAGTACGAGAGCATCAAGGGCCCGGCCGGGGGTAGCAGCGCGAACACGACCGCCGGCAGCGCCGGGGCGCCCGCGTCTCGCAAGGCGCGAAGGGCGCGGGTCGGTAGGGCATCGAAGGTGTCCCCGAAGACCTGGGCGGTCTGGGCACCGAACGGCAGCGCGATCGCGAGGACCGCCACCAGTGGGTCGAGGCCGAGCACGCTGACGAGCAGCAGCGCCCAGACCAGCTCGTGGATCGAGCGGACCGCGACCAGGAGTCCGCGCAGACCGGCACGCAGCGGGCGTAGGGGCCACGGGGGACGTCGCGACCAGGCCACGTCGCTGAGCACCAACCCGCCCATCAGGCCGATCGCGAGTGCTCCGGCCGTGCCCAGTGCCGCGAAGGCGAGGGTGGTGCCTGTGGCCTGGAGAACGACGTGCAGGAACTCGCCGTCCAGGCGGGGGCTCAGTGCCTTGCTCAGCAGGTCGCCGATGAGCGGGACCCCACCGTTGTTGAGGATCGTGCCGTCGGGCAGCGCGCGCCGCAGCGACCACACGAGGGGCAGGAGAACGGCCAGCGTCCCGACACCCCGGCGCAGGGCCACCTGCCGGCCGGACACGCGGCGCGCTGGTGCGGAGTGGTCGCCCACCGGGCGCGGCCCCGATGACGGGTCCGGCGCGGGACGGTCGACGTCGAGAAGGTCAGTCAAGGCAGCCCATATCGTGTTCAGGCCCGTGCGTAGAGGTCGTCGAGTAGCTCGGGGGCGAGATCGCCGATCGGGGTGTCGAAGACCAGTCGCCCCTCGCGCAGCCCGATCGCACGGGTGCAGTGCTCGCGTGCCAGCTGAGGTTGGTGCAGGGTCACCAGCACGGTGCGCGACTGGTCGGTCACTCGAGCCAGCAGGTCGAGGATCTCGGCCGCCCGGGTCGGGTCGAGGCTGGCGACCGGCTCGTCGGCGAGCACCAGTTCGGGCCTCTGGATGAGCAGGCGCGCGATGGCGACGCGCTGACGTTCGCCCCCGGAGAGACGCTCCGTGCGCTCGTGCACGGCCCAGTCGAGTCCGACCGCCTCGAGCGCGGCGGTCGCCTGCGCGTCGGGGCGGGGCCACAGGAGCGAGGCCAGCGATCGCGGCGTCCCCCACTCGGCGAGGCGGCCCGCGTTGACGTTGTGTAGGACCCGCACCTGCTCGATGAGGTCGAGCCCCTGGGAAATCGTGCCCACGCGGCGCTGCAGCTTCCGGCGATCTCCCGGGGAGAGTCCCGCGGCGGAGGCGCCGAACAGCTCCACGCTTCCCTCCGAGGGCTCCAGCGAACCGTTGAGCAGTGCCAGCAGCGTGCTCTTGCCGGCTCCACTCGCCCCCAGGACGGCCACCCGCTCGCCCGCCCGGATGACCAGGTCGACACCGGTTAGTGCCCGCATGCCGCCGAAGCTGCGACCGGCACCGGTGAGGCGTACGACGGTCTCAGTCACGCGAGCAGACCCAGCTCCTCGGCGACGTCACGGATCTGGTCGTAGTTGCCGTTCTCGGTCGGGATGAAGGACGTGGCGCCGAAGAGGTCGAGCAGAGCCGCGTCCTTTGCCACCGTGGGGTCGAGACCGAAGAGCAGGTCCTTGACCGAGTCGAGCGTGCCGGCACCGTAGACCTTGTCGATGTCGGGGCGGGCCAGCCAGTGGTAGTCGTAGTAGGAAGGGGTGCGGAAGAGCACCACGACGTCGGACAGGTCCACCTTGCCTGCCTCGACAGTGGCTTTCCAGACCTGTTCGTTGACCGCTCCCACCTCGAAGCTGCCGGACGCGACGGCCTCGATGGTCGCGTCGTGGGAGCCGGAGAAGCCCGGCTGCCCGGCCAGGTCGTCGAGCGAGAGCCCTGCCTGGTCCATGAAGTACTGCGGCATCAGTCGCCCGGACGTCGAGGTCTCGGAGCCGAAGGTGAACGAGTGGCCGGCCAGCTCGCTCAACCCGTCGACGTTCTTGAACGCCGCCAGACCGGACTTCTTGGTCGCGATGAAGAGGCTGGTGAACTTGGCGTCGATGTCGCGCTGGGCGAACGCCGTGGCGCCCTTGACGCGCTGCGCGGCCTGGACGCCGGTGAGGCCGCCCATCCAGGCGATGGCGATGTCGCCGACCTCGAAGCCCCGCACGACTGCGGGGTACTCCGTGACCGGTGTGTAGGTGACTTCCAGACCGGTGGCCTTGGCGAAGCGCGCGGCCACGTCGCCGTACAGCCGGTTGAGCACCTCCGGGTCCTGGTCGGGGATCGCCGAGATCGGGAGCGGTCCGGCACCCGAGGTAGTCCCGCCCGCTCTCTTGCTCGACGACTGGTCGTCGTTGCCGCAGGCGGCGAGGAGCACCAGACCCGAGGCACCCATGAACAGGCCACGCCGACTGGTCGCGAAGCTCGGGATCGGGTACGGCGGACGGGTCGCGCTCATGGCTGGGTGCTCTCTGTTCGGGCGGAAGAGGGGGTGTGGGCGATCGAACCGGGCGATGGTGCCCGCCCCACGAGGAAGGCGACCAGGGCGAGGGAGAAGAAGACAGCGGCCGACGTGGGGTTGCCGCCGAGGACCGGGTCGCTGAAGCCCAGCTGGGCATGGAGCAAGAGGCCGGCGAGCAGCCCGAGGGCGGCCGCAGCCTGAAGGGCCCAGGGCACCGTGAGACGTACACCGACCAGCAGCAGCACGCCGACGGTGACGAGCACCAGGGAGCCGATGAGGTTGTAGGAGCCCAGCGACAGCGACGGGTCGCTGTTGCCCAGGTCCGGGCCGCGGGCTGCGAACGGGTCGCCGAAGGACCGGACGAGCGAGATCGCGCCGGCGACGAGCGCCACCCCGGCCCAGACGTGGCCCAGGGTGCGTGCCGACGTGGTGCCCGCGCGGAGTCCGTCGGTGCCCAGGACGCGACCTGCGGCGGCGAAGACCAGCACGAGGTGGGCGCCGATCATCAGGAAGTAGGACCAAGGCCACTCGTGGGGCGCATAGGCGACCGACAGCCCGATCGCCAGCGACTGGGCGACCCCGATGAGCGCCGCGAGGCGGACGAGGGTCCCGGTCAGCAACAGCACGGCCAGGGCCGTCTCCGCGATCAGCACGACCCAGCCGAAGACCGGGAACACCGGGAGGATCAGGTGGTCGGTCACCCAGGCGTACGGCGCCAGCACGGGATAGTCAACCGCGTAGGTGGTGAACTTGTAGAGCCCGTTCCCGGCGTCCTTGCCGAAGTCCGGTGCGCGCTTCCACGACACGTTGTAGAGCCACATCAGGCCCAGCAGGATCCGCAGCACGGTGAAGGCGATCGACTGAGCACGGGGATTGTCGGCAGGAGCCGGATCGAGCGCCCAACCCAGTCGGGCCCTGGCGTTGGTCATCAGCGACTCACGCACAGCGGAACACCTCCCGACCGGCGGCCGAGGCAGCATCCTGCACCTGCAACGTGTCACGAACGACCCCGAAGATCTCTTCGAGGTCCAGGGGTGCGTCGGCGATCCTCATGTTCGGGTTCGTGATCGCGACCGGGTGCCACCACGCGCCGTTGGCGGTGATGACCGGCTCAGGCTCGAGCGAGTCGATGGACACGTGAATGCCGCCCTCAGCAAAACCCTCGGCTGCGACCGGGCGGATGACCCTGTCCTCCTGAGCAATGCCCTCCTGGTCGAGACGCTCGTGCAACTCCCTCACCCCTTCCGGGTCCTCGTCGAACCGCGTGGCTGCGATCTTGACCCGGAAACCCAGTGAGTGGGCCAGACCAATCCCGTCGAGGGCGCGGGCCCACGACCCGGCTCCGCGCATCTTGTCGTGGATCTCGGGGCTCGCGGAGTCGAGGCTGACCTGCATCACCACGTCCCGATCGATCGACTCGAGCAGCTCGCGACGGCGGCCCCGGCCGAAGATCATCGCGTTGGTCAGGATGGTGCGTTCGAGGCCGGCTGCGGCATCGACGAGCTCACCGAGCTGCGGGTGCATGAACGGCTCGCCACCGGTGAGCAGCAGCTCCCTGCCACCCTGCTCGCGAAACTGAGCGAAGAGCGGCCCGACGACGTCGGGATCCAGACGCCGGGGCGAGGCTTTCGGAGAGGACTCCGCGCAGCAGTAGAGGCAGGCCAGGTTGCAGTCGAAGTTGGTGTAGGCCCACAGCCGGTGACCCACCGGTGTACGGCTCCCGGTGCTGAAGACGGTCCCCGCGTCCGGTCGGACCACCCCGTCCGCGCTGGCCCCGTCCTTGCGCACGGTGAACCACCAGGGCCCCGTCCCGGTCTCGGCCAACTCGCCGACGATCTCATGCCCGACGAGCTCGGCCCAGACGGGCAGATCGGTGACGACGCTGGACTCGGCACTTCGGATGGCGAGCAGATCTCCGCCGTCGAGTCGTCGCATCGCGCGAGTAATGAGGAGCAGCAGTCCGCTGCCGCAATCCATGTCGCCCCCGTCGATGAGTCGGGCTACATCACCCAGCGGGGTGCTGGTCGGGGCCGTACCGGTGGAGACCATTGGCGCAATCTACGCGATGAGCAGGCCCGCGCTCCCGGATGGACATGCAACGAAACAATGACGGATCTCGTCGGCCCTGGAAGAGACCACCGGAGCTAGTGTCGCCCCATGGAACCTGCACCCGCCACCCCGCTCCGACCGTCGGATGCGGTCGCCCGCTCCGACTACTGGGAGAACGTCCACGACGGCAAGGACGAGGACGGCGTCTCGTGGTGGCAGTCCGTGCCGGAGCTGTCCTTGGGGCTGGTCGACGAGACCGGCCTGGGGGTCGACCGCTCGGTGATCGACGTGGGTGCCGGCTGGTCGACGTTGGTCGACCATCTCGTCGAGCGCGGCTACACCGACCTGACCGCGATCGACCTGTCACAGACCGCGCTCACCACGGTGCGAGAAAGAGTCGGCGAGGTTCCCGGACGCCTCGACCTCGGCGTCGCCGACGTCCTCGACTTCCGTCCGCCGCGTCAGTTCGCGCTGTGGCACGACCGCGCCGTCTTCCATTTCCTGACCGAGGAGGACGAGCGCGACGACTACCGGCGCTCTCTGGAGCACTGTCTGGAGCCCGGAGGGTTCGTCGTGGTCGCGACCTTCGGTCCCGACGGTCCGCTGACCTGCAGCGGACTGCCGATCGTGCGCTACACCCACGCAGAGCTTGCTGCGGAGTTTCCCGGTTACGAGTTGCTGTCGACCAGCGGCGAGGACCACGTCACGCCCTGGGGCACGCGCCAGCAGTTCACCGCGATCCTGCTCAAGCGCGAAGCCTGAGTGTCCTCAACCAAACCGCGAGCTGTCGCCTGTGCCGATCGCATCCCGCTGGTCACGCGTCGCGTACCGGGGCGGCAGGCAACGGAGTGCAGCCGTCGTGTGGCCGGGCCGCGAACGTCAGTCGGTGCTGTCCAGGATCAGCCGGACGGCTTCGCTCGGTGCGTCCCACTGTGGAAAATGACCGCACTTCTCGAACCAGTGCAACACCGCGTCGGGGAACAGCTCCGTGGCACGTGCGGCCTGTCTCGGCACGGTCACCAGGTCACGACGACCCCAGCCGATCGTGACCCGTCCAGGTGCTGTGCCAGCCGGGGCTCCCTGTTGCTTGGGTCCCTTGGTCAGGGCGTCCAGGGCGGCGCCAGTCGCCGGGGAGTCGGCCAGCCCTCGCACGTCTGGGAGTACGGTCTCGCGCGAGAGCGCCCAGGGTCGCGCCGACAGCTGAGCGAGCAGCAGCGTCCGTCCCACAGCGCTGCCGAGCAGGGCTGGCAGCATGCCGCGCAGCGCTCGGACCAGAGCGATCGACGGCCGCAGCGTGGCGCCGAAGACGACGAGCTCGCGGTCGCTCCAGAAGCCGCCCGGGTCCAACGCCACGGTGTCGCCGCCGACGCCTCGCCGGGCGAGCTCGAGCACCATTCGGCCGCCCATCGACTGGCCGACGGTCGAGACCCCGTCCAAGCCCTGTTCGCGGATGAACTCCGCGACGGAGTCGGTCAGGGTGGCGATCGAGACCTCACCGGTCAACGGCGGCGTATCGCCGAACCCCGGGAGGTCGACGGCGATCACCTCACGCCGCTCGGCCAGTTCGTCAAGGATCGGGGACCAAGACCGCCACCCCGCGCCCAGACCATGCACCAGCAACAGCGGTCTGCCGCTCCCTCGCCTTACATGATTCAACGTCACACCGGGAACGCTAGCTCGACGGCTTGCACGGCGCCGCCACCGGTGCGGCTGTCGGTGGATTACTGGTCGGACGACCGGGTGCAGTTCTCGTCGGTCACGATGGCGGCGGTCGTTCCTTCATCGACAGCTCGTCGAAGGCGTGGAGACCGTCGCTCAATGAACGGCAGCATCACTCGGCTCGACCGAGGACGGTTAGCGGGGCGGTCCGGCACGGGCGACGGCGCCGGCGATCCGCCGGCGAAGATCTAGCATCCGCTGGCGGAGCCCCGAGATGTCGGCGTCAGGGAGCATCGCCGGGCGGTCGGTAAACTCCGACGCACCCTGCTGCAACAGCGTCAACACCCATGTCTGCGGTGTCAGGGGAGACCGCGCACCTTCGTCGGCCCGGGCCCAGACCTCCGCATAGGTGGTGACCATGAGCTGCGAGGCGCGGTCGCCGTCTCCGACAAGGCACAGCGCGAGCCTCCAGGCCGGTCCACAGGACGCGTCGTACACCGATCCCATCGCCTGCGGGTCACCAGCTGCCGCCGCACACAGTGCGGCCTCGAGTGTCGGCACGTGCCGACGATAGTCCGCGGAGCCTGCCGCATCGCGGCATGCGCGGTCGACGAAGTGGCAGTTCGGTCACACGAGACCGAGCCCGTACCTAGACAGCGGAGGCTTCATACCCCACCGTCGAGGTACGCCTCCATCATTCGAGCGCTGCCAACACCCCGATCGCCTGAGGCAACGTTCCACCGAAGCGGGATCCGCGCGCGACGGGCTCCGCGTGCCGATCCGTGCGCGAAAAGACGGCGGTGCCTTGTCCAGACTGAGGTCAGCTGATCCTCCGACGGCTCTCGGCAGGAACCTGAACGCTCCGGCTACCCAATGACACCCCGCAAAGACACCCGCCTGTCGACGACGCTTGAAAACGAGGCCATAGCGACGGTCGAAAACGAGGCCACCCAGACAGATTGGATGGGTGATCTCAGTGGAGGATTGGGCTTTGATTCGGCGGCTGGTTGCGGATGGTGTTCCGC